>JBEKBT010000043.1:0-22724 GCA_050015255.1 Acidimicrobiales bacterium
CTCGACGTCGGCCTTGTTGGCAAAGCTGGTGTCGCCCGGGGTCGTCATCGCCAGGGCCCCGTGAGCGGCTCCGTAGTCGACCGCAGTCTGCAGATCGCCCTTTTCCATGAGGCCGTAGATCAACCCCGAGGCAAAGCTGTCGCCGCCCCCGACCCGGTCGAAGACCTCCAAGCCCGGCCGGTTGATCGGCTGGGCGAATCCTCCCGAGGACCAGGCGACCGCGGTCCAGTCGTTCAAGGTCGCCGAGCGAACTGTCCGAAGGCTGGTGGCCACCACCTTCAAGTTGGGAAACTCCTTGGTCACCTGCTCGATCATCGCCTTGAACTTGTCCACCTCGACCGAGGCGAAGCTGGGGTCGCCTCCCGGCACCTCGATGCCGAGGCAGGCGGTGAAGTCCTCCTCGTTGCCCAACATCACGTCGACGAGTGGGGCCAGGCCCCGGTTGACCTCCCTGGCCCGGGCCTGCCCGCCGAAGTCCTTCCACAGGCTGGGCCGGTAGTTGAGGTCGAAGGAAACAACGGTGCCGTGCCTCCTCGCCGCCTGCATGGCCTCGGCGATGACCTCCGGGGTCGTCTCCGACAGGGCGGCAAAAATGCCCCCGGTGTGCAACCAGCGCACCCCCAGCTCGCCGAAGAGGTGCTCCCAGTCCACCTCCCCTGGTCGCATCTGGCTGGCCGCGCTGTAGGCGCGGTCCGAGACACCCACGGCTCCACGCACCCCGAAGCCACGCTCGGTGAAGTTCAAGCCGTTGCGGACGCGGCGCCCGATGCCGTCATAGGGGACCCAGCTCAAGAAGCTGAGGTCCACCCCGCCCTGCAACATGAGGTCCTCGATGAGGTGGCCGACCTCGTTGTCGGCCAGAGCGGTCACGACCGCTGTGCGCAGGCCGAAACAGCGCCTGAGACCGCGGGCCACGTTGTACTCCCCACCGCCCTCCCAGACCCGGAACTGCCGGGTGGTGCGGATGCGAACGTCTCCGGGGTCAAGGCGGAGCATGACCTCACCGAGGGACACCTCGTCGAAGCGGCAGTCCTGCGCCGGCCGGACCTGTACCGGAGGCGTCGGCTGATCGGTGGCGGTCATCGTCCCGCCACGGGGCCGTCGGGGGCCGCCTGGCAGATGGCGACCGCCTGAGAAGCGAGCTCGGTGATCTTGTCGAAGCTCTGGCTCTTGATCAGCGCCGAGGGAGCGATCCAGCTTCCTCCCACCGCCAGCACAGGGGGGAAGGCGAGGTAGTCGGCCAGCTGGGAGAGGCCGATGCCACCGGTCGGGATGAAGCGCATCATGGTGAAGGGCGCCGCCAGGGCCTTCAGCATCGGCAGGCCGCCGATGGCCTCCGCCGGGAAGACCTTGACTACTTCGATGCCAGCTTCCAGGGCCATCTGCATCTCGGTGGCGGTCGCCACGCCGGGGAAGACCGGTACCGAGTTGGCTTGGCACGCCCGTACCACCTCGGCGCTGAAGCCCGGGGTCACGATGTAGCGGGCACCCGCCTCCAGGGCCTGGTCGACCTGCTCAGGGCGGAGAACCGTCCCCGCTCCGAGAATGATCTCAGGGTCGGCAGCCATGGCCCGGATCGCCTTTGCTGCCGCCGCCGTTCGAAACGTGACCTCCGCGCAGGGGAGACCGCCCGCCTTGAGCGCCTGTGCGAGGGGATAGGCGTTCTCCTCTTCGTTGATAACGATCACCGGCACGAGGCGCACGGAGCCTATGGCCTTGAGAATATCAGTCATGACTTGATCCTATCATCCCATCCTTGCCAAAGGCCTTCTAAGGCATCGTGAACAGCGCAGAAGCTGACAAAGGCGTCCTCGTAGGCACGGACCGCGTCGGGACAAGGGGTCCAGGTCTCGGTCACGCGGCCCACCGCCTCGGCACCTGCGGCGGCGTCGCTGTGCCAGCCCGCCGCCACCCCGGCGAGGATGGCCGCGCCCTGGATACCGCCTTCGGCCGACTCGAGCACCTGCACGGGGTGGGCGAAGACGTCGGCCCGGATCTGGTTCCACAAGCTGCTCGTGGCGCCTCCCCCGCTGCAACGGATGGAACCTTGCAGCCCCCCAGGGCAGAGGCATCGCAACGCCCTGCAGTCCTCCAGAGTTATCCCCTCCATGACCGCCCGGACGAAATGGGCCCGTTGGTGGCGCAGTGTCGCGCCCACGAAAGAGGCCCTGGAGCGGGCACTGCCGAGCGTCCTCTCACCGAGCAGGTAGGGAAAGAACAAGAGCCCACCCGAACCGGCTTCGACTTGAGCCGCCTGCATGACAAGCGAGTCGAACGCGGCCTTGACCTGATCGGGGGAGTTGCCGGCGGGCGGGCAGAAGGTGTCGACGAACCAGCGCAACGACTTCCCGGCAGCGTCGTCGATGCCGAAGCGGATCCAGCCGCCGCTGGCCGATCGCAGGTTCATGATGCGAAAGTCCGGCGAGGCGCTCTCGGCGGCGAGCGACATGATCGAGGCAGTTCCTGCGACGAGGCCGACCCGGCCCGGTGTGGTGATGCCCAAGCCGAGCAGCTGGCACATCATGTCTCCGCTGCCCGCGGCCACGGGCGTCCCCTCGGCCAGACGTGTGCGCCTGGCCACCGCCTCGGGCACGGTGCCGATCACCGACGAGGAGTCGACTATCTCAGGAAGCTTGCCACGGTCGACCCCCAGGGCCTCCAGCAGCGCTTCGGACCACTGGCCACTGCCGGCGTCGCAGAGGAAAGAGCCGGAGGACTCCGAGGGATCGGTGGCTGCCGTGCCGCAGAGGCGGTAGTTGAGGAAGTCCTTCGGCACCAGCAACTTCCTGGCCCGTTCATAGGCATCTGGCGCATTGGCGCGTAGCCAGGCCATCTTGAAGCCCGCCCAGGCCGGCAGGGGCCGGTTGCCCGCCAGGTGGGAGAGCTCCTCTGCGTCGGGTCGCCTTTGAAAGGCTTCCACCTGTTCCAGGCAGCGCTTGTCGCTCCAGATCGCCGCCCGGGCGGTGAGCGGCGCCCCCGAGGAGTCGATGGCGACCACGCCGTGCATCTGGGCGCCCACCGCCACCGCTCCGACCGTCGCCTTGGGATTGCGGGCCAGGACGGCCTCGATGTTGGCGACGGTGGTCTCCCACCACTGCTCGGGATCCTGCTCCGCCCAGCCCGGTCGGGGCACGAAGAGCTCTATCGGGGAGGAGGCTGTGTCGTGGATGCGGCCTTCGACGTCTACCAGGGCGGCGCGGGTGCTCTGGGTCCCGACGTCGATAGCGACCACATACTCGGCCACCTCTCAGCCGTACCCGATCTCGATCCGCACGTGCTTGGTCCGCAGGTACTCCTCGAGTCCCTGATGCCCCAGCTCGACTCCGAGCCCGCTGTGCTTCCAGCCCGGGTAGGGGAAGGGCACGTCTCCTCCCCCGACGTTGTTCACGTTGACCGTGCCGAACTCGAGCCTCTCGGCCACCTCCACGGCGGTGCGCAGGTCACGGGTGTAAAGGTAGGAGACCAGTCCGAACTGGAGGGAGTTGGCCCGCTCGACGGCCTCATCGAGGTCGTCCACCACCATGATCGGGGCGACCGGTCCGAAGGTCTCCTCGTTCAGCATCGCCATGTCCTCGCTGCCGACCACGACGGTGGGCAGGAAGAAGAAGCCACGAGAGAGACGCTCGTCCTCCGGACGGGCGCCCCCGACGAGCACCTCGGCACCTCGCCTGCGGGCATCGGCGACGTGTCTCTCCACGTTGTCCCTGGTGTCGGCGTTCGTCAGCGGCCCGACGTCGGGCTCGGGTTCGTCGAGCCCGGGACCGACGGTGAGCTTGGACGCCCGGGCGGCGAAACGTGCGAGGAACTCGTCGGCGACCGAGCGCACGACGAAGATCCGGTTGACCGAGTTGCAGAGCTGACCTGCATTGCGGAACGACCGTTTCACCCCGTCGGCAACCGCCAGCTCCATGGGGGCGTCTGCGGCGACGATCATCGGCGAGTGACCACCCAGCTCCATAAGGACGCTCTTGATGTCCTCGGCGGCGATTCTCAGCAGGTGCCGGCCCGTCTCGGTCCCACCGGTGAAGGTGATCTTGGCCACCTTCGGGTGTCCCGCGAGCAGGTTGCCCACGGTGGCCCCACCTCCGTTCACCGAGTTGAGCACCCCGGCGGGCAAGCCCGTGCCGACAGCTCCGGACACAACCTCGAGCACGGTGAGAGGCGCTTGTATGGAGGGCTTGGCGACCACGGTGCAGCCCGCGGCCAGAGCGGGGGCGATCTTCCAGGCCATCAGGCCGAGGGGGTAGTTCCAGGCGGTGATGGCGGCCACTACCCCGAACGGCTGGCGGATGACCAGGCTGCGCAGGGTCACGGACTCGGTCGGGATGGTCTGTCCGTAGACCCTCACCGCCTCGGCCGCGTAGTAGTCGAACGCCTTGGCCGCGGCTTGCACCTCGGAGGCCGCCTCGCTCAGCGGCTTGCCCTGCTCCAAGGTCAGGCTGCGAGCCAGGCGGGGGGCGTTGGACCTGATCCAGGAGGCGACCTCGGAAAGATGCCGGGCACGTCGCGACCCGGGCAGAGCGGACCAGGCCGGGAAAGCCTCGGCGGCCGCGGTCACGGCCTGATCGACCATCTGGGCGTCAGCGACCGGGGCGTAACCGACCACCTCCTGGTCGGCGGGGTTCAACACCGCGGACTCTTCGCCGCGGCCGTCGGCCGAGACGACATGAGAGCCGATCACCAGTTCGGCCCGCGCCGGGATCACGAGGGACCCACCCCGTCCCGAGTCGCCGACCGGCGCAGCTGCGGGCCATCGTCGCCGCGATAGACGCGAATGGAGAAGCCGCCCGTGCTCTCCATCGCGCCGTAGTCATGGCCGGCGTCGCCGTAGTAGGCGGCCAGGAAGGTCAGTGGCACATTCCCGGTGTTGACCGTCCGATGGGCCCAGCCCGGGGGGACATAGACCGCGACCGATGGCGCCAGCTCTTGCTGCGACAAGTCTCCCCGTCGAGACTCCATTATCATTATCCCTTCCCCCGACATGCCCACGTATAGTTCGGCAGAGTCGCGATAATGGTGGTGGCCCCTTGTCATGAAGAACTCGGAGCCCACGGTGCCAGCTGAGATCGTCGTGGTGAGAAAGGCAAGGTGGTCCGGCTCGTTGGGGACATCCGGGTAATAGCTCCTGTATATGACCGGGTCGTCACCGCTCGCCAGGATGCCCTCCACTGCCGCCTGATCCTCGAAAGCACTCGCCATGTCGCTCAGAGGTCTCACGAGAGACCCGCTGTAGGGCGTAAGCGAACCGGTGGCGCAGTCGAGCGCCACGCTAAAGGGGCGAGACGCCGACATCACAGTCACATCGTGGTCAAACTCCGAGTCGCCTGCTTTGCAAACCATCAAGGTCCGTCCTTCCCAGACAGCCTCACCAGTGATTCGTCCGCGGCGTTGCCTCAACCACCCGGACCACGACGAAAGTACCGCCGGGCCCGCTCACCAGGCAATCCAGGCTTGTGGCGTCACCCTCTCGCCTATCTGGGCTAGCCGTCGCCCCATCATGGTGATGTGACATCCAGTTCGAACTTGAAGCTGTGGCCTCGATATATGGCCACGTAGTACTCGAAGACAACCCCTTCGCTGGTACGGGTGACGCTCTCGATGCGCAGCGCCGGCAGACCTTCGGTTGCTTGCAGATAGTGGGCGTCCTCGCCGCTCAGCGCCGTGGCGTCGATGGCACGGTGACCTGTCGCGGGCCGGACACCGTAGACGTCGGCGAGCACCTGGTACAAAGAGCAGTCCGTCATGTCCCTCTCGACCAACCCGGGGAAGAGACGGGCCGGAAGTGCCGTGCGGACGACCTGGACAGGTATGCCGTCGACGCTTCGGACGCGGTCGAAATGGATGACGTCTTCCTCCATGCCGATCTCCAGCACCTTGGCCAGGCTCGCACCGCAGGGCTCGGTCTGCAGGACGATCACCCTCGTGCCCACCATGTGGCCGGCGCGCTGCATGGATTCGTAGAAGCCCAACGAGTGCTGGACGAAGCTGGTGTTGAGAGGCCGGCCGGTCACGTAGGTGCCCTTGCCCTTCACCTTGAGGACCAGACCCTCTCCCTCGAGCTCGCCCAGGGCCTGACGGACCACTGTCCTGCTCACCGAGTAGCGCCGGCAGAGCTCCGACTCCGAGGGAAGCAGGTCTCCCTCTTTGTGGTTGTTCTCAATCTCCTTGATCAGGATGCGTTTCAGCTGCTGGTAGTAGGGCTCGAAGGAGCGGATCTCGATTCCCGCGCCTGGATAGGTCATGACAGGATTATAAGCGACAACCAGTCGGGACGCACTTCGCCTGGCTGGCGCCCCCGGTCGCGGCTACGGGCGCCGGGCTTCCGGAAACCAGCTGGGCGCTGGCCTTCTGCCCCGGGCGAGGCGGCCTCAGGCCTGGGGCACCCGGTCGATCACGCCCCGGTTGGCGAGGGCCTCGACGATGCTCTCGGCCGCGCGACGGTTGAGCTCCAACAGAGACTCCTCACTGTAGAAGGCGATATGGGGGGTTATGATCACCCGTTCCTCGCCGAGCAGGGGATCGTCGGGGTCCAAGGGCTCGCGCTCGAGTACGTCCAGCCCCGCCCCGCCGAGGCGCCCCTCGGCAACG
Organism: Acidimicrobiales bacterium; assembly: GCA_050015255.1. Taxonomy (GTDB): domain Bacteria; phylum Actinomycetota; class Acidimicrobiia; order Acidimicrobiales; family Bog-793; genus Fen-455. Next base: position 6,589 of record JBEKBT010000043.1, read on the forward strand.
GCCTGCGCGAGGGCGGCCTGGTCGACGAGGCCTCCCCGAGAGGTGTTGACCAGCACCGCCGTGGGCCGCATGAGGGCCAGCCGGGAGGCGTCTATCAGGTGGTAGGTCTCGGCCGAAAGGGGAACGTGGAGGGTGACGACGTCGCTCGTGGCGAGCAGCTCCTCCAGGCTGAGCAAAGGCACGCCGGGCTCGGCGGGTGGAGCCACGTCATGGCCCACCACCTCGAAGTTGAGGGCTGCCGCCTTGGCGGCGACCAGCCTGCCTATGCGCCCCAGCCCGATCACACCCAGGCGCAGGGTGGAGAGCCGGCGTACGACGCCTCCCTCGCGGATGTCCCAGCGACCGGAACGCACGGCGCTGGCATAGACAAGGGTCCGGCGGCACAAGGCGAGCACCAGGGCGATGGTGTGGTCCGAGACCTCCTGCACCGAGTAGTCGGGGACGCTGACGACCTCCACTCCCCGGGCCGCCGCTGCCGGCAGGTCGATCATGTCCAGCCCAGCTCCGTAACGGCCTACGACCTGGCACCTTTCCAGACCGGCCAGGACCCTGGCGCTTATCGGGGCGTACTGGACCAAGAGGGCGACGGCGTCCGCACCGGCGGCCAGGACGTCGTCCTCGGTCCGGCAATTGGCCAGGCGCACATCCAGGCCGGCAGCGGCGAAGATGGCCCGCTCGAGCTCGGTGTCGGGGTGGTCGCAATCGGTGATCAGGACCAATGGCCGCGGTGGGCAGACGGGATCGCTCAGCTCGCTCATGGGGACCTCAAGCTTCCCACGCGCGAAGGAGGCATTCCGACAGCTCGGGCAGCCCGGCCAGCACCAGGTCGGGCTCGATCTCGTCCTGGCCGCTGGGGGCCGATACCCCGGAGAGCAACAACGCCGTCCGAGCTCCCACAGACTTGCCGCCGGCGATGTCCGAGCCGAGGTTATCGCCGACCACGAGGGTGTCCTCTGGGCGCAGGCCCAGCTGTGCGGCCGCCATCTGGAACATGGCGGGGCTCGGTTTGCCGACGCACACCGGGACCGACTCCACGCAGGCGCGAATGGCCGCGACGATGGACCCCGACGCCGGGGCAATTCCCTCCTCGGTGAGAAGCACGCAGTCGAGACTCGTTGCCACGAATCCCGCTCCCGCGGCGACGGACCGCACTGCCTCAGCCAAAGCTTCGTAGCTGAGGGCAGCATCGAGTCCGACCACCACTACATCCCCATGCCTGGGCACCAGCGTCATCCCGGCCGCCGCCACAGCAGTCTTCAGAGCCGTGCTCCCCAGCACCTGGGCCCTGCTCCCAGGCGGGAATGTCTCTTTCAGATAGCGCCCCGTCGCCTCGGAGACGGTGAGTATGGCCGTCACCGGGACCCGTACCCCCATCCTCGCCAGCTTGGCCTCCAGCTCCGGGCCGGACACGGTGGAATTGTTGGTGAGAAGCACGAACGGGCGGGAGCGGGCGACCTCGAAGAACTCCACCAGCCCGGGCAGGCCGCGCTCCCCCCGGTAGAGGACTCCGTCCATGTCGACGATGAGGCCCTTCGCAAAGAACACGTTACTCATCTCGTCATCTCGACTGAGAAAACGTCAAACCAGCACCTCAAGTAAGCCTATCATGACAGGACGACTAGATCTTGACAGCCTCTCACCATAGCAGTAGCCTCACACCGAGCGTCAGCTCGCGAATTGGATGGCGGTGGGCGCGGGAGAGGGCGCCATGAATTCCGCACGTGCCGAACCGGGGCGTGCAATATTCCCTATTTGTGCACGGAGGTTGCTGTTAATTCCAGGATAAATGCAACGAAGGAGGGCACGAAATATGCCGAAATACGAGCACCCGGAAGTTAACCCGAAAGTCCGTGAGGTATCAAGGCGTCGTTTCCTGCGCAATGCAGGTCTGACGGCGGCTGCTGTGCCGTTCATGGGGACTCTCGGTGAGATTCTGGGTCAAAGCAGTGCGAGCGCGTCATCCTCGCTCGGCACACACAACCCCTGGCCCCACTACCCGGCCTACAAGTTTGCCATGGTATGTCACGTAACGGCCGACCCCTTCTTCGTCTCTTGCCGCGAAGGGGCCAACGACATGTGCGCCCTGCTGGGCGTCTCATACACCTGGACCGGCTCGGAGACCGACATCATCCCCGAGATGGTCGACGCCTTCACGGTTGCGATCAACGACAAGGTCGACGGCATCGCCTGCTGCATGGTTGACCCGACCGCGTTCAACGCCGTGACCAACAGGGCACTGGGTGCCGGTATTCCCGTCACGGCCTACAACGCCGAGGCTCCCGTCGGCGCCGGCAACAACGCCATGTGCTACATCGGTCAGGACCTCTTTGACGCCGGCGTGGCCGTGGCCAAGCGCATTCTCACCTACGTCAAGAAGGGCGACCTGGTCGGAGGCATGATCAGCGTTCCCGGCTCGCTCAACGAGCAGCCCCGCATGGACGGTGCCGCCAGCGTGTTCAAGCCGGCCGGCATCGACTTCGTCCAAGTGGGCGTCGGCGCCACCGAAGGACCCGCGCTCGCCTCGATCGAGGCGTGGTACCAGGGACACCAGGACGTGAAGTTCATGTTCTCGAGCGGTGGAAGCAACGGCGTCGCCGTCGCGACGGCGATCCAGAAGCTGGGCCTGGCCAAGAAGGGAATCGGCGGAGCTGCCTTCGACGTCGGCGTTCCCGTGCTGGACCTGATCGCCAAGGGACAGCTCGCTTTCACGGTCGACCAGCAGGCCTACCTGCAGGGCGCCTGCTCGATCTACGAGCTGTTCCTCTACAACATCACGGGTGGACTCATCACACCTGTCGACGTGGACACCGGCTTCAAGTACGTCGACAAGTCGAATGTCTCCGCCTACGTGACCCGCAAGGACAGCTGGGAAGGCTCCAGCACGACCCCGGTTGTGTACACCCCGCCGGCGAGCATCAAGGGATATGTAGGCAACACGTAGGCAAAAAGGCAACACGTAGGCAAAAAGGACGTCGCCGCTCCCATCTGTTCGGTGGGAGCGGCGACCCCTATACTTCCCAGAAGATCTTCCATAGGCACTAAATCAGCAGCGGTAGATAGGAATTCTCGGTCCCTTTCCCGACAGGTGTCAGTGAGGCAGATGCGACAAGATCAAGGTGTGAGCCCGGCGCTCGACAGTGGTGCCGTCTCCCCGAGCTCCCCGAGTTCCCCGACCTCCCCGGCCCCGACCGCAAGTGCCCACGCCCCAAGTGAGCCGGAGGCTGGTCACCTGCCCCCGTCGGGGCTGCGCCGGTTCGTGGACCTGCACCTGCAGGAGCTGGTCGTCACAGCTGTCGCCCTCGCACTGGTCCTCTTCTTCACGGTCGACTCCCCCTACTTCTTCACGAGCGCCAACGCCGAGGCGTTGGCCGCCTTCATCGCCCCCATTGCCTTTTTCGCCCTTGCCGAGGTCCCCATCCTGATCCTCGGAGAGATCGACCTGTCGGTGGGCGAGGTTTACGTGCTCTCGCCCTTCGTCGTCGAGTACTTCAACAATCATGGAGTCCCCCTTGCGTTGGCCATCGTCCTGACGCTGGTGGTGTGCGCCGGGATCGGGTGGTTCAACGGTCTTGTCACCTTCAAGCTCCACATACCGTCGTTCATCACGACCCTCGGGGTGACCTTCGCCCTCGAGGGCATAATCCTGATCTCGTCCAACGGGGCGCCGGCGAACCCTGTCGGCTCGGGGACGCTCGTGCTCTGGTTGGGCGGAGCCGTCTGGGCCGAGACCTACTGGGCGCTCGCCACCCTCTTGCTCTTGCACGTGATGCTGCGAAGGACGACCTTCGGCCTGCACACCGTCGCCGTGGGGGGTAACTCGGAGTCGTCCAGGGAGTCGGGCATCAAAGTCGACTACACCAAGATCTGGTGCTTCGTGCTGTGCGCCTTCATAGGCGGGCTCATCGGCATCCTCGACGGCTATCACATCGGCAGCATCGACCCCGACACGCCCGGGTTGACCTTCACCTTTTACGGCATCGCCGCCGCGGTCATCGGCGGGACCGCCCTCACCGGAGGGCGCGGGACCATGATCGGTGCGACCATCGGGTCGATCGTGCTCGGCATTCTCGAAGACGGGTTCCACGTCATCAGCATCAGTTCGTTTGCCTACGACCTGATCCTCGGAATCGCCATCCTGGTCGCCATGGTCCTCAACGTCCAGATCGAAAGGGCGAGCATCAGAGGAGCCGGGCACGGCTCATTTGCCCGTTTCCTCGAAGCGATCTTCGGCCGACGAAGAAAGGTGGAGACGCGCCAATGATGTCGAAGGTCGAGGCCAAGGACCGAGTCGAGAAGAAGGACCCAGCCGACGCCGACGACGTCCTGAGGATCGAAGACGTCGCCATGAGCTTCGGCCCCGTGACCGCGCTGCGGAGCGTGGACCTGCATCTGCGCCGGGGCGAGATCCTCGGCCTGGTCGGCGACAACGGCGCCGGCAAGTCCACTCTGGTCAAGATCCTGACCGGGTTCTACAAGCCGGACCACGGTCGCATCTACGTAGAGGGCAAAGAGGTCCGGTTCCGCTCGGTCCAGGAAGCTCGCCATCACGGCATCGAGACGGTCTTCCAGGACCTGGCGCTGGTGGACGAGCTGAGCGTCTACCACAATCTTTTCCTCAACCGGGAGTACACCGGTGGCGGCTGGTTCCGCTTCCTCAAGAACCGGTCGATGCGCCAGGCCGCGCGTAAGTACCTGGACGACATCGGGGTCGAGATCCCTTCCGTCGACGTCCCGGCCGCAAAGCTGTCCGGTGGGCAGCGCCAAGCCATCGCCGTCGCTCGCGCCACCCAGGAAAAGGGCATAAAGATCCTGCTGCTCGACGAGCCGCTGGCTGCCATGGGCGCCAAGGAGACGTGGCTCATCATCCAGCTGGTCAAGTCTCTGTGCCGCCAGACGGACATCTCGGTCATCGTGATCGACCACAACTACACCCACCTCTTCGAGATCTGCGATCGCGTCAATGTGATCCAGCAAGGCCGCGTGACCCTGGACAAGAACCTGAGCGATATCACCCTCGAGGAGCTCATCGAGCTCATGGTGCAGAGCTATCGGCGCGAGATATCCCAGTCTGCGCCGGGAACTGTCACCGAGGTCTCGGTCGAAGCGAACGTCGAAGTGACCGTTGCGACGCACCGCGTGCAGGACACGGAGCGTCCCGCGACACCAACCACCACACTCAAGGAGGCCCCCGAATGACAACATTGGCGACACGACGGCTCGGCCGGACGGGTTACGACATCAGCGTGGTCGGGGCCGGCAGCTGGGCGATCGGGGGGGGCGAGTGGAAGTACAACTGGGGGGCGCAGGACGACGCCTCCTCGGTCCGCTCACTGCGCCGGGCGATCGCGCACGGAGTGAACTGGATCGACACTGCCGCCGTCTACGGCAGGGGCCATTCCGAGGAGATGGTCGGGCGGGCGGTCGCAGGTGTCCCCGAAAGCGAGCGCCCGTTCATCTTCACCAAGTGCGGCTTGCGCTGGTCGGACTCGGACATATTCGGTGAGCCCCTCCGATGCCTGCGTCCCGACTCGATCCGCCAGGAGTGCGACAACTCCCTCCGGCGCCTCGGCATCGACCGGATCGACCTCTACCAATTCCACTGGCCAGACCGGGAAGGGGTAGCGGTCGAGGACTCCTGGGCAGAGATGGGTCGCCTGATCGAGCAGGGCAAGGTCAGGGCCGGAGCTGTCTCCAACTTCGACATCGCCCTGCTCGAGCGTTGCGAGAAGGTCCGCCACGTGGACTCGCTGCAGTTGCCACTTTCCCTGATCGACCGCCGCGCCGGCGCCGAGCTCGTCTCGTGGTGCGCCGAGAACGGGACGGGCGTGCTTTGCTACAGCCCGATGCAGGCCGGTCTGCTCAGCGACAGCTTCTCCCTCGAACGCTTGGAGCTTATGGACAGCCGCGACTGGCGGCGCTGGCACATCGAGTTCTCCCATTTCACCCCGCCGGCGCTGCAGCGGAACCTGGCCTTTCGGGACCGCCTTCGTCCCATAGCCGCGCGCCACGACGCCACCGTCGCCTCCGTCGCCATCGCCTGGGTGCTGAGCTGGCCCGGCGTGACCGGCGCCATCGTCGGGTCTCGCTCACCTGACCAGGTGGACGGCTGGATCGGCGCCGCCGGGCTCTCCCTCACCGACGAGGACCTCGACGAGATCGAGGTCGCGCTCATCGAGCTCGGTGTCGGCATGGGACCGACCAGGCCGCCGAAAGTGGGCTGACCGCTCCCTCGCCAGCTCGACGCCCGCCCACGCCTTTTCACGCCCACGCCCAGAAATTGAGAGCACACGACGATGCCTAGTTACCTCACGCTTCTTCTCGACTCTTCATATCGCGACCATGGTCTCGAACGAGGCATCATCGAGGAGGCGGGGGGGACCCTTGTCGTCTGCGAGTCTGCGGTGTGGGACGAGGAGCATGTGCTCGATCAACCCCTGCTTCCCGAAGCCGAGGTGATCCTGGTCGAGCTCGCTCCGATCACCGCCCGCGTCCTGCAGCGAGCGAGCTCATGTCTGCTCGTGGCGCGCTACGGCGTCGGGGTGGACAACGTCGACGTCGAGGCGGCCACCGCGGCCGGCATCTGGGTTGCGAACGTACCGAGTTACGCGGCGGACACGGTCGCCGACCATGCGATGCTGCTGCTGCTGGCGCTGGCGAGAGAGCTTCGGGCGTACACGCAACGGCTCGAGGTCGACAGATGGCGCACCGCCGACGACCCGTTTGTCCCCGTCGCCCTGCAAGGGCGGGTGCTGGGACTCGTTGGCTGGGGCAACATCGGCAAAGCTGTCGGGCGCCGGGCGCAGGCAATGGGTCTCGAGGTGTGGGCCGACGACCCGTACATCGCCTCGGAAGAGATGGAGGCGGCGGGCATCGTCAGCAGCGACCTGCTCCCCATGCTGGAAAGATGCGACTTCCTGTCTTTGCACTGTCCTCTCACTGCCGAGACGCGACACATCATCTGCAAAGAGACCCTCGCGGTGATGCGAGACGGCGTCATCATCGTCAACACCGCGCGGGGTGATTTGATAGATCTTGTCGAACTGGTGCGTGCCATTGATGCCGGCCACGTGCGCGGCGCCGGACTGGATGTCTTCGATCAGGAACCTCTGCCGCCGGACCACGTGCTACGCACGCACCCGTCGGTGATTGCCACCCCGCACATGGCCTACCTCTCGGACAGCTCGGTAATAGCTCTTCGGACAGGCGTCGCGAGAAACGCCGCAGCAGTGTTACGAGGGCTGCCACCCATACATCCGGTCAACGCGCCGGCGAAGAGGCGCACCGGGACAAAATAGCCCGTAGTTGTCCAGTCAGAGAGCCGGGACCATTCAGGTATTGATAGGAGTCATACACATGATGCAAACGACCGTTTTCAGCCAAGCAGACGGCCACGTCGAGCTGCAGAGGTCCGCGGTTCCGCCCTGGGGAGACACCGATGAGTTCGGCGGAGTATCGGCCGAGCTTTACCGCTCCCCCAACGGCACCAGCAATTTCCACCTCATCCCGGCCGGGACCTCTGTCCCGATTCACAGCGGTCCCGATTACGCGTTCTGCCACATCGTCACCGGGCGCGGCAAGTTGGTGCTCTCGAGCGGTGAGGAGATCGACTATCACGGACCCGAGCTGTACATCTTCGAGCCCGGTACCTTGCACGGCTGGCGCGACGTCGTCGAAGACACGCTGCTGTCGGTCTGTCTCGTGAAGCCTGCGGCCGAGCGCTCCGATGGCTGATCTTCGCGAGCATGTCGCCCTCGTGACGGGCGGGAGCATCGGCATCGGTCGTGCGATCGCGCTCGCCTTGGCCGCTGTTGGTGCCGACATCGCCATCACCTACAGAACCCACGCCGGAGACGAGGTGGTCAGGGAAGCGGAGGCCCTCGGGCGACGGGCCTTGGCGCTGCCCGTGGACGTGACGGACGCGGCATCTGTCGACCAGTTCGTAGACGAGGTGGTGGCCCGGCTCGGACGGTTGGACGTGGTCGTCGCGAACGCCGGCGGCCTCATCGGAAGGGTCCCCGTGAGCACGATGCCCGACACCCACTGGCACGCCGTTCTCGACACGAATCTCTCCAGCGCCTTCTACCTGGCGCGGGCGAGCCTCAGGCACATGGACAAGCCAGGGGGCCGGATCATCTTGATCTCGTCCATGGCCGCCTTCACCGGCGGTGGCCCGGGTGCGGCCGCGTACGCCGCCGCCAAGGCGGGCATGGACGGGTTCACGCGTGCTCTTGCCAAGGAGGTGGCGCCGAGAGGCATCACCGTCAACGCAATCGCACCTGGAACGATTCTTGACACGCCATTTCACGAGACGTTCACTCGGCCTGAGGACCAGAAGAGCGCCATCGCCCGCGTGCCGGTCGGGCGGCCGGGTTATCCCTCCGACGTCGCGGCCGCTGCGGTGTACCTCGCATCGAGGGAGGCCTCGTTCGTCACCGGTGAGGTGTTCAAGGTCACCGGCGGTCAGGAGTTGACCTAGCACTGTCCCGCTGCCGCCAGGGCGGGCGCTGGTACCGTACGACACCATGTCCAACTCGTCCTCGGCCGGCGCGCCGGGATGCCTTTCCCACCTCATGGGGCTCGTCGTCGGCAGCATGAGGGACATCCTCCACCTGGGGCCGCTGCCGGTCCGCGTCGTGGGCTGAGTGGACTACTGGGACCGGTACTGCCGGCTCGTGCAGGGCCGGGCGGCGGCCCACATCGGATCGGTGAACGACGCCCGCCGGCTCGCCCGGCGAAGGGTGCCCCGCGCCGTCTTCGACTACATCGACGGCGGTGGGGGGGCCGAGTCCACGCTGAGGGCGAACCGGGCCGTCATCGAGGCCGTCGGGTTCCGCCCCCGAGTCGGCGTCACCATGGGCGTGCCCGATCCGGATCTCGCCACCTCGGTCCTCGGCTTCGAGGTCGCCATGCCGGTGCTGATGAGCCCGGTCGGCTTCACCCGGATGATGAACCCACTCGGCGACATCGCCGGGGTCCGGGCGGCGGGCGCGGCGGGGACGATCTTCACGCTCAGCTCGATGTCCGGCCACCCCATGGGTGAGGTCATGGGTGCAGCGACGGGGCCGGCCTGGTTCCAGCTCTACTTCCTCGGCGGCCGGGCGGGAGCCGAGCAACTGGTGGCAAGGGCGCAGGAAGCCGGTTTCAGCGGCCTCGTGGTGACACTCGACACCCAGATCCCCGGCAATCGCGAGCGCGAGGCGCGACTCCGGCTGAGCCCACCACTGAAGCTTGACCGTCCCACCATCGTGAAGATGGCGCCGCAAGTCGCCGTGCGACCCGGGTGGCTCGCCGATGCCGCCCACGACCGCTTCCAGCTCGAGCTCGTCAACGCGGCCAGCCTCGGCCCGCCCGGGCAAGCGATGTCGACTCCGGACGCGCTGCTCCACTGGATCGCCAGGCCACCGAGATGGGAGGACTTCACCTGGATGCGGGAGCAGTGGCAGGGCCCGATCCTGGCAAAGGGCATCGTCACCGGTGACGATGCCAAGCGCGCCGTCGACGCCGGCGCCGACGCCGTCATCGTCTCGAACCACGGTGGACGCCAGCTCGACTCCCTGCCAGGCGCGCTCCGCTCCCTCAGCGAGGTCGTCGACGCCGTCGGGTCGCAGGTAGAGGTCTTGGTCGACGGCGGGTTCCGACGCGGCGAGGACGTGGTCAAAGCCGTCGCCCTCGGCGCCCGGGCGGCCATGGTGGGCCGTGCGTGGGCCTACGGGCTCGCCGCCGCCGGCCAGCCCGGTGTGGACCGGGTCCTCGCCTTGCTCCGCGAGGATCTCGACCGCACGCTCAGGCTCCTGGGCTGCGGTTCCCTCGCAGCGCTGGACCGCAGCTACTTGCACATTCCGCCTGACTGGTGACAACCGGTACCGCTGATGCCGGAACGGGGTATCATTGTTGCTGCACCAGTCGCCACCACGCAGGCTGAGTGCTGTGCTGGTATCCATGACTGGACTCCCGCTCTAATGTGCGTGGAGCAAGAGGAGTTCCAGAGATGGCAGTAGGTACTGTGAAGTGGTTCAACGCCACCAAAGGCTTCGGGTTCATTGCACCCGACGGCGGCGGCGAGGACCTCTTCGTTCACCAGTCAGAGATTCAGGCGCAGGGCTACCGCGAGCTGCTCGAGGGCCAAAGGGTTGAGTTCGAAGTCACCCAGGGCAAAAAGGGCATGCAAGCCAGCAGTGTCCGCGCGATCTGAAGTCTCACACCCGCAGCTTTCGCTGTGGGTGTGAACAGCAGCTAAAGGAGCTCGGCGTGGCCAACAAGTCGCCACAGAAAGACTCGGGCAAGAAGCCCGGTAAGTCGCTCAAGGAAAAGCGCGCCGCCAAGAAGGCAAAGCAGACACCGGCGAAGATCGGCACCGTAAAGCCTACCTGAACCGCCGGGCACGCCTACCTGTACAACCCGGCCGCCCGATGCCCGAAGCCTCACGACACGTGGAGCCTCAGCGATCGGCAGGACGCCCTGGGGCTGTTTGTTCGCGGTAAGGATTCTGTTAGAACTGGCGCCATGAGCGACAGCTACGACTACGGTCTCCCGGTGGTTGAAAAGCCAGACCCTTTCGTCGCGCCCGACGCCGCGGAGGCGGTGTCGCTCGACAGCGAGATCGATTACGACGACGAGCAGGAGGACGACCAGGCGCCTTTGGACGTCGTCGAGGCGATCGAAGTGGGCGCCCTGCTCGACGACCCGGTGACCGTGAGCAACGAAGAGGCCGAGGAAGACCAGGACTGACGAGCTGAGTCGAAGCTCAGCTACCGGGTGGCTCGGAGTACCCGCTCGGCCCGGACGGGGAGGCCGTCCTGCCCGGTGCAAACTCGGCGCTGGCGAGGACGCCTTTGGCGCTCACGACCGAGGCGGAACGGATGCTCCCGGTCCCCGACGGCAGGGTGACACCCCAGGCTCCGTAACCGTGATCGAGCCAGAAGGTCCCGAGCAGGACCTTGGCGCCGTCGGCGAGGTTCACCTCGCAGGTCGCCTCACCTGACCACGACCCCACATCGAGGCTCATGAACAGCCAGCTCGGGCTGCTCGAGGTCCGGCCCGAGGTAGCCCCCCAGTAGACGGTGACATACCCGAGGGCGCGGCCTCCCGCGTCCAGTGAGCGCGTGGAGGCCCGCCCGCCGGGCCCGGTGCCGAAGGCCGAACGTGCGACCGCCGGCGGCTGGCCGCCGCGTACGAGCCACCCGATGCCGGCACCTGCGCCTAGGAGGACGACCGCCGTCAGGCATGCCGACGCCAGGGCGAACCAACGGGTCCTCCCCTGCCGGCCCGTACCCTGGCGGCCCGTGAGCTGGCGGCTCAAGAGCTGGCGGCTCGTGAGCTGGCGGGCGTCGCGGCCCGCACCCAGGCGCTCTGCAAGCCTCACCTCGAAACCGAGCGGCGGCTCGACACCAGGTACCGCCTCGAGCATCGAGTCGGCGGCGAGGGACAGCTGCTCCATCTCCGCGTGGCAGCTCGAGCACCGCTCCACGTGGGCGAGCGCCTCGGCCCGCTCCCTGCCCGTCGCTATCCCGAGGGCGAGCTCGGCAAGCTCGTCCGCGTACCGGCCGCACTCGGGCCCGGAACCCGTCTCGTAAGTGCTCACCGGGGGCTCCCTTCGCTCGTCATCGTTTCTCGCAGCCTCGTCAGGCCCGAGCGGATCCGCGTCTTCGCCGTGCCGAGAGGGATGGACTCCGCCTGGCTGATCTCCGCTGCCGTCATGCCGTAGAAGTACGCCAGCACGAGGGCCCGGCGCTGCTCGGCACCAAGGGCCGCGAGCGCGAGACGGAGCTCACGAGCGGCGTCGTTGCTCGCGGCCGCACCCTCGGGCGAGGCCTCGTTGCTCACGAGCCCGAGATTGATCAGGTCGTCGGGGTCGGTCGGCACCGCCCGGCGCATGCGCAAGGCGTCGATGGTGAGGTTGCGGGCGATCGTGAGCACCCAGGTGGAGACTGCACCGCGGCGGGGATCGTAGACAGGCGCGTGCCGCCAGGCTCTCATCAGCGCCTCTTGGGCGATGTCCTCCGCAAGGGCCGCATCGGCGACCATGCCGAAGGCCAGCCCGAACACCCTCGCCTGGTACCTTCTCACGAAGACGAGCCCGGCCCGCTCGTCGCCGTGCGCCATCCCGGCGAGCAGCGACTCGTCCGAAGGCCCGCTCGCCGGTTCGCGCGCGCGTCGCATCACAAGAGATACGTCCGAAAGGCGCGGACGGATTGCAGGTGCGGCCGGCACCGGCTCACAGGGCTCCCCGACCGGGCAACCTCAGTGGCCGAGACAGGAACAAGAGCAAGAACAAAGCGTACGACCCGGGCGCCGCCCCACCGACCCGGAGAGCAATCGCGCCAGCGGCACAGTAGATTCCCGCAGGTGAGCGGTACCAGCGGACCCAGCCAACGGCCCCCGCGGCGGCGCCCGCCGCCCCGGCGGTACCCGCCGGCGGTCTACTGGCGCCGGCGCCTGGCCGTGGTGCTCGGGGCGGCTCTCGTCGTGGCGGTCATAGTCGGGATCGTCAGCCTTTTCGGCGGCAGCCCGGGCAACTCGGGCAAAGCTACCAAGACGGCGCCCTCTCACCCCACCACCACCGCGACGACCGCCCCCGTGCCGGCATCGGGGATCGGGCTCAGGACCGTCACCTGGACGGACACGAACACGAGCGCCGGGGGGGTCGTGAACCCGGCGCCGGGAGGCAGCGCCCGTCCCCGCACCCTCGTCACCGAGATCTGGTACCCCTCGATAGGCGGTTCCAGGACGAGACCGACCGTTCGCGAGAAGCCCGACTACGGCGGCGGGCCGTACCCGGTCGTCGTCTTCGCCCATGGATTCGACACCTTGCCTGCCACCTACACACCGCTTCTCGCCTCGTGGGTGAACGCCGGGTTCGTCGTGGTGGCCCCGTTTTTCCCCGACGAGAACGCCGACGAGATCAACTCGCTCGGGAACGCCACGCCCTTGCAGCTCGAGACCGCCGAATCAGACGTGGTGAACGAGCCCTACGACATCGCTTATGTCGTGGGCGAGGTCGAGTCCGGCGCCACCGGGGCGGCCTCGAGCGGTGCCCCCTGGCTGAAGGGCCTCGTCCAAGAGGGGAAGTACGCCCTTGCCGGACACTCCGACGGTGCCCAGGCCGTAGCCGCCCTCGTCTACGCGCAGGCACCGCACCAGGAGTACGCCACGACCTATGGCGACCTGGCGACGCCGCCCTTCGCCGTCGTCATCCTGTCGGGATCGGAGCTGTCGGGCACGTACTCGCCCCCGGCCAGCCCTCCGCCGCTGCTGTTCGTGCAAAGCGCCCTCGACGCCTGCAACCTTCCCCAGCAGGCAGCCACGCTGTTGCACGACGTCGGGGGCGGTTTCTTCCTGAAGCTCCTCGAAGCGAGCCATTTCTCGGCCTATGTCGGCCGGGGCCGGGCCGCCCCGATCGTCGAGAAGGTCACGGTCGCCTTTTTGAAGGCCGCCCGCAGCGGCCAGCCGCGCCTCTCCGAGCTTTCCCCCTTCCTCTCGCCGGCGCATGTTGCGGCCCTCTACCCGCTCTCCACGCCCCCGGTCCTGACGGCCCTCCAGCCCACCACGGCCGAGATCGCCCAGTCCTGCGCGGCCCCGTAGCCGGCGCCAGCCGGTCGAGTCCCGTCAGCCGGGAAAGGCGCCCGGCTGCGCCACGGGCTCGGCCTCGGGCTGCTCGAGAACACCGTCCTTGAGCGTGACCGTCCGGGCGTGCTGGGCCGCGATCCGAGGTCCCGGCAGGATGACGCCCGTCAAATTGAGCGGATCGGCCGCCGAGAGCCGGACCACGACGCCATCGCCCGGGCGCCTGGCGACGCTTCGCAGCTGCTCGGCTGCCTCAGGCAGCGCGAACTGCTCGCCGGTGAAGCCGGCGACATAGCGCGCCCCAAGCACCACGCCCCGCGCCTCGAGGCGCCGGAGCGCCCAGAGAACGTCGCGCCAGGCGACCGCCAACGACTCACGCCAGAGCAGATCGCGAAAGACGATCCCCCAGCGGGCGAGCAGTTGTCCTGCGATCGCCTCGGCCAGCTCGTCTGGGTCCAGGGCCCCGTGATCGAGGCCGGGGGCTCCAGAGGCTGCGCCCCATCCACCGCCCGGGGCGAGGGCCGCAGATCCGAGCCCGGCTCCCAGCAGCGACCACCTGCCTCCCGAGAGGGCGGGCCGCACTCGGGGCCGGCTGCGCCCCGGTCGGGGCAGCCCGGGCCGAGACCGGCCAGCGAGCAGCGGTGCGGCCCGGCCGGGAAACGAAGTCGTCCGCGCCCAGCGCCCGCGCCCGCTCAGGAGCGCCCGCACCGCCTGGAAGCCGTCCGCCGTGAGCAGCCCGCGGGCCATACCGTCCCAGAGGGCCTCGGCGACCTCGCCCGGCATGCGGCCGGTCATCTGGCAGAGATCCGTCACGAACAGGGCGCCGTGGCACCGGAGGGCCTCGACGACCTCCGCCGCGGCCCCGAGTCTCGGCGGGTCCGGGGCCGCCCCGTCCCGAGCAGCTGCCAGCAGCCAGTCGAGGTCCTCGCGCCGGAACAGGCTGATCGGTGTCGCCGGTGAGGGCGTCGCGCCGCCGCGGCGCGCTGGGGCACCCGGGCGGTCGGCGACGCGGAGGGCGAGCCGGCCGAAGGAGACCTCGCCCCGCGCGCACCATTCGTCGAGCAGAGCGGCGTGGTATCCGGCCACCCGCGCTGGCAAGATCGACGACTCCCAGGTCTCGACGGCGGCCTCGTAGCCCTGCAGCTGCTCGACGACCTCGACCACCCCGCCGGAGCCGAGCAGGCGGTGTCCCGGCCCGACGTGCTGCCAGGAGAGGAGGAAGCGCATGAACTGCTGCGGGCTGACCGCCTCGACCGAGCGCCGCGAGCCGCCGCGCATCGCCGAGTGGATGCGGGCGAGGAGATGGCGGGCGCAGAACCGCTCGGCGGGCGTGGCTCCGGGCGAGCCCGCCTGCGCGATTCGGCAGGCAAGCACGGACCCTTCCCCGACGAGCCGGGCGAGGGCGGAGCGGATCTCGCCGGTCGTTCCCGTTCCTATCGAGGCCGCCAGCTCCTCGGCCGTGACCGGCCCGAGGATCTCGAGGTGGCCGCGGGCGGCGGCAACAAGGGCGTCCTCCCTGGCGGCAGGAGGCCGCGGCTCGCCGGTCTCGAGCTTGTGGTCGGGAACGAACCGGGCCCCGTCACCAAGCCTGGCGGCGAGCTCCCGGCACTCGACGGCCACCCACCGCGCCCCGGCGCCAGGAAGCTCCATCGTCATGGCACGCCCTGCGGTCGCGAGCGCGTCCATCCACCCGCTCCACTCCGGCCTCGGCGGCGCGAGCACGAGCGAGCAGACCAGGTCGTGCAGCTCCTCCGCATTGCGCAGCTCGGGCCGGGCCTGCTCGACAATGCCGGCGACGACGCCAGGATCGAGCGCGGCGAGATCACGCGCTTCGAGCGGCAGGCCCCGGCGCGTCGGCACCGCCCGCGTGCGGCGCTCCTCGAGCGGCGCGTCGTCGAGGAACGTGTACGGGCGACCGTTCAAGATCTCCTCGGCGAGCACGGAGGGGATCACCGTGTCCACGCAGTGCGCCCGCACTTCACCGGAGCGGATCGAGCTCAGCACCGCGGTCAGGCCCTCGAGGTCCATCGCCTCGGTGCAGCAGTCGTCGAGTGTCTGGCGCACGACCGGGTGCTCGGGGATCTCGATCGGCCCCGAGACGTTCTCCTGGCAGGCGGCGAGCGCCGGGAATATCGCCGCCATGAGGTCGTCGGCCTCCATGCGCTGGATGGCGGGCGGGACCCGCCGGCTCCCCCGGTAGCGCGGCGCGACGAGCGAACGGGAGAGGTTCCAGCGCCAGCGCGAGCCGAACATCGGCGTCGGCAGGACCGCCTGGACCAGGGTGTCACGCACCGTCGCCGGGGAGAGGAACCCGAGGACGTCCTCGAGGGGGAACGAGTGCTGGGGGCCGAGCGACAGCACCACGGCGTCGTCGCTCGCGGCCGCCTGCAGCTCGAAGTCGAAGGTCCTGCAGAACCGTTTCCTCAGGGCCAGTCCGAGAGCGCGGTTCAGCCTCGCTCCCCGGGGCGAGTGGACGACGAGCTGCATGCCGCCCGTGTCGTCGAAGAACCGCTCGATCACGAAACGGGCCGTCGTCGGCAGCGCTCCGAGCTCCCCGTAGCCGGCCGCAAGGT
>JBEKBT010000044.1:0-34747 GCA_050015255.1 Acidimicrobiales bacterium
CGCATCGGCAGTCGTGCCTGGGGCGTGCAGTTCCATCCCGAGGCCGACAGCGCGGTCCTGCAAGCGTGGGCTGACGCGGAAGACCAGATGGCACCGGCGCGGCGCAGCCAGCTAGAGCGGGCGATCGCCGAGGTCGCCACGGCCGAGAGGCGCCTGTTCGGATGCTGGCAGGGCCTTGCCGAACGATTCGCCGCCATTGTCAAAGAGAGGTGAGCTGCCCGGCTCAGAGAGGGAAGGGCATCTGATCGACGAACCGGTCGTTGAAATCGGCCCGCTCGGACAGCTCGACATATTCCACCTCTTCCAACAGAGCCATGGCCCCTGCGCGCTCTCGCATGCTCAACAGCGCCATCTTCGCCCCCTCTCCGGCCAAATTGCCCGCGCTCAGCAAACGCGATAGCGGCAGGTTCGGGACGAGGCCCAAGCGGATGGCGCTCCCAGGCGAAAGGTAGCTGCCAAAGGACCCTGCGAGCAGCACCTGCTGCAGGTCTCCGGCCTTGAGGCCGGCCTCCTCGAGCAGAACGTGCCAACCGGTCGCGATCGCCGCCTTCGCGAACTGGAGCTCGCGGATGTCGCGCTGCGACAGGTAGATCGAGTTTGCGACATCGCCTACCTCGTCGCGCCAGTAGAGGACGAAGACTCTCTCGTTGCCGAGCAGGGCGAGCCTTGAGCCGAGGCCGGGCGCAATGCGTGCCGCCTCCTCGTCGGGAACGAACCTTCCGGAGCTGTCGACGAGCTTGCATTCGACGAGCTCGGCAACGGCGTCCACGAGCCCGGAGCCGCAGAGCCCCTCCGGTTCGCCGTCGCCGATGACGCCGAGCTCGATCTCGTCAGGGGTCATCTTCACGACCTCGATCGCGCCAGGCGCCGCCCGCATGCCGCAACGGATCGCCGCGCCCTCGAAGGCAGGGCCCGCCGGTGCCGCGGTCGCAAGAAGGCGCTCGCTGTTGCCGAGCACGAGCTCGCAATTCGTGCCGACGTCTATGAACAGGCGAATGCGCCCATCCCGGTCCATCCCCGAGGCGAGAAGACCGGCGACGATGTCGCCGCCGACATAAGCGCCAAAGGCAGGAAAGACCACCGCTCGGGCCCGCTCGTGCACCCTCACACCGACCTCGGTGGCGAGGATCTCGGGGAACAGCCTCGTCGACATGATGAAAGGCGCCACGCCCAAAGGACCGGGGTCGATGCCCAGCACGATATGGGTCATCGTGGCGTTGCCCGCAAGGGCGATTTCGTACACCTCTGCCGGGCTCACGCCCCCGGCTTGGCAGACGGCCTGTGCCAGCTCGTCCAGTGACTCGTGCGCGAGCCGGCAGAGCCTGTCCAGGGCTCGGTCGTCCGCGATGATGGCGCTGATACGGGCGATCACGTCCGCTCCGAAGCCCTGCTGCTTGTTGAGCATCGACTGCACGGCCACGGGCATGCCTGTCGACAGGTCGAGCAGTGTGGCGACGACGGTCGTGGTCCCGAGATCGAAGGCGATGGCGAAGACACGGCCGGTGGTGTCCCCCGGCTCGAGATCGATGAGCACGTCGTCCACGACCACGGCGGTCACCTTGTACCCGCTTTGGCGTAGCACCCGGCCCAGCGAGCGCAGCACGTGCACATCAGCTCGCAGCTCGAGGTCGTCCAGGCTCTTGAGCAGGCGCTCGAGATCCGTCGTCTGGTCCGACAGGCTCGGCGCGGTCAACTCGACGTAGCGCTTTTGGACCGCGGGACGCAGGATGACCCTGCGACCGACTCCTACCGTCGCCGCCTTCGGGCGCGTAACGAGCGGCGGCACCTCGACGCGAAGGTCGGTCGATACCTGAACGGCGCAGGCAAGCCGCCAGCCCGCGCGCAGCTCGTCGGCCGAGAAAGCCCGCGTGTCGGGCGGCGAGACGGGCGTGCCGGGATCGAGCAGCTTGACCTTGCACTTGCGGCAGGTGCCGTGACCCCCACAGGTCGAGTCGATGGCGATGCCGTTCCAGCTCGCCGCGTCGAACAGCGTCACGCCCGGGGGAACCCGGACCTTGTGGCCCGCCGGCTCGAAGAGGAGCTCGAAGCGGCCAGGGCCGTCACGTGGCGAGTCGCCGTCGGCTTCCAGCATGGTGTTCACGAGGTTATTCTCCAGGACGACCGGGGACGCCGAGGTGAGTTCCGCAGCGCCGACTAGCCGGTCGAGTTGGCCCGGATCGCTGAGATCAGCGCGGCCACGGCGCCGGTGAGCTCGCGATGGCGCGGGTAGCACAAGGCGATCTGGCGGGGCGTCAGGCGCTCGCGGGGAGCGAGCCAGGTGAGTGACGAGTCGACGGCCCGGCGGGCGGCCAGCTGGCCGATGCAGGCGTGGCCGAGGCCGGCGGCGACAAGACGCTGCAGGGCGAGGTTGTCATCGGTCCGGTAGACGATGCGCGGTGCGATGCCTCGCCGGCGCCATGCTTCCTCCAGCTCGATCTGACTGCTCCAGCGCCGTGTCCAGGCGACGAGCTCCATTCCGTCGATGAGGTCGAAGCTCAGATGCTCGACATCGCCCAGCGCGCTGTCGCGGCGGGTGAGGATCACCCATCGATCCTCCAATAGCGGGATGGCCTCCACTCGCTCGTCGGGCTCAGGGTTGAGCACGAACGCCAAGTCGAGCCGCCCGCGTCCCAGCCCGCTCACGATGGCCTGGATCTCCTCGACCTCGCTCAGGATCACCTCGACATCGTGCTGCGTCTCTCGGAACGAGCGGAGCGCGGCCGGCATCAACTCTGCAGCCGCCGTCTGCGACACGCCGACGCGGATGCGCGTCCGCTCGCCTCGCCGGGCCCAGTCGATGTCGGCACCGATGGCTTCCACCTCACCCAGGGCGCGGCGAGCCCGCCGGTAGACGGCGGCGCCGCCGGTGGTGAGCTTCACCGCGCCACGGCCCCCGGGTCGGGTGAAAAGCTCCGTGCCGAGCGCACGCTCCAGCGAAGCCACCTGGTGCGAGATCGAGGACTGGGTGTAGCCGAGCTCGGCAGCCGCACGGCGGAACGACCCGAGGTCGGCGACTGCGAGCAGCGCCCTCAGCTCGCGCAGACCGACCCCCTTATCGATCGACCACACCGATCGTTCTGGCATCAATCATTCAGGTTAGTAGCGACAACTATTGTCGTAAAATAAGCACAGAGAACTGACCAGCGTCCGTTAGGCAATAGTGGCGATGCCCTTCATTACGAGAGAACGACGAGCAGCCAAGACAGGCCAAGGGCGGACGGATTGCGCCGTGCCAGCGGCGCCGGACGAGAGCGGGGTGACCGAGCTTCGGGCCCGCAGGCTCCGTTTCCTCATCTACGCGCTGGCCTTGCTCAGCTCGCTTCTCCAATCGGCCATCGCCCCACTCCTGCCCTCGTACGCGCACCGATTCGCCCTCGGCGGCGTGCAGATAGCGGCCCTGCTCGCGGCAACCGGGATCGCTGCCCTCGTCATCTCGCTACCGGCGGGCGCCCTGTCGGATCGTTTCGGTGCGCGAGTGCTGACCTTGTGGTCCGGCTGGCTCATCGTCGTGGCGACCATCGGCCAGGCCTTCGCCCCCTCCTTCGCGTTCCTGCTCGCCACTCGCTTCGTCTTCGGCCTCGGCTACGGCATCGTGTGGATCGCCGCCCTCACCTGGCTGGCGAGGGCCTCGGGCGACGAGTCGTGCCTGGCCGGCACGATCACGGCCTCGGGGCTCGGATGCATCATCGGCCCGGCTTTCGCCGGCTTCGTCGCCCAGTACTTCGGCCTTGCGGCGCCCTTTGTCGTCGCGGCGGTGATCACGCTCGCCGTGACGCTGATGCTGACGGCGATCGATCTCGAGGGTACGAGCTCGGCACGGCCCGCGGGCGTCCTCATGAGCGTCCGCGCAGCCGCCGGCGACCTCAAGGTGCTCGGCGCCACGGCGGCTGTAGCCATCGCCGGTGCAGGCGCGGCTCTCGTCACGCTGATCGGACCGCTCGAACTGCACGCGTCCGGCACTTCCGAGGGTTCGATCGGTTTCATCTTCTCGGTCGCCGCCGTCTTGTTCATGCTGAGCAGTGCCGCCACGAAACGGGCCGGGCTGCGGGCCGTTCGCCTCAGGACAATTCTCGGCGCGGGGCTCGTCCTCGCTCTCGTCATGTCACCCGCGACGCTGAGCACCGCCCCGCTCCTCGTCGCCGTGATGCTCTGCGCCACGTCCGCGGTCCGCGCGGTCTTGTGGGCGGTCGGGTACCCGCTCGGTGCGTCGGGGGCCAACCAAGCCGGGATAGGGCTCGGCGTCGTCATGGGCCTGCTCAATCTCGTGTGGGCGATGTCGACGATCGTCAGCCCGCTCCTCGCAGGTGCCCTCGTCGGTCCGCTCGGGGCACGCGCCACCTTCGCCATCGCCCAGGTCGTGCTCGGGACCAGCCTCGCCATCGGCTGGCTGGCCTTTCATATGCGGGTGCCGGTGCGCGGTGTGAGAGTCCGGCACCTTTGAGCTTCCTCTGAGGCGTCGCCAGGGAGCGTCGTGTGAGGCGTCGCCAGGGAGCTTTCCCTAAGGCGTCGCCAGGTCGGAGCTCTCGAGCCGCTCTGCTCGCCCGCGCTGTGCCCCCGCCCGCGCTGTCCGCCCGCGCTCAGTGCCCGGGGCGCCGGTCGATGTGCCCGGGCGGCCGGTTGCGGTGCCCGTCGGAACACGGGACGACTTCTCCTCAGCACCGCTTGTCTCGGCGGCGATGCGAGCACCGAGCTCACCTTGGGCGATCGCTTCGACGAGGCCCTCGATGTCCGGATCCCAACCACGGACGTCGCGGAGCACCGGCACGTGCTCGCGCACGGCCTCGTAAGCAACGGCGGTCCCGCGCCCGAGCGGCCATCGCCCGCGCATGTCGACCGCCTGGGCGGCCGTGATGAGCTCGTAGGCGACCGTGCGATGCACGAGCGAGACGAGCTCGTGGGCCCGGCGCACCGAGAGCGGGGCCATGCTCGCATCGTCCTCGATCCCCTCTGCCACCTGCCCGGCGTAGTCGAGGGTCACCGGCCGCGCCAGTGAGCGGGACTCGGCGGCGAGTGCGGCGCACCAGCGGCCCATCGGCTTCAGGCCGTTGGTGGGTCCCTGCTCGAGGGCGAGCTCGCTGGGGAGGCCACTGAAGTGGTTCCAGAGCAGTTTCTGCACCCGCTCGTTGGCGCCCTTGATGGCGTTGGCAATGGCGAGGCGCAACAGGTCGAAGGCCATTGCCAGCCCCACCACGTCGAAGTTGCCGACCGAGATGATCACCCCCTCGCCGACGAGCACGAGCGGGTTGTCGTTCGGCGCGTTCAGCTCGGCCTCGAGGTTGGAGCGGGCATAGCCGAGCGCGTCGTAGAGCGCTCCGTGGCTGCGGGGCACGCAGCGAAACGAGAGGGGATCCTGCAGATTGCGAGCCGCGCCCAGCTCCCAGAGGTACGAGCCCTCGAGCACCCGGCGCAACCGGTCGGCGGCCGCGGTCAGCCCGGCCTGGTGCTGCAGCTGGCTCGTGCCGGGGTGGATGATCGAGAGGTTCCCGGCAAAGCCCTCGAGCGACAAGGCCGCCGCCACCTGCATCAAGTCGACGAGGTCGGTGACGTCGTGGAGCACGAGCGCCCCCCGGCCGAGGGTCACGCCGTTGGCGCTGATCAGCGCCAGGGCCTCTTTCGGAGCGAGCACGATCGGCTCCAGCCCGACCCGTGCCAGTGCCTCCCGACCGGTCATCACCTCGCCCCCGACCTCGGCGTGCCCGATGCCGATCAGAACCTTGCCGATGTCGGACATCTCCGACAGGTCCCCCTGGCCGACCGAGCCGATCTCTCTGACGACGGGTTGGACGTCACGGTTGAGCACCTCGACGAGCAGCTGCGCGAGCTCGCAACGCACGCCCACGCCTGCCGTCGCCATGCCATTGACCCGGGACACCATCATCGCCCGCACCACGTCGCTCGGCAGCGGCTGGCCGTAGGAGGAGGTCAGGTCCGCCACCGTGGCAAAGGAGAACTGCTCGAGCTGCTCGGGCGGGATCCGGTACCGGTAGAACGAGCCGAGCCCGGTGTTGAGTCCGTACACGGTCTCGCCACGCGCCAGCACCGCGTCGACGACGTCACGGGCCCGCCGCATGCGCCGGAGGGCTTCGTCCGAAAGAACCACCCGCGCCCGCCCACGAGCCACAGCCACGACATCCTCGACGCTCAGGTCGTCCCCGGTCAGCTCGACGAGTTTTTCGTTCATGTGGCCCGTTGCGCCGCCTCCCCCGGCACAGCCTCCTCTCGGTGGTCACAAATTATCACTGCCTGCGCGAGAACCGCGATTCCCCGACCGATGTCCTCCAGGTCGGTCCATTCCTCTGGGCAGTGGCTACGACCGGCCCGGGAGGGCACGAACACCATGCCCATGGGGCCGAGGCGCGCCATGTAGGACGCGTCGTGGCCGGCACCGCTCGGGATGCTGAGCGACTCGATCCCCTGTGACCTCGCGGCCTGGCCGATGGCGCTCGCCACCCAGTCCGTCACGAGGACCGGTGGCTCGCGAGAGATCCAGCTCAAAGACGTGCCGAGGTGACGGCGAGCGCCGATGGCGCCGAGCTCCTCGCCGAGCTTGCGCTCGAACTCGGCCAGGGTTTTCTCCTCGGCGCTTCGCGCCTCGGCCCACAGGTCCGCCTCGGCCGGGACGACGTTGGAAGCTCCGGGACGGACCTCGAGACGCCCCGTTGTCGCCACGCCCCCGGCGGCTGGCCGCGCGTGGGCAAGGCGCTGGATGGCAAGCCGCTCGCCGGCCAGGGCCGCCTCGACGGCAAGCAGCTCGACGGCAAGCCGTTCGATGGCAAGGGCCGTCTCCGCGGCTCCCAAAAGGGCGTCCCGGCGCTTGCCCATAGGGGTCGTCCCCGCATGGTCCGCTTGCCCGGTGATGTGCGCGAGCAGCCTGTGGATGCCGACGATGCCGGTCACCACGCCGATCGGGACCCGTGCCTGCTCGAGGACCGGGCCCTGCTCGATGTGCAGCTCCAGGTAGCAGTGCAGGCCGGCGGACCAGCGCGCCCCTGCCAGTGCGCCCGGCCGCCCCCCGGCCTCCTCGAGCGCCTCGGCGAGAGTGCGCCCGTCCGGGCCCACCAGGGCCAGGTGACCCTCGTCTAGCGCCCCCGCCATGGCGCGGCTGCCGACACAGCTCAAGCCGAAGTCGTTCGGCTCCTCTCCAAGGAAGTCCACGACGACGAGGTCGTGCTCGAGCTCGGCGCCAGCCTGGCGCAGGCAACGGACCGCCTCGATGGCGCCGAGCACACCGACGATGCCGTCGTAGCGCCCGCCGCCCTGCACGGTGTCGGTGTGGGAACCGGTCACGATCGCGCCGGAGCGACCGGCGCCGGGCGGGTGGGCCTCGCCGGGCGGGTGGGCCTCGCCGGACGGACCAGTCGCGCCGGACGGACGAGTCGCGCCGGACGGACCAGTCGCGCCGGACCGGCCGGCAGCGCCGGGCAGCCTGCCGATGAGGTTGGCCGCCGCGTCCGTCTCGACCGTCAGCCCCGCCTCCTCCATCCTCCCGGCGACCCACTCGCGCCCGGCGCGGTCAAACCGGGAGAAGACACGGCGCGTCCAGCCCGGGGCATCCGGGTCCCGGTGCGACGCCAGCGTCTCAAGGTCCTTAGCAACCCGAGCGAGGTCTGGAGCAGGCAGCGAGCTCAAGACGAGCTCTCTGCCGGCCCGTAGCCGATCAGCGTCACGCCCATGATCCGCTCCACCTCTTCGAGGGCGAAGCGATCCCGCGTGCTTGAAGACAGCGGCAGCAGCGACCGGTCGACGACGAAGAGCGCCACGTCGCGGCCCTCGGTCATCTCGGCGATGGAGACCGGCCGCCCGTCCTCGAGCGACAGGGTGGCTATGACGTCGGGATAGGTGGCGATGCGCTCACCGTCGAGGTCCACGGTCATGTACTCGTTCAAGTAGCGGACGACGTGCCCGTCGACCGAGACAGAGCCATGGTCGAAGCCGCCCGCGGTCCGGAGCGGGTCAAGGTTGTGAAGCGGGCCCCAGGCGACAACCCTGCCGCCGGTCACCTCGATCGCCGCCCCGACGACGGCGTCCGCGCCACGCGCGGCGCGCATGGCCGAGCCGAGCGACAGGGCGTAACTGACAGCGCCCAGGGCGGCATGTTCCTTCACATAGGACGCCTCTACCGGATGGCGAGCGGCGGCGATGAAACCGCCGGCGCGCACACAGACGTCGCGCAGCACGTCGGAGGTGGCGATCACCTGGCCCCGGACGACGACCTCGAGGCCGCCGCACAGTTCACGGTTCCCGCCGGCGACGGCCTGCACCGTCTCGTAGCCAGGCCGCGTGGTGAGGCCCATGGCGCCGAGCTTGCCGGTCGGGTGGGCCCGCACGTCGCCGCTCGCGTCGAGCACCACCATGCCGAGGACAGCGGACTGGATCCAACCGTTCAGCGTGGTCGACGAGCCGTTCTGGGCGGTCATGACGGCCTCCACCGGCCAGTCGAGCTCGTCGGCCACCAGCTCCAGCGCGCGCACGTAGTCGAGCGGGCGAATCTCCCTGTTCGGCGAGGCCGGTGCACCGATGGCAGTGACCGTGACGACGACGTCATCGTCGTCGAGCTCGTCGACAGAGCAAAGGACGGGGCGGCCGACGCGCGTCGCCAGGTCCCCCATCATCACGCCGTGGTCGACCCAGCCGCCTCCCCCGCTGGCGAGCACCGAGCCACCCCAGACGGCATCGAGGGCGTCGTCGGGTGTCAGCTCTCGTCTCATTGCCCATCCTCCTGATCGATCCGCAGCCCGAGGCCGGCGCTGCTGGCCGCGGACATCGCTTCGCTGTAGCCCGCGTCCGCATAGCGCAGGACGCCGAGGCCGCTGTCCGCGTCGAGGCCGCGCCGTAGACGCTCGGCCGCCGCCTCGCTGCCGTCGGCGACGATCGTGACGCCGGCCGACTGCATGTAGCCGGCGTAACCGGCACCACCGGCGTGGACGGCGACGAGATCGGCGCCCGAGGCCGAAAGCAAGAGGCCGTCGAGGATCGGCCAGTCGGAGATGGCACCCGACCCATCGGCCATGCCCTCGGTCCCGATGTGGGGATGGGTCATCCCACCGGAGTCGAAGTGGTCGCGGGTAAAGGCCACCGGTCCGGCGAGGCATCCTCCCCGGACGAGCCCGTTGACGGCGACTGCGAACCTGGAGCGCTCCCCATGGCCGAGCCAGCAGCTGCGCGCCGGCAAGCCCTGCGGTGCCACGTGTCCCCGGGCGAGTGAGATCCAGGACTCCACCTCGGGGCGGAACGACATCTCGACCACGAGCCGGTCGAGCTCGGCGAGGTCCGAGGACTCGCCGCTCAGGGCCACCCAGCGAAACGGACCGATCCCGCGGCAGAAGAGGGGCCTCAGGTACCGCTGCGCGAATCCGTCGATCGTGAAGGCGTCACGGACCCCGGCGGCTGCGGCCTGCACCCGCAGGTTGTTGCCGTCCTCGAAGACGACAGCGCCGGCAGCCTTCAGGCCCAGCATCGCCCGGACCTGGAGAGCCATCGAGCGCCGGGCTCTGTCCGCGACGCCCGCCGGGTCGACTAGGCGAAGGGCGCGCCACTCCTCGAGCGAGCAGTCGACCGGGCAGTAGCCGAAGACGGCGTCGTGCGCAGCCGTGAGGTCGGTCACGACGTCGGGCACGACGCCTTTGTCGGCGAGCTCACCGTAGACGGCCGCGGCGTTGCCGAGGAGGCCGATGACGCTGCCTTCTGGTCGGGCGCTGACCAAGGCGAGCGCCTTTTCCAGGTCGTCGGTCACCGAGGCGAGATGGCCCCGCTCGAGGGAGCGGTCGCACTTGTCGGGGTCCACCTCGACCACGATCCCGCAGCCACCTGCCAGCGCGATCGCGAGCGGCTGCGCCGATCCCATCCCGCCGAGACCGGCCGTGAGCACGAACCGGCCGGCGAGCGAGCCCGCGAAATGCTCCCTCGCCACCGCCTGCAGGAGCTCGTAGACACCTTGCAGGACACCCTGGAAGCCGATGTACTGCCAGTCCCCGGCGGTGAGGCCGCCCCACATGATGAGACCACGGTCACACAGTTCGTCGAAGTACTCCGGGGTGGCGTAGTGGCCGACGACGTTCCCGCAAGCCATCAAGACCAAAGGGGCGTCCGGCGAGCTCGGGAAGACGCCCACGGGCTTTCCCGACTGCACGACGAGCGTCTCGTCCTCCCCGAGGCGCTCGAGAGAAGCCACGATCCTGGAGTACGACCTCCAGTCCCGGGCGGCCTTGCCCCTTGCCGCGTAGACGACCAGGTCCTCAGGACGCTCGCCGATCTCGAGCACGTTCTCGAGCATCCGCAAGAGCGCCTCCTGACGCCAGCCCCGGCAGCGGAGCTCGCCGCCGCGCTGAGCGGTCACCGTCGCGGGCCTGCTCGCATCAACCACCGTCCGCTTCTCCTCGGGCGCGCTCGACGACGCGCCCGCGCCCGGCGGACCCCTGCAGCCGGGAACCGTCCCAGACCACCTCGCCACGCGAGACCGTGAGCACGACCCGGCCGGGGAAAGCCATCCCGTGATACGGGCTCCACCCCGCGTTCGAGTGCAGGAGGCGCTCGTCGAGGGTGAACGGCATCTCTGGGTCGAATGCCATGACGTCTGCGTCCATGCCGGGGCTGAGCGAGCCTTTCGCGTGCGAGATCCCGAAGATCCGCGCCGGCGCCGCCGCCACGAGGCGGGAAAGCGCGCTGAGGCTCTCTCCCCGGGCGAGCAGCCCTGCAGCCAGGACGCCGACAAGGGTCTCGGTGCCCGGGGCGCCCGAGTGATTGTCGAAGATCGCGGGTCGCGTCTTGTCCGAAACCGGCCAGGGCGCATGGTCGGAGGCGACCACGTCGACTGCCCCGCTGGACAGCCGCTCCCAGAGCTGTCCCACTTCGCTCGCCGAGCGCAACGGCGGGTTGATCTTCAGTCGACCACCCTGGAGCACCATGTCGTCCTCGGAGAAACACAGGTAGTGCGGGCATGTCTCCGTGCTCACCTGCAAGCCTTCGGCGCCGTAGCAACGGGCGAGGTCGACCGATCGGGCGAGGCTCAGGTGGCACAGATGCAGGGGCGCCCCGGTCTCGCGGGCGTACTCGAGCGCCGTCAGCACCGCCTGGGTCTCGCTCACCGGCGGACGCGTCCGGCAGTGGGCGATCGGGGCGGGATCGCCCGAGGCGCGCGCTCGCGCCAGCAGGGGCTTGATGATCTCCTCGTTCTCGGCGTGCACGCAGGCGACGCTTCCGTGCTCGCGGATCGCCGCGAGGACCTCGAGGAACTGATCGTCGGGGATGCGCGGGAAGCGTTGGGGGTCGGTGCCGAACAGCGACAGCTTGAACCCGACTGCTCCGGCCTCGACGAGCGGGGCGACTTCGAGGGCACCGGTCCCGGGGCGCACCGTCCCGAGCAGGGCGACGTCGACGAGCGCCTCCTCAGCGACCCGGTCGCGCTTTCGTGCCATGACAGGCGGGCTCACGACCGGTGACGCCACGTCGTAGGGCATGTCGATCACCGTGGTCACACCACCGGCGGCGGCGGAGGCCGTCAGCGCCCGGATGCCTTCGCCGGCATGGCTTCCCGAATGGACGTGGCAGTCGATCGCGCCCGGAAGCAGGTAGGCGTCTCCGAGATCGATCCGTGTCTCGGCGGGCCCGGAGGCCTCGCCTTCTCGCACCTCGGCGATGCGCCCCGCCACAACACGGATCTCTCCTCGGGCCGGCTCGCCAGGGCCGTTGACAACCCGCCCGACGAGAGAGAGCTCTACCGCCGGCATGTCATCGCCGGCCGCGGTTCTCGGCGTTCTCGCCGGCGCTGCCGGCACCGGCGTTCCCCGCAGCGGGCTTGCTTCGAGCCCGGGCACCGTGTCGATGTCGAGCCGCGCGCATAGCGATTGGCATCATAATCGTCGCGCCCTTGCGGCCCCGGGCTGCTCGCCAGCCGCTGCCCCCGTCCGGTCCACGCGCGCCGGACACCTCGCGGAACTTCCCGCCTATGCCTCGCGAGAGGGCACCCGCCAGTGTCCGTGAAGAACGAGCAACAGGAACAAGGCTGTGGGCGGATGCGCGGGCCGCCCTGCTAGCTTCGTGCTCTGATTAGCCTCCGGTCTCGGTGTCGCCACTTTCGCCTGCGCCGGGATGTAGCACAGGGAGGAGGAGTTGAGTTGCTCGTGTACCTCTTGAAGCGTGTCGGACTGGCGCTGATCACGCTCGTGTTGCTGAGCGTGATCATTTTCTTCGCCGGCCAGGTGCTCCCGGGCAACGCGGGACGGGCGATACTCGGGCCCTTCGCCTCCCAGCAAGCAGTTCTCAGGCTCGACCACAAGCTCGGTGTCGATCGCCCGCTCATAGTCCAGTACTGGAGCTGGGTCACCGGAATCGTACGGGGCAACCTCGGGACCTCTTACCAGTTCCAGGCGCCGGTCAGCTCCTTCCTCTTCCCGGCCCTCGGGCGCTCGCTCAAGTTAGCGGCCTTCGCCTTTGTCATCGTCGTGCCCCTCAGCATCCTCGGCGGGGTCATCGCGGCCCTCAACCGAGGGCGGTTCGTGGACCGCTTCATCAGCACCACCAGCCTCTCGCTGTCGACAGTGCCCGAGTTCGTGTCGGGGGTCGTTCTCATCGTGCTGTTCGCCATCGACCTCAAGGTCCTGCCGGTCACCGGCAACGCCCCGCCCGGTTCGCCGTTCCTGACCCAGCTGAAATACCTGATCCTTCCCGCCATCCCGCTCGTGTTCGTCCTCTTCGGCTACGTCGCCCGCATGGCCCGGGCGGGCACGATCGAGTCGCTCGACTCGGACTATGTCCGCACGGCGACGCTGAAGGGGCTGCCCCGCCGGGTGGTGATCCGACGGCACGTGCTGCGCAACTCGCTGCTGCCGACGATCACGGTCATCGCCACCCAGACCGGTTACCTGATCGGCGGGCTCGTTGTGGTCGAGAAGCTCTTCACCTACCCGGGCATCGGCACGCTGATCATCACCGCCGCCTACGACAAGGACTTCCCCATGCTCGAGGCCGGAGTCCTCTTCATCGGCATCGTGTACCTCACAGCGACGCTGATCGCCGACATCCTCTATACGGTGTTGAACCCGCGAATCAGACTGGGGAAGGCGGAGTGACAGGGATCGGGCACCTGTCGCCTCCGCTCGGCGCCACGCCGACGAACGCCCCGGCCGACTCGTCCTCCGTCGGCGCGGCAGGTGCGCTCGACGTCTCGGTAAAGCGTGTCCGCGAGGAGCAATTCCGCCAGCTCTTGCACTCGAGGACCTTCCTTTTCGGGTCCTTGATCCTGATCTGGTGGGTCGTCTGTGCCATCTTCGGGACCTCGTTCGTCCCTTACAACGCCACCGCGACGAACATCTTGAACACCAACCTGGCGCCTTCTGCCGGCCACTGGTTCGGGACCAACGATGTCGGCAACGACGTGTTCTCGCGGGTGATCGTCGGTGCCCGCGACATCCTCGAGATCGCCCCGCTCGCCACGCTGCTCGGCACCGCGCTCGGTACGACTATCGGCCTCGCCCAGGGTTACCTCGGGGGTGCCTTCGACATGATCGTGGGCAGGATCGTGGACGCCTTCCTTTCTCTTCCGACCGTGATCGTGGCCTTTATCTTCGTCGTGGCAGTCGGCCCGAGCACGGCGACGCTCGTGCTTGTCATCGGCTTCGTCTTCTCCCTCATCATTGCGAGGACGGTGCGCACGGCCGTCCTCCAGGAACGGGAGCTCGACTACATCGCGGCTGCCCGGCTGCG
This sequence comes from Acidimicrobiales bacterium, assembly GCA_050015255.1. Classification (GTDB taxonomy): domain Bacteria; phylum Actinomycetota; class Acidimicrobiia; order Acidimicrobiales; family Bog-793; genus Fen-455. The sequence goes on from JBEKBT010000044.1 coordinate 13,702, forward strand.
CGGGGAGAGCGTCCTGCACATGATGTTCGTCGAGATCCTGCCGAACGTGCTCGGTCCCATCATCGTCGAGTTCACCGTCCGGCTCGGCTACGCCATCTTCACGATCGCGACGCTGTCGTTTCTCGGCTTCGGCGTGCAGCTGCCGACGCCGGACTGGGGCGCCGATGTCGCCAGCAACTACCCGTACCTGGCCGCCGGCTACTGGTGGGAGACGCTCTTCCCGGCTCTCGCGATCGCCTCGCTCGTCATCGCGATAAACCTCATCGGCGACGCCCTCGAGGCGGTGCTCATCCAATGACCCTCGCAACGTCCTCCGGCCTGCCCACCACGGTCGAGGAGCCGTCCACGACGCTGGATGTGAGCCACCTCGACGTGAGCTACCGCGTGCGGGACAACGACCGGCTGGCCCTTCGCGACGTCTCGTTCAGCATCGCGCGACAGGAGTCCTTCGGCCTTGTCGGCGAGTCGGGGTGCGGCAAGTCCACGACTGCCCTGGCGATCACGCGCTACCTCCCGCGCAACGGGCGCGTCAGCGGCGGCTCGATCACCGTCAACGGGCAGGACCCCGCGACGATGGACAATCGCGATCTGCGCAAATTCCGGGCTCGCACGGTCTCGATGGTCTACCAGGAGCCCGGTCGTGCCCTCAACCCTTCGCTCCGTGTGGGACGTCAGGTGGCCGAGGTGTACGAGATCGCCGGAGAGTCGAAGCACGAGGCAATGGCGGGTGCCGAGGAATTGCTTCGCACGGTGCAGATCGCCGATCCGGGGCGCGTGTTGCGGTGCTACCCGCACCAGCTCTCGGGCGGCATGTTGCAACGCGTCATGATCGCGATGGCTCTTGCCTCTCAGCCTTCGCTCCTCATCCTCGACGAACCGACGACAGCGCTCGATGCCACAGTGGAGGCCGAGGTCCTCGACCTCGTGTCGTCACTGCGCCAGCAGTTGAGCACCTCAGTGCTCTTCATCAGCCACAACCTTGCGGTGATCGCGAAGATGTGCGACCGGGTCGGGGTCATGTACGCCGGTGAGATCGTGGAGCAAGGGCCGGCAAGGGAGGTGTTCGACAACCCGCGGCACCCATATACGGTCGGGCTGCTGCGTTGCGTGCCACGAGGCGGTCAGCGCAAGGACCATGGCCGCCTCGACACCATTCCCGGCTTTCTTCCCGGCCCGGGCGAGGTCCAAGTCGGTTGCATCTTCGCCAAACGCTGCGCGCTCGCGAAGGAGCGTTGCAGCGAGGAGACGCCACCGATGTACGAGGTGAGCGCCTCGCGTACCTCGCGCTGTCACTTCCAGGAGCAGGCACCCGACCTCCCGCGGGCAACCCCGGAGGACGTCCAGCTGCGCAGTCCCGACTCGGCCCTGGAGCCGCTGATCCGCCTCCGGGGCTTGTCGAAGACCTTCCACGTCGGCCGTGAGCATGTGCGCGCCGTCGTCGGCGTCGACCTCGACCTCAAGGCAGGCGAGACCCTGGGCCTCGTCGGGGAGTCCGGGTCGGGCAAGACGACCATCGCCCGCGTGCTCCTCGGCCTCAGCGTGCCCGACAAGGGATCGTCGATCGAACTTGAGGGATCGCCGCTGGCGCCCGAATGCACCCAGCGCGACCGCAAGCAGTTGCAGGCAATGCAGATCGTCTTCCAGAACCCGGACTCGGCGTTGAACCGGCGTCACAGCGTGCGTCACATCATCACCCGCTCGCTCAAGAAGCTGGCGGGCCTCTCGGGCGAGCGCTGCGAGCAACGCCTTGTCGAGGTCGTCCACTCGGTGCGGATGGAGGAGCGCCATCTGCAGTTGCGCCCCTACCAGCTCTCCGGCGGCCTCAAGCAACGGGTCGCCATCGCCCGCGCCTTCGCGGGAGCACCGCGCGTCCTCGTCTGCGACGAGCCGACCTCGGCCCTCGACGTCTCGGTGCAAGCCGCCATTCTCAATCTCCTCGCCGACCTGCAAAGCCGCGAGGGGGTGACCTACGTCTTCATCTCGCACGACCTCGGCGTGGTGCGCTACCTGTCCGACAGCATCGCCGTGCTCTATCTCGGCCGGGTCATGCAGTACGGTCCGGCCGAGACCGTCTTCTCCGGTCCCCATCACCCTTACACCGAGTCGCTGCTCTCCGCGGTGCCGAGCCTGGACGGGACGCGCCGGGAGCGGATCCGCCTCCAAGGTGAGATCCCGAGCGCGGCGCACTCACCCTCGGGCTGCGTCTTCCACACCCGCTGCCCGCGTCGACTCGAGAACGGGCTCTGCGAGTCGAGCGAGCCTGCGCTCGTCGAAGTCGAGCCCGGCCACATGATGCGCTGCCACATCCCCGTTGACGAGCTGAGACGGCTCCAGGCGACTGAGGACGCCGGCCGCTAGCCGAATATCTTGTGGGACTCCTCGAAGATCTTGTCAGTGTGGCTCGGGACCTCGTCGTAAATGGCTGACATGCGCTGATAAAGGGCGTGATTGTCTGCGTCAGGGACGAAGGCCGGCTCCCACGACACCATGTTGTCGATCGCTTCGTCCCACGAAACGTACAGGTCCTGACCAACAGCTGCGCAGATCGCCGAGCCCAACCCCGCGGCGTTGTTCATCTTGCTCCGGACGGCCGGGATCCCGAAGACGTCGGCGAAGATCTGCACGAACACCTCAGAGTTCGAACCCCCGCCCGAGATGACCAGCCGGTCGTAGGTCTCCCCCGTCTCCTTGCCCATCGCCATGCCACAGCGGTAGATGGTCAGAGCGATCCCCTCGAGTATTGCCCGATAGACGTGGAACCGGTCGTGGCGTACGTCGAAGCCGAGAATGGCGCCCTTCTTGAAGGGAGCCTCGGTCGGCGCGAGCCAGTCAAGGATCACCATCAGGCCGTCGGAGCCGGCCGGGACCTTTGCCGCCTCGAGGTCGAGATACTTCTCAACCGTGACACCGCGCTTGTCCGCCGCTGCTCTTGCTTCTTCTCCGAGCAGGTCCCGCCACCAGGTGACCGTCCACATGCCTCGGCGGATGCCGGAGCTCTCGTACAGGTACTTGTGCGGAATCGAGGCGAAATTCGACCAGAAGCTCGAGGCATCCACGATGTTGCGCTGCCCGGTCGTCATGCTGGCGATGTAGGTGCCCAACGAGACCAAGAGCGTGTCCGGCGAGCGCAGCCCGCACCCTAGAGCTTCCACCGCCTTGTCGTTGGCCGTGGCGAAGACCGGCAGACCCGCTGGGATACCGGTGTGGCGCGAGGCCTCGGGTGTCACCGAGCCCAAGACGTCGCCTGGCATGACCAGCTCGAAGAGCATCTCTCGCGGGATCTGGTACTTCGAGAAGCCCTCGTCATCGCGCAGCCACTCCCACCTATCCGTGCTGATCGGCCACACGCCTGCGTAGTTGGCAGCCGTGTCGTTGAACTCGCCGGTCATCCGGTGAGTGATGTAGCCCGATGAGGTGGTGACGTAGCGAACATCCGGGTCGGTGTGCTCATAGGGCCGCGACACCCGTGCGTCCATCCAGCTCATGACCGGGCTGGCCAACGTCCCGTCTCCTTTGAGCAGCGCTCGACAGAAGCGGATCGTGCACAGACCCACGCCGACTATGTCTGCGACATCTCCTGGAAAGGTCTCCATGGCACGACGACTGGCCTCCCCTATCGAGAACCAGAGGTCGTCGTCGGGGTGCTCTACGACGTCCGGCCGCGGCGTGTCATTCGGCCGCAGTGCTTGGCGTCCCTCGCACACCACGGTCCCGTGTTCGTCGAAGACGGACACCTTTGTGCTCTGTGATCCGTTGTCTATACCGACCAGGTAGTGCGTCACTCTCATCTCCCAAAGCCGCAGACGTGACTCTCTATGCCTTGAAGATCGTGCCTCTGTTCATGATCCCATTCGGATCGAACGCGTCTTTCAGCTTGCGCAACATGTAATAGGCGCTCCCGTGCTCCTGCTCGGTCCAGTCCGTCCGGTACTTCCCAATTCCGTGGTGGTGTACCATCGAACCGCCGTGCTTGAGCGCCTCCTCCACGATGATCGCGTTGAGTGGGATGTGGTACTTCGTGATCTCCTCCTGCGGATCGCAGTTGATGTTGTAGTCATAAACGAAGTACAGATTCGTCCCCGTCTGATAGCTATGGGATGAGTGCGCACCTAGCATTGTAAGGTCTGATGCATAAGGATATCCGGTACGGATCCGATGCATTACCGCCTTGTAGATCTCCCCTATGTCAGACCAGTTGGCCGAGATCTCGGTCGTATAGCCGAGATTGTGCTCCGTGCGCATCCACTCTTGCTCGGCAATGATCTTGTCCATTCCCCAGTTCAGGTCGCTGAACCACTGCTCTATCCGGACCGGGTCCACATCTTCGTGGTGGATCTTGGCGACGACGCGGTCGATCTCGGCAACCGTGGCCTCGACGATGGCCTTGGGGCCCTCGGAAATGAAGATGAGGACACACTTGTCCTTGTAGAAGTCGTCGAAGTGCTGACGAGCGTCCTCCTCGGAGTAGACGCGGCACACCGAGGGACGAAAGCCGTCGGTAACGACCTCACGAATGACGTCGATCCCGTCGTCCATGCTGTCGACGAGGAACCCCCGGTACTCGTTGTTCTCCGGCCTGTAGCGGTAGAGCCTGACCGTGACCTCGGTGATGAAGCACAGGGCGCCTTCGTTCCCGATCACGATCTGCCGGATGTCGGGCCCTGCCGCACGGCGGGGCACGTTCTTTATCCGGCAGATCGTCCCGTCCGGGAAGACCGCCTCGAGCCCGACGACCATGTCCTCTATCCCTCCGTAGAGGGTCGAGAACTGCCCGGTCGAGCGCGTCGCCGTCAGCCCGCCCATCTGGGCCAAGGGCTTGGACTGGGGCGAGTGGCCCGTCGTGAGGCCCTGCAGCCGCACGGCGTCCTCAAGCGTCTGCAGGACAACACCACACTGCGCCGTCGCCATCATGTTGACGGGGTCGATGCGGACGATCTCGTTCATGGAGGAGCCGTCGAGCACGATCGTGTCCTCCACGATCGTCTCGAGCCCGCCTTCGGTCGAAGTGATCCCGGTGCGGGGCACCACGTTGATCTTGTGGTCGTTTGCGAATCGCAGGACCTTGGCGACTTCCGCAGCGGACCTTGCCGACACGACCGCGGTCGGGATCGGACCGATGAAGATCCCGTTGACCGCCATGTACTTCTTGAACCGGTCGACGCTCGCCGCCCGCAGCAGGTCCTCGTCCACACACACTTGGCCCTGACCGACCAGCTCGGCCAGTGCGCGTCTGATTTCTTCACGATTCAGGTCTGAGACCGATTGCACCATGGACCTATTCTCCTCTTTGGAACGTCGTTCCCGGTTCTGTCACCGGACGAGGTAGCCGCCGTCGACCACCAGCACGTGACCATTCACGTAATCGGAGGCCCGGCTGGCCAGAAAGACCGCGGCACCCATGAGATCGGCCGCGTCGCCCCACCTGCCGGCGGGGATATGGTCCAGCACGCGTTGGTTGGTCTCGGGGTTCGACCGAGTGGCCTCGGTGATCGCAGTCGCGTAGTACCCGGGCGCGATCGCGTTCACCTGGACGTTGTATTGAGCGAGCTCGTCGCAGTACGCCTTGGTAAAGCCGACCAGGCCGTGCTTGGTGGCCGCGTAGGCAGGCGACCACTGGCCGCCCAGGAAGGAGAACAGGGAGGCGATGTTGATGATCTTGCCCGAGCGCTGAGCGACCATGAGCTTAGATGCTTCGTAGCTGAGCTCGAATGCGGCCGTCAGGTTGAGAGCGATCATCGGGTCCCAGTCGCCCCGGCCGAAGTTGCCCACTGACGCCAGGTTGCAGATCCCCGCCGAGTTCACCACGATGTCCACGGCTCCATAGGTCTCAACGCAGCGGTCGATGACCGTCTTTGGCGCGCCGTTCCCGGTGATGTCGATGGTGAGGACCTCGGCTCTTGACTCCTCGGCCTCGATGAGCTGGCGTGTCTCACCGCCGTCGTCCATGACGGTCGGGATGAAGATGTTCGCACCCGCCTTGGCGAGAGCCAGTGAGAACGCCTGACCCAAGCCGGTGTTACCTCCGGTCACTATGGCGGTCTTTCCCTTGAGTGAGAACAGGTCCATCGAAAACTCGCGAATATTCACGCTTGTACCGCCTATCGGTTCGTGACCCTCGTTCTGGTCGCCGGACGACTTCGTGCATGCGAAAGGAAATGGCCCCGGACTGCCCCTTCGGCGGCGCGCCCTTCGGCGGCGCCGGGAGCCCCTCCGGGACGCCCGCTCGGGACCGGCGACGGGACTCGAGGCCCCAGCCGGCCCCCAGACACGACCCGGGGGTGGTCAAAGGCCGATCAGCTCGATCCGGATCCTCACGCAGGCCTGAAGAAGGGATTGAACGGGGATCGGGCAGCGCTGATGAACTCGGCGGCCCTGGGGAGCCCCTCTTTAGCCTTGCGCAGCGCCTCGAGCGTCGCGACCTGGTTGTTACGGAAGACCTCGACTTCGTCGTCGGCATTCGGGTTGACCCAGACGGCAACGATCAGGACAAGGTTCTCGACCTCGCCTTCGTCGATCACGGATTCCTCGAGAGCGCGGCCGACGCCCTGGGCAACGCCTGCTTGGGCGGGTCCCCATGTCATGTTGCCGTGAACGGGCCCGGCGATCGCCGCCTTGTTCACGAACAGTGTGGGCGGCACGGCTGGTACACCAGGTTGGGCGACGGCGACGAAGGGCGCGTGCCCGGCGCTCGGCGTGGCGAGCGCGCTCGCCCAGGCCGTGCCGACCGGGCCGTCCCGGCGCCCCAGCACGACGTTGATGTGAGCGGCATTGATGCCGTCTCCGATAAAGGACTCACCGATAAGCATCAACTGTCTCCTTCCCATGGCTTCAGAACGGCGCGCACGACCCGGCCCTCGAGCATGGCCGCAAAGGCCTCGTTAACTCCCTCGAGCGGGTACCGCGCGGTGACGAAACGGTCGAGCGGGAACCTGCCCTCCGCGTACAGGCGCATGATCAAAGGCATGTCGAGCGCGGGACGGGCGGAACCGTAGAACGTTCCGGTCACGATCTTCTCGGAGCGGACAACCACGTTTCCGGGGAAGGAGACCACCTCTCCGTCGGCGGGCACGCCGACGAGCACGACCATGCCGCCCGGGCGTATGGCGTCAAAGGCGGTCGCGGCCAAAGAGGGCAGTCCGGCGGCCTCGAAGGCGTAGTCGGCGCCACCGGGACACAACTGGCGCAGCTGCTCAGCGAGGTTGGCATCCTTGCCATTCAAGCTTGCCGTTGCGCCGAGCTCGTCGGCGAGCTCGCGCTTTGAGGCGACCGGGTCGACGACGATGACGGTGTCGGCACCGGCAAACCGGGCCGCCATGAGGGCGGAAAGGCCCACTCCCCCGCCCCCGAAGATGACGACGGACGAACCGGGCTCGATCTTGGCCTTGTTGAAGACTGCACCGACGCCGGTCGTCACCGCGCAGCCGACGAGACAGGCGACCTCGAGATCGGCGTCCTCGGCGAGGCAGACGCAGGATCTCTCGTCGACGACGGCGTGGCGGGCGAAGGTGGACAAGTACGAGTAGTGGTAAAGAGGCGAGGAGCCCCTCGAGAGGCGGACCTCGCCGCTCGGCAGAGCGCCGCGGCCCATATAGGTCGTGGAGTTGGCACACAAGGAGAGGTCGCCTCTCATGCAGGCGCGGCAGACGCCGCAGGTCGGCAGCCAGGAGAGCACGACCTTGTCACCGGGAGATACTCGTGTGACCGCGGAGCCGACCTCTTCCACCACGCCGGCACCCTCGTGCCCGAGCACCGCAGGCATCGGCGTGGCGGAGGCACCCGAGGCCGCATTCCAGTCGCTGTGGCACACACCGCTTGCCTCTATGCGAACGAGCACCTCCGAGGGACCCGGTGCGGACAGATGCACCGTCTCGACGACGAAGTCCTTGCCCGGCGCTTCGATTACAGCCGCGAGTGTCTCGATACCAGTGCTCAACTTACGGCACCTCCGTGATGTCTCACCGGCTGGATGTCCATCCATGCGGTCTCGAGCGGAGTGTAACCATCGATCCCAAGGAGGGTCGAATCTGGTGCGAACTAGGGCAAAGTGGCACCCGTCGGTGCCCTCAGGTCGGGCCCTCGGCAGCAACAGGAGAGCTGCAGGGCTCCTCCGCCCCGATCCGGCGGGAGAGCGCACTGCACCCGTTGAGCAGCTCGCGCCCGAGCGCCTGTCGGTAGGACAGCTTGAGCGATGGTTCCGGAACGCAGATCGTCATGGCGGCCACGACACTGCCGTCGTGACCGCGGACGGGCGCGGCGAGGCACGTCAGGTTCTCCGAGGATTCCTCGCTCGCCTCGGCCCAACCACGGCGCCGGATCTTGAAGAGCTGACGCTCCAGCTCCTCGACCGAGGTCACGGTCCGGGGTGTCAGCTTGCGCAGCTCCTGTTGGCGGTACCTGTCGGCCGCCGACTTACCGGAGAAGGCCAGCAGCGCCTTGCCCACCGCGGTCGCGTGCGCCGGGAGCCGGCGGCCGACCTCGGTGACGAGCCTGACGGGGCGTTGCGAGTCGACGTGGGCCACGAACACGACGTCGGGCCAGTCGAGAACGGCCAGCTGCATCGTCTCGTCGATGCGGGCCACGATGGGCGAGGCCACCGACCGGAACTCGTCGACCAGGTTGACAGCCCGCAGGAAGGCGGAGCCCCATGTCATGGCCTTGGGTCCCATCCGGTAGCCGCCACGCTGGCCGGGCCTTTGCAGTAGCTCGGCCTCGACCAGGGTGTTGAGAATCCGGTGCACCGAGCTGCGCGGCTCGTTGATCGCCTGCGTCAGCTCGTCTAAGGTGGCGGAGCCCTTCGAGCTTTTCCACTCTGCCTCCTCTCCTCGCAGGTACGGAAGGAGCGACCACCTGCAAGTGCCTACTCTGGCGCACGCTCGTTCGACTTAGTATTGTAACAGAAGCGGTTTTTTTGAACGTCTGTCCAGTATCTGAGACAAGACTCGCGCAGGCGAGGGACGACAAAGGGGGTTGGCGCATGGACGTCAACGGCAGCAGCAAAGAAGTCGACCACGAACGGCTCGACAACCTTCGGCGTGGTCGGGGCCCGATCCAGGAGCACATCATCGACGAGTTCGTCGCCGGGCGGCTGTCGAGGCGGGACTTCCTCCGGAAAGGCACGGCGTTCGGTCTTTCGCTGCCGCTCCTCGGTGGCATCCTCGAGGCCAAGGGCCTGCCGGGCGTGAGAACGGCGCCCGCCACCCGAGCAGCCACGGGCAAGGCGGGGGCGCCGATCAGAGCGGGAATCCTCGTGCCGACGGGCGCGATCAACCCGATCACGATCGCCGACGAGGGCAGCCTCGAGCTTCTCGGCAACGTCGGTGAGTTCCTCGTCGAGGCTGACCAGTCACTCGGTTACCTGCCGTGGCTCGCCACGAGTTGGACCCCGAACGCCACCGCGGACGTCTGGACTTTCACGATCCGCCAAGGTGTCAAGTTCAACGACGGCACCCCCATGACCGTTGACGACGTCGTCTACAGCTTCCAGAGCCAGTGCAACCCGAAGACCGGCGGGTCCGCCCTCTCTGTCTTCTCGGGGCTCTTGTCGCCCGACGGCGTGGTGAAGGTGAGCGACACGCAGGTCGCTTTCCATCTCGAAACACCCGATGGTGCCTTCCTCGACGCCGTCTCGTGCGACAACTACAACATGATCATCGTCCCGAACCGCTACGACTACGCCAACTACCAGAAGGACTGGGTCGGGACGGGCCATTTCAAGATGTCCAGCTACTCGCCGAACGTGGGCGCGACCTTCGTCCCCAACCCGTACTACTGGGGGACGCCGGCGATCCCGAGCGAGATTCAATGGACCTTCTACGCGAGCGAGACGCCGATGACGGCGGCCCTCGAGGCGAACGAGATCGACTGCCTGGACCAGTTCTTCGTCTCCACCAGCCCTCAGCTGTTGAACGGCTCGTACAACATCATCAAGCTCAAGGGCTCAGGGCACCGCGAGCTCTCGATGCGCTGCGACCTCGCCCCCTTTACGAACAAGTACGTCCGCCAGGCGATGGGCTTGCTTCTCGACCGTCCCGCGCTCGTGCACTCGCTGTTCAAGGGATACGCCGACATCGGCAACGACAGCCCATTCGCCCCCGTCTTCCCCGCCACCGTCGGCCCGCCTGCCGTGCCGCAACGGACGCAGAACCTCAAGATGGCAAAGGAGCTGCTGGCAAAAGGCGGGGTGCCGAGAGGCTTCACGACCCCGCTCCTCACCGAGCAGCGCCAGGAGATGCCGCAGCTTGCTCAGTACATCAAGCAGTGGGCCTCCCAGATCGGGGTCACCATAGACCTCACGATCGAGATTCCGAGCAAGTACTACGGCTCTGGCGTCTACGGCACCTCGGACTGGCTGGACGGCGAGATGAGCATGGTCGACTACGGCGCCCGGTCGACGCCGAACCTGTTCCTCAACGCACCGTTGGAGACGCACAGCACCAAGACCGGGACGGGCGCCTGGAACGCCGCCCGCTTCAACAACGCGGCCTACGACAAGCTCGTTTCCGAGTACGTCTCAGCGACAGACCTCTCCAGCCAGCGGAGAGTCGCCAAGCAGATCGAGACCCTGCTCCTCGACGAGACGCCGATCATCTTCCCCTACTTCTACAACTACCTGAGCGCTACTCAGAAGAACGTGACCGGCGTCTACCCGACGGCGCTCAGCCAGTTCTTCCTCTGGAACGCATCGAAGTCCTGAGCACAGGCCTGGCCTGACAACACAATCCCCACGCGGGAGGGCTCGAGAGCCCGTCCCGCGTGGGGATTCTTCCGCGCTCCTGGTCCGGCACCCCACCTCGGGGCACCGGAGATCGACGTTCAGTCGCTGAATACGGTCTTTATGTTGGTGAACTCCCGGATGCCGGCAGGAGACAGCTCCCGCCCGTAGCCCGAACGCTTGACACCGCCGAAGGGGAGGTCGAAGTAGGAGATCGTCATGGCATTGACGTAGACCATGCCTGACTCGAGGTCTTCGGCAAAGCGCCGCTGCTCGGCGGGGTCCTCGGTCCAGACACTCGAGCTGAGGCCGAAGCTGGTGTCGTTGGCGATCGCGATCGCCTCGTCGATACCTGCGGCCCGGAAGAACGACGCCACGGGCCCGAAGACTTCCTCGCGATAGACCCGCATCTCGGGCTTGAGCCCCGTCAAGGCGGTGGGCTGGACGAACCATCCCGGGCCGTCCATCACCTCGCCGCCGCAAATGGCCTTGGCGCCTTTCGACAAGGCGTCCGCGACCTGCTCGTTCACCTCGTCGCGACCCTGGGCGGTGGCGAGCGGGCCAACCTGGGTCGCCTCCTCGAGGGGATCGCCGACGACGAGCCTGGACATCGCCTCGGCGTAGCGCTCCTCGTACTCGTCAGCGACCGCCTCGTGGACGATGAAGCGCTTGGCGGCGATGCAGCTCTGGCCGTTGTTCTGGACACGCGCCCACACGCCGACCTCGACCGCCCGCTCCATGTCGGCAGAGGGCATCACGATGAACGGGTCGGCACCGCCGAGCTCGAGCACGGTCTTTTTGACGACGTTGCCGGCGATGGAGGCCACCGAGCGCCCGGCGCCCTCGCTCCCTGTCACGGTGGCGGCGGCCACACGGTCGTCCTCGAGGATCGCCTGCACCCGGTCGCCGCCGACGAGCAGGGCCTGGAAGACGCCTTCTGGGAACCCGGCGCGCCGCGCCGCGTCCTCGATGTTGAGCGCCGTCTGGGGCACGTTCGAGGCGTGCTTCAAAAGGGCGACATTACCGACGATGAAAGTCGGCGCCGCGAACCTGATCACCTGCCAGAGGGGGAAGTTCCAGGGCATCACGGCCAGCACCGGCCCGATCGGCTGGTACTTGAGGTAAGAGCCCTTCTTGGCGGCGGTACCCGCGACCGGCTCGTCGGCGAGCATGGCCGCGCCGTGCTCGGCGTAGTAGCGCAGCACGCCGACGCACTTGGTGACTTCGGAACGGGCCTGGACGACGGGCTTTCCCATCTCGAGGGTCATCATCTCGGCGATCGCGAGCTGGTCCTTCTCGAGCACGTCGGCCATGGCACTCATCAGCTCTGCGCGCTCTTCGAAGCTGGTCCGCCGGTAGGTGCGGTACGCACTTGCTGCAAGCGCGATCCTCCTCTCGACCTCCGCTTTGTCATAAGGATCGAAGGATTTGAGGGTCTCGCCTGTCGCCGGGCACACCGATGCAATGGCCATGGCAACTTTGTACACCGCTGTGATTGGCGCTGCCAATCCACGTGTCAGCCACGGACATCGTCGGGCACAAGGCCCAAATTCCGGTACAGAACCCGGTTCCACAACGTCCAAAGGGCCTTCGCGAGCCGGGCGCTGACCGGACCGGCTTGGAAGGACCGGCTCAAGCGCAACCCACCTACCGTGCAAAGACCGCGTATCGAGCTCGTCAGGAAGACCTCTTCGGCCGAGGCGAGATCGGCGAGCGCGAAGGGCTCCTCTGACACTTCGAAGCCCTCGAGCGCCGCCAGCCGGACCACTGCCTCGCGAGTGGTGCCCGCGAGGATGCGCCCGTCAACTGGCGGGGTCCGGACAACTTCTCCGAAGACTGCAAAAACGCTGGCCTGCTCGGTCTCGAGCACGGCTCCGTCCTCGTCGACAAGAAGGAGCTGTTCATGCCTGCCCAGGCCGAGCAATCCGCGCCGATCCGACAGAACCCGGCGGTCGTGCCACTTGTGCCGGCCGAGGCCACCCGCCAGCACAGTCGGGACCAGGGCCACACAAGCGGCGGGCAAGCCAGAGAAGGCCTCAGGAGCCGCCAGGACCAAGACCTCACTTCTCAGTCCCCCGCCTGGAGAGGGGTACACGCGGACCCGGAGGCGCTGAGAGCCCGCGCTCGAAGCCGCCGCCTCCACCACCTGCGCGCCGAGGCGAGGCGAGGGCTGCGATCCGTACAGGCTCGAGACGCTCGCCGCCAGCCGCCCGAGGTGCGACTCGAGCTCGACGGGCCGGCCATCGATGACGAGAATCGTCTCGAACACGCCCGCGCCGAGCGCAGGACGATTCGCCCCTTCGTCGCTCGCGACCGAAAGCAGCCCTCTTCGCGCGCGCCGGGCAGGGCCGAGCTCCGCCCCGATGGCCGCCAGCAACGGTCGGGCCTTGTCCAAGCATTCCTCGAGCTCTCGATCGGGGTCGGAGTCGGCCACGACGCCGCCCCCGACGCCGAGCCAGACCTTGCCCTCTGCCAGCTCGAAGGTCCGGATGGCAACGTTCAACTCGAGGCCCGTCAAGGGACTCGCGATCCCGATGGCGCCGGTGTAGACCTCACGGGCGGTTCCTTCGAGGACGGTCACGAGCTCCATCGCCCGGACTTTCGGCGCTCCGGTGACCGAACCTGGTGGGAACGCGGCCCGCAACAGCTCGGCGTCGGACACCGCCTCGCACAGCTCGCCTGTCACGTCGGAGACGAGATGCCACACGCCCGGGTGTTCCTCGGCCCTGCACAGCGCGGGCACCTCCACGCTGCCGTAGCGGCAGACGCGCCCGAGATCGTTGCGCACGAGATCGACGATCATCAGGTTCTCCGCCCGGTCCTTTTCCGAGCCGCGCAACTCCTCTCGCGCTTTGGCTGACGAGCCCTGGCGCCTCGCCGTTCCCTTGATGGGCGAGCTCAGTACCTCTCGGCCCCGGCGCTTCAAGAAGAGCTCCGGCGAGAAGCTGGCGACTGCGAACGAACGGTGCCCGAGGAAAGCGCCATAGCGCGGCGCGAGCCGATCGGCACCGGCGCAGAAGAGCTCGAGCGGGTCCCCTGAGAACCCGGCCTCGAGACGCGTGCACACGTTGACCTGGAACACGTCGCCCGAACGGATGTGCTCGATGGCACGCGCCACCGAGACGAGATGGGTCTCCGGCTCCGGGCGGAGGAGAAACCTCCCGCATTCGAACTGGCCGGCTTGCGCCTCAGGCTCGCCAGCGCGCCGGCGCCACTGCGAAAGGCGCCACTCGAGGCGCCCTGCGTGCTCGTCTGACCAGAGCGCCTCGAACCACCACCGCCCCGACTCGTCACGGGTCAGCAAGTGGTCGTAGAAGGCGAGTGTCGAGATCGGCAGCGGCACGGGGCGCCGCGGCGAGGCCGGGAGCCGTTCGAGAAGTCGCCCGAGGCCGTAGCCCAGGTACCCGACCCAGCCACCCCCCGTGGCACCGGGCACGGTACCGGTCAGCTCGGGTTGCTCGTCGAGGACGGCGAAGGGGTCCTCGACGTCCTCGGCGACCAGCAGCGGCTCCGAGCCGACAAGCGCCCGCCCGCCCGACCACGCACCGACAAGGGCGAAGGGCCGCTCGTCACGGCCGGCGGCCCTAAGCACCGCGCTCACGCCCTTGTCCATCGCGAGTGGCACCCTCACCACCCGAGCCGAGGGCGGTACACGCCCCGCCTGGCTACGCTCGGCGGTCATGGCACTCGACACCCGTGGTTGGCTCGACCTGTACGCAGCGACGCTGGGCTCGCCTCCCATCACAGACTCGGAGGTGGAGACGCTCCTCGCGCTCGCCGGAGTCGCCGCCCACGCATCCGAGCGTACGGCAGCGCCCGTCACCTGCTACCTCGCGGCGCTCTCGGGCGTGCCCCTCGTCGAGGCTCTCGCAACCGCCCGCCAGCTGGCGGATGAGCTCGCGGACCCTGGAGGCGCGCACGACGCCGGTTGAGCGCGCCCGGCGGCCCGACCCGGCCGGGTCCGTTGCAGACACGAGTCGGCCCGGCTCCTCGTGAGCCGCCACGGCGGGATCGTCCTCGCGGGAGGCCGGTCGTCGCGAATGGGCTCCTCCAAGGCGTCCTTGGCATGGCACGGCTCCACGCTCGTGCGCCGCGTGGCCGGGATCGTCGCCCGTGGCGTCGGCGGCCCGGTCGTGCTCGTGCGCTCGCCCGGCCAGTCGCTCCCCTCCCTCCCGGCCGCGTTCGAAGTCCTCGAGGACATCGAGAAAGGCAAGGGCCCGCTCGGCGGCCTAAGCGTCGGCCTGGAGGCACTGGCGGGCCGTTGCGAGGCCGCCTATGTCTCCTCGACTGATGTGCCCTTCCTCCATCCCGCCTTCGTGCGCCGCGTGGTGGGCGAGCTCGGCGCCGGCGTCGACGCGTGCGTCCCATGCGTGCGGGGGTTCCGCCATCCGCTCGCTGCCGTCTATCGTGCCGGCCTGGCACCGACAGTAAAGAGCCTGCTCAGCTCCGACCGGCTCCGGGTGGCACTCCTCCTCGAGGCGTGCAGCTGGAAGGAGCTCGACGAGGCGGCACTGCTCGCCGACCCCGGCCTGGCACGCTTCGACCCGGGGCTCGAGTCGGTCACGAACCTCAACGACCCCCAGGAGTACGAAACGGCGACGGCGCAGCTTCAGCCCCTTGTCCAGCTCCAATGGCGCGATGCAGGCGGCCCTCCGGGCGGCCCCCCGGCGCGGGCAACGCTGCGCGCGGCGACCCTCGGCGGTGCGGCCGAGGCGATCGGCCTGGACCTCGGCCCAGGGCTCGAGATCGCGCTGAACGGAGACCTGGTGAGCCCCGATCCCGAAGAGCCCCTCGCCGAAGGCGACGTTGTCTGCTTCGCGAGGGCGGCGACGCTGCCGTGACCGCCGTCGCAGAGGCGCTCGAGCTCTGGTACGCCGCGTGCGACAAGGCCTCGTGCCCAGAGCGCCTTGAAGCGGTGCTGGTTCCCATCAGCGAAGCTGCGGGTCGAGTCACGGCCGAGAGCGTGTGGGCGCTCCGGTCCTCTCCTCCCTTCGACGCCTCCGCCATGGACGGCATCGCCGTGCGGGCAGCCGACACGATCGGCGCCAGCGGGCGGGCGCCGATCGTGATCCCTCCCGGCGCTTACGAGGTGGTCGACACCGGGGATCCTCTCCCCGAGGCCTTCGACGCCGTGGTGATGCGCGAGCACGTCCGGGTCGCAGACGGGGCGGCCGAGCTCCGGTCCGAGGTCGTGCCCTACGAGAACGTGCGCTCGATCGGCGAGGACATCGTCGCCAATGAGCTCCTCCTTTTCGAGGGGCACCGCCTCCGCCCCGCCGACGTCGCCGCCTGCGGCGCCGCAGGCGTGACCGAGCTGCTGGTCCGCCGCAGACCGATCGTGGCGGTGCTGCCGACCGGCGACGAGATGCGGCCCATCGGCGCCGACCTCGAGCGGGGCCAGTTCTATGACACGAACTCGATCATGCTCGCCGCGCAGGCCAGGGAGATCGGCTGCGAGGCGATCGTGCTCCCGATCGAGCCCGACGATCCCGAGCGCATCGGCCATGCCGCCTTGAGGGCAACGGCCGCCTGCGACCTGTTGGTCATCATCGCCGGTGCGAGTGCCGGCCGCGACGACCACACGGCCGAGGTGATCCAACGCCTGGGCGTGCTGGCCGTCCATGGCGTGGCAGTCCGACCAGGTCATCCGTTGGTGCTCGGAGCGATCGGTTCGAAGCCCGTGCTCGGGGCACCCGGCTATCCCGTGTCGGCGGCGCTCAGCTTCGAGGTCTTCGCCACGCCGCTGCTCGCACGACTCCAAGGCACCCTCGAGCGAGAACGGCCAACCGTGCGCGCACGGCTCGCCCATCGGGTCGCTTCGCGGGCGGACCTGGACGAGTGGGTGCGCGTCAGTCTCGGCCGGGTGGGTGGCCGCCTCGTGGCGGCGGCGCTCCCTCGTGGAGCGGGCGTGCTCACCTCGCTCGTGCGAGCTGACGGGATGTTGGTGATGCCGGCCGGAGTCGAGGGTCACGAGGCGGACTCCGAGGTCGAGGTCCGGCTACTGAAGGACCCCAGCGAGCTGGCGCACACCATCGTGGCGGTGGGATCGAATGATCTCGCCCTCGATCTGGCGGCAGCCGAGCTGCACCGCGGCGACCGGCGCTCGACGCTCGCCATGTCGAACCTGGGCTCGCTCGCCGGTCTCGAATCGCTCCGCGACGGGCTGTGCCATCTCGCCGGGGCCTGCCTGCCCGATCCGGCGGGGGGTGGTCAGGGCTCTGGCCAGCTCGATCAAGTGCTGCCCGGGCGCGACCTTGCCGCGGTGCGGCTCGTTCGCCGCCAGCAGGGCCTCATCGTCGCCCCGGGCAACCCGCTCGGCCTAGGTGGCATCGAAGACCTGGCACGAGGCGGGCTCAGGTACGTCAACCGCCAGCCGGGCTCGGTCACGCGAGCGTCTTTCGACCACGAGCTTGATCGCCTGGGCATCACTGCGGTCTCGGTCCTCGGCTATCGGCGCGAGGAGCGCACCCACCTGGCTGTGGCAGCCTCGGTGGCCTCCGGGCGCTCCGACTGCGGCCTCGGCGTGCTCGCCGCCGCCCGCGCCTTCGGGCTCGAGTTCATCCCGGTCAGCACAGAGTCCTACGACCTCGTGCTGGACGCCGCCTTCGTCGGGGACCCCTTGCTCGCGCCGCTGTGGGACCTGCTCTCGTCGGCCCGGTTCCAGGAATCTGTGCGCGCCCTCGGTGGCTACGACACCTCGGAGACGGGAAAGCGCGTTCTCTGAGGGGGACCCGACGTGGCTCGGCGGCAGCCGCGGGTCGGCCCGGCGCCCGCCCCGTTCAGCGCCGGCGAGGACGCGACACAGGCACCGGCGGCAGCGAGACGTAGCCCGCCAGCTGGCCGCCGTCGCCCGTGAGGTCGGCCTTGTACTGGTCGGTGCCGGTCTCGACGACGCTGAAACCGGTCCGCTCCCCGTCGCCATTCACGACATTCGGGCCCCTCGCCCCCGGCGAGTAGCTGGTGACCACGGCCACGTGCTGGGCCTGCAAGCTTGCAAGCTCGAGCCCGTAGACGGCGACGTCCCCGGCTTGCGGCACGTAGCCGGAGCCGACCGGGTGCCAGGCATGACGGGCGACCCCCCACAGGTAAAAGCTCACCGAGGCGGCGTTGATGTCGCCGGGGGCCTGACCGTAGACGAACCGGACGCCAGCCTTGCGCCACACCCAGGCGGCGAAGTCGGCGCACCACTCCTCGTCGCGATTCGAGTTGGGACAATCGAGAGCTCCCGCCTGCCAGTAGGCACTGAAGCGGTTGCAGTAGGTGTCGACCGGATCGGTCCGGTAGCCCAGCTGGCTGGTGGCGAGCGCGACGATCCGGGCCTGTTGCGGGGTCAGCCTCGGCCCGGTGCTCCCGCCGAAGGCCAGCTGGGCGACCACTGTGAGGACGATGGCGACAAGCGCGAGCGCCACCATGAGGCGCTGGCGCCGGATCGCAGCCCTACGCACCCGGCGGCGCCGGACGGACGCGTCCGCACGGTCCTCAGGCCTACTCGAGCTGGACAAGCTCGTCACAGGGGCAGATCAGAACCAGTGGAAGTGGGGACGACCGGACCGCCAGACGATGACGACCACCTTGCCGACGATGTACGAGGCCGGCACGGTGCCCCACACTCGGCTGTCGACGGAGTCTCCGCGGCAGTCACCCATCATGAAGTAGTGGTTGGCGGGGATCTTCGTCGTCGGGATCTCGAAGGCGCTCTGGGCGCAGTCGACGTCGCCCTGCTGGGTCACCTGCTCGCCCAACGGCGGTAGCCACGGCTCTTCGATCGGCTTTCCGTCGATGAGCACCGTGTCGCCCCGCGACGAGATCGTCTCTCCGGGCAAGCCGACGACGCGCTTTACGAGATCGGAGTCGCTAGTGGAGGTGTCGGCCGGTGTTCGGCGGAAAACGATGATGTCGCCCCGATGGATCGTGTAGCCGAGCTTCAGGACGAGGATGCGGTCCCCGATCTGCAGCGTCGGCAGCATCGAGCCGGAAGGCACATAGAACGCCTGCACGACAAAGGCCCGCAGCCCACCTGCGATGAGCACCGCGACCGCGACGACGACCACCCATTCGAGCAGGTGTCGCTCCGGGCGCCTGCGCGCGGTCACAGGGGCGGTCGGTTCCTCAGTCACCACCGGCGTCTCGTCGGAGTCGATCACAGTCTGGGCAGCTTAAGCCGCCAGCGTCTTGTGCCGGGAGCGCCTTGTCCCCCGGCCGGTCGTCGGCGCCCGGTCAGCAGGCCGGCCCACGGGTTCCGGGCGAGAGGGCGTCCGCGGAGCTGATCACCCGGCCCGCGCGGACCACCGTGGCGACGAGGGCCACGCCCGGACGGTAGGCGAGATGTGCCGGCGCCGGCGCGTTCAACACGACGAGATCGCCGCGGTAGCCGGGGGCGAGGGCACCGAGCTCGTCGCGCCGAAGCGCCCGTGCGCCCCCGGCAGTGGCGGCCAGCAGCGCTTCGTCGGGGGTCATGTGCATCTCACGCACGGCGAGCGCGATGACAAAGGGCATGCTCGTCGTGTAGCTGGTCCCCGGGTTGCAGTCGGTCGCGAGGGCGACGGTGACTCCGGCCTCGAGCAGCCGGCGCGCGTCGGGGTAGGGCGAGCGCGTGGAGAACTCGGCCCCCGGCAAGAGGGTGGCCACCGTCTCCGAGCCGGCGAGGGCGTCAATGTCGGCTCCGTCGAGATGAGTGCAATGGTCGGCTGAGGCGGCACCCATCTCGACGGCGAGGCGGACGCCAGCGCCGTGTGAGAGCTGGTTTGCGTGCACGCGAAGTCCGAGGCCACACGCACGCGCCGCCTGCAGTATCTCCCGGGTGGCATCGGGACCGAAGGCGCCCTCTTCGCAGAAGGCGTCACACCACCCGGCCTTCGGCGCGCAGGCTTCGAGCATGGGGCCGGTGACGAGGGCGACGTAGTCCTCCTCCCTCCCCCTGTACTCAGGTGCCACGACGTGCGCACCGAGAAACGTGACCTCTTCGGCGACTGCCTGGGCGACCTCGAGGCATCGCGACTCGTCTGTGACCGTGAGGCCATAACCCGATTTGGTCTCGAGCGTCGTCGTGCCCTGGGACTCGGCCTCTTTCACCAGCTTCGTCGCCGTCTCCGCGAGCACGCTGTCAGGGGTGGACCGTGTCGCCGCGACGGTGGCGAAGATCCCTCCGGCGACGTAGCGCTCGCCAGCCATCCTGGCGGTGAACTCCTCGACACGATCGCCGGCGAAGACGAGGTGGGTGTGCGAGTCCACGAAACCGGGAATGACGCACCGACCCGCCGCGTCCACCATCACGTCAGCTGCCTGGGCGCTTGCGGCGGCTCCTATCCAGGCCACTTTGCCCTCGTCGACGACGAGGTCGACGTCGTGCAGCACGCCGAGGCTCCCCGCCCCGAGCTCGGGCCGGTTGGTCACGAGCTGCCCGATCCCGCGGACCAGAAGGGACCCGGCCGGCGGCCTCGTTCCTGGTCTGGTGGTCAAGACCGCGCCAACAGCTTCAAGAGGGCGTCGTGGATGCGCCCGTTGGTGGCAAGGGCGGACCCGCCGTCGTGTCTCGGCGCGCCGCGCAGGTCCGTGAAGCGCCCACCTGCCTCCGAGACGATGACGGGCATCGGAGCGACGTCGTAGGCCTCGGCCTGCATGTCGGCCATGGCGTCGACTCTCCCGGTGGCGACAAGGGCGTACCCGAAGCCGTCGCCCCATGTACGAAGTTCGCGACAGGCTCTCTTCGCCGCGACGAGGGTGGCTTCGTCCCAGTTGTCGAAGCCGCTCGTGCTCAAGTAGCACTCCGCCAGCTCGCCCCGCTCGCTCACATGCGCCCGGGCACCGTTCCAGTAGCACCCCAGGCCTCTCGCCGCGTAGACCGTCTCGCCGAGGGCGGGCACGTTGATGACCCCGAGCGCGATGCCCTCCTCGTCCTCCATGGCGAGCAGGTTCGTGTACGTGCCGACGCCGCGGGTGAAGGCAATGGTCCCGTCGATCGGGTCCACGAACCACCGCCGCCCCGTCTCGCTCGGCTTGGGGGCCTCCTCTTCCCCGACGATCCCATCGCCGGGATGACGCAGTTCGAGCTCCTCGCGGATGAGGCGCTCAGCCTGTCGATCGGCTTGTGTCACCGGCGAGCCGTCGGACTTCTCCTCGACGACGAGGCCGGCCGAGCGGAAGAGGCCGAGGGTGAGCTCACCCGCCGTGCGGGCAATCTCCACAGCCTCCTCGAGCAAGTGGGCGAGGGGGTCGGACGTCACTTGGGCCGGTTTCTCGAATTCGTCCATCGCCCGATCCCTCCTCGCAGGCGACCGTAGGACTCACCGGCCCAGCGTCGCAAGAAGTGCTCAAGGCCGGGCCGTCAAGGCCGAT
>JBEKBT010000045.1:0-21494 GCA_050015255.1 Acidimicrobiales bacterium
CGTCGTCCTGTTCAGCGCCGTCCCGACCGTTGTTCTTGCGGCGATGTCAGCCAGCACGTCGCAGACGAACACCTTCGGGGCGGGGACGCTGTACGCCCCAGGCGCGGTCACGACCCAGCACGTCGAGGGAGTGAACAACGACGGCTCGGTGACGCTCACGTGGAATGAGACCAGCGGGACCGGGACGCTGAGCCCGCCGAGCTACCAGATTCTGCGCGCCGCGGCGGGGCCCTCCCCGACTTTCAGCACGGTGGCCACACTCGCCGCCGGTAGTGCCAACAACTCGACCGCGGCCAACTGCGGTGCCTCTACGTGTGCGTGGACCGACAACGCCACGAACGATTCCTCCAGCCCTCCGGGCTTCAACAGCCAGTACGAGTACGAGGTCCAGAGCTACGCCGGGGGGTTCATCGCCGGGCCCGACTCCCCCTTTGACGCCTTGTCGATGACCCCGACCTCCGGGACCGACGAGACCAAGTCAGGGTCCTCCGAGACCCTCTACGGGGTCTCGGCGTCGACCGACCAGGGACCTGTCCTGGCCGTCGGCCAGGCTGGGACGATCTATGTCTGCGTGGACGGGACGAGCACCTGCGACACGGGGAACACGGCCGACTTCACCCTGCAGGCCCGACCCGTCTCCACCACCCTCTATGCCGTCTCCTGCAGGACCACCACCGACGCCTGGGCCGTCGGAGCCGGTGGCGTCATCCTCCACTGCACGGCCGCCTGCGGAAGCTCGTCGGGGGCGACGTGGACGCAAGTGCAGAGCGGTCTCAGGAGCAACGACCTGGACGGGATCTACTACAACGGCACCGTCGGCTGGGTCGTCGGGAGCTCCGGCACCGTCCTCTCCTACAGCAGTGGCGCCTGGTCGGTCGTGAGCGGGACCGGGAACACCAACAACCTCACCAGCGTCGCGGTGCTGGGTGACTCGAGCGTGATGGTCGTCGGTGCCGGGCCGACAGTCCTTCGCTGTGCCAGCACCTGCACGACCGGGTCGAACTGGACCTCGCAAACCGCACCCTCGGGGAGCGGGACCTTGGAGTCGGTCTCACCCGACGGGAGCGGCATCATCGCCGTCGGGCTCGGCTCCGGTTCCGGGAAGATCATCTACCAGACCTCCGAGACCGGAAGCTGGGCCGCAGAGACCAGTGGCACGATCACCCAGGGTCTGTACGCCATCAGCGGCAACGGCGGCAACTACGCCGCCGTCGGGTCGAACGGATTGGTTCTCTACTGCAGCACCTCGTGCGATGCCACGGCGGCGACCTGGACCGTGGAATCGGTCACCGGGGTCACGGCCCAGCTGCAGGCCGTTTCCCGCACCGGCGGGATGGTCTACGTGGTCGGGGCCGCCAACACCGCCTACGTCCTCGACAACGGAGGCAACAACCGCAACGACGCGGGAAGCCCGACCTCGATCACGTACAACCTCAGCGCGATGAACCTCACCGACCTCCAGGACATCAACGTCACGCCCACGCCCTATGTCACAGGCGCCCTGCCGGCCAGCCTGCCCTCATCGAGCTCCTGTGCTTCCAACGACCTCGAGGTCGGGTTCTCCCCATCGGTGAACGCGAGCCCGATCGGCTTCGCCCACGCCATCGTCGACTACGAGCTGAGCTCGGCCGCCACTGCCTCGTCGGCTCTGCTCGTGTCGGTCAACGACGGATCGACCTGGACGAGCGCGGGCAGCCTCGGCACGCCCACGACCAGCTGCCAGTCGGTCAACGTCAACGTCGTGAGCGAGGTGGGGGTCCTGACGACAACAGCCGCCCAGCTCCAGCTCTGCATCCAGTTCGCCGGGACGGGCAGCCCGACGGCCTCGATCCAGCAGGTCCACCTCGACGTCGACGCCACCCCGGCGATCACACCGAGCTTCGCCAGTGCCAGCTCGACGAGCTTTACCGTGGGCACGGCGGGGAGCTTCACGGTAACCGCCAACGGGCAACCTTTGCCCACCATCACCGAGTCCGGGTCGCTCCCGAGCGGCGTCTCGTTCACAGGAGGGACCGGCAGCGCGACGTTGTCCGGCACCCCGGGCTCGGGGACAGGCGGCACTTACGCGCTGACCTTCACCGCCACCAACGCCGTCGGCTCCACCGCACAGGGATTCACCCTCACCGTCGACTATGCACCGTCGATAACCAGCGCCAACTCGACGACCTTCACGGTGTCCACTGCAGGTAGCTTCACGGTCTCCACGACGGGGCTCCCGACGCCGAGCATTTCCCAATCGACCGGCAACGGGCAGACCGGTCTACCGAGCTGGGCCACTTTCGCCAACAACGGCAACGGCACGGCCACGTTGTCAGGTACCCCGCCCACCGGCTCGGCCGGCACTTACACCTTCACGATCACGGCCACGAACTCTGTGAGCACGGCGAGCCAGAGCTTCACGCTCACCGTGTCGTCACTGGTGTTCGCCGGGCTGGCCTTCACATCGGTGACCCAGAGCGGCGGGACGCTGTCCTGCTCGAACCAGGACACGGCGACCGTGACCTGCACGGCCTCGCCCCTCGGCCCTACCGGGAGCTTCTTGGCCGAGATCGAGCTGGTGAACGGTTCTGGCACGGCAGTGACGAACACCTCGGGCTCGGCGATGACGGTCTCCGCCGCCGAGACGACGGTGTCGAGCCCCGACGGCAGCGTCTCGCCCGCGAGCCTGCAGATAGCCAACGGATCGAGCTCGACCTCGAGCAAGTTCACCCTGGCCGGTCTCGGCGCTGGCTGGAAGGCCACCATGACCTGCACCGTCATCTACGGCGGCAGCACCTACACGATCGCCGTCACCGGGCAGTAGCGAGGCACCACCTCGGCGAGGGCGGCACCGCCCGGCGAGGGCCGCGCCGTCTGCTGCCAAGGCGTCCGGGTCAGGCCAGGAACGAGCGGGGGAGGGCCTCGAACATTTCCGCTGAGAGCGCCAGCGACTCGACGTCGACCCGTTCGTCGTCCCCGTGGAACATCGACAGGAACTGCTCGAAGCTCAGCCGGTCCGAGAACATCCCGAATCCATAGGCGACGGCCCCGCGCCGGCGGAAGAACCGCCCGTCGGTAGCGCCCGCGCTGAAGAAGGGCACGCTCTCGGCGCCCGGGTGGAACCGCCGCACCATGGCGTCGAGCTCGTCCCAGAGCGGCGTGCCGACCGGTGACTCCGAGGCCGGGTCATCGTGGGTCCAAAGGATCTCGACCTTGTCGCCGAGGTCCCCGAGGGCTTCGGCGAGCAGTGCCCGCACCTCGGTCTCGCTCTGGCCCGGCAGGGTGCGTATGTCGAGATCCAGGTCGACCTGGTCGGGGATGACGTTCAGCTTGGTTCCGCCATGGACGATCGTCGGGGCGATCGTCATGTGCGTCAAGGCGTGCGCTTGGCGGGCGAGCCCGGCATCGGGGAGCGACTCGCAGAGCTCGTCGATGGCACCCGGGTCGAGGAGCATCGTGCTCATCTCCTCAGGCATCGCCATGCCCCTCACGAAACGGCGCCATGCGTCGTGCACGATGGCCGGCGGCCTGAACGCCGCCAGGCGCCCTATGACCGCGGCAGCGCGGACCAGGGCGTTGTCGGTGCGCAAGGGCGCCGAGGCGTGCCCCGCCACCCCGTGGATTCTGAGGCGGCACCAGCAGCTCCCCTTCTCGCCCACCGTGATCGCGAGCCGCCGGCCGGCCGGCGTCTCGATGGGGACGCCCCCCTCTTCGGTGATGACGTAGTCGGTTTCCACAGCTGACGCGGCATGCTCGCTCAGCCATCCCGCGCCGTGGGCACCGAGTGCTTCCTCGTCGGCGACCGCGGCGAGGATCAGGGTGCCGCGAGGGCGAAAGCCACTCCGGGCCAGGCGACCGAAGGCGACGGTCATCGCGGCGGTGATGTTCAACATGTCGACAGCGCCCCTGCCCCAGACCTCACCGTCGACGAGATCGCCGCCGAACGGGTCACGGCTCCAGGAGTCCGGGTTCACCGGCACGACATCGGTATGCCCCAGGTAGCAGAGCGAGGGCGCGCCGGGGTCACTTCCCTCGATGCGCGCCACGAGCGAGACGCGGTCCGGCAGCGGCTCGAAGCTCTCGAGGTCACAGCCCGTGCCTTCGAGGCCCGCGCGGATGACGTCTGCGTTGGCGGCCTCGTGGCCGGACTCATCGGTGCCGTCGTTGACACAGGCGTTGCGGATCAGCTGTTGGAGAAGCTCGACCACCTCGGGGTCACGCACCTCGGAGTTGACGCTCACGGTGTCCCTTTTGGTTCGACGCGCTGCCACATCACGATGTGCGGCCCGATGGAAGGCAGCTCCCATTCGTCGCCCCAGGTCTCAAAGCCGGCCTGTTTGTAAAAGGCGATGGCTCCCACGCGGGCGTTGCACCAGACGAGGTCACCGCCTTCGGCTGCCACGTGGTCCAAGACGGCCTTGAGCACCATCGACCCGATGCCCCGGCCTTGAAGATCCTCGCACGTCGCCATGCCGCGCAGGCGCCACGTCGTCTCTTTGCCGCCCGCGCCGGCGGCCAGACCGACGGCGGCCGGATCGAAGGGCGCCGGCTCGCGGAACACCGTCGCCACACCGACGATGGCACCGCTCTCGCTGTCGACGGCACCGAAGGTTGCGGTTCCCGGCTCGTCGTCCCCCTCCCATACCACCGCGTCGATGTCCTGGTGCGGCCTGAGGATCGCGTGACGCAGTGGGTAGCTCGCCACGGTCGGGATCCGCTCGACGCCCAATTGCACATGCCGAGCGTAGCGATGCGCCCCAAGGTGCCCAACGCCACTGTCCGCGGCATCGGGGATGGCGGCAGGTGCGACGCTCTCGAAGCGGCCGCAACCCGGCCCAGGGGGTGATCCGCGGGTGAGGCCAGGGGTGATCCAGGTCAACTGCCTCTTTCTCGGCGTCGATTGTCTCTCTGGCGTGCCGAGATCGGCCCACTCACCGGTCTTCCCAGAATGGAGCATCAGCCAACAGCTCCGCCGCCCGTGAAGCTCGGGGTTCCGGCTGTGCCGGGCTACAGCGGTGTGGTCACTGCGGCGCCGTCACAGCGAGCTCCACTTGCTCGCCCGGCTTGAACTGGGTGCGGGTCCCGTCGCACTCGATCCGCCAGACCGACTTCTCACCGCGGACCCGAAAACTGGCACCTTCGCCGACGAGCGCCGTCTCCTCGTCGATGCCGACGAGCACCGCATCCGGGGGCGTCCGGGCCAGCATCTCGTCGGCCAGCCCCGGTCGCCAATCTTCGAAGCGGTCGAAGTGCGGGATCACGACCAGCTGCGGCACGACGGCGAGGCCCTCGCCGCTGTAGCGGCCGGGCCGCCTGAAGTCGTCCGCGATCCGGCTCAGCGCGCACGCCCCGGCCGAGCAACCGGCGAGGGCGGCACCCGCGCGCCAAGCCTCGATGATCGCCCGCCAGACAGCGGTGCCGGCGAGGGTGTGGGCGAGGTAGCCGGGATTGCCGCCCGAGAGGTAGACGAGGCCCGCTCCGGCCACCCTCGCAGCCAGCTCAGGGTCCTCGGCGTCGTCGCGGTCGAGCACCAAGAGCGGCACGGGCTCGACGTCCATGGCGCGATAGTGCGCGGTGGCAAGATCGGTCCAGTGCCGCACCCGCTCGGGGCCTTCCTCCGCCGAGGCCGTCGGCAGGAAGACGGCTCGCTGCGGGCGCCCGGCGAGCAGCTCGGCATCGACAGGGACCATCACTTCGAGAAACTCACCGCTTCCCACCAGGGCCACCTGCCCCGGAGCGTCCGTGAGGCTCACGGCCTTGGACCTGACCGTTTCGGCATCCGGTTTACGCTAGTGGTCCGGTAGTTCGCCCAGGCCGTGTGCGAGGACGCGTGTGCCGTCGTCTTGAGCGGAGCTACCGCACCGTCATCGCCCCCCAACCAGAGCAGCCCTTCATGATCACTGCCACCGACCTCGAGCTCACCGCCGGCGGTCGCCAGCTCCTCGAGCCGGTGACCTTCCAGGTCGCGCCCGGGGACCGGATCGGACTCGTCGGGCGCAACGGCGCAGGCAAGACGACCCTCGCCAGGGTGCTCGCCGGCGAGGCCCTCCCGGCGGCAGGCTCGGTGCGGCGTTCGGCACCGGTGGCCTATCTCCCCCAGGACCCTCGCACCGGGGACCTGAGCGTCATCGCCCGTGACCGGATCCTCGGGGCGAGGGGCCTCGACCGGATCGTCCACGACATTCATGTCGCCCGCACCGACATGGGCCGCGGGGACAGCGAGCACCAGAACAGGGTCCTCGACCGCTACTCGCGCCTCGAGGAGCAGTTCCAGCTCCGCGGCGGATGGGCCGCCGAAGCCGAAGCCGGTTCGATCGCCTCCAGCCTGGGGCTTCCCGACAGGGTCCTCACCCAACCGCTCGGCACCCTCTCCGGTGGCCAACGACGGCGAGTGGAGCTGTCTCGGGTGCTGTTCTCAGGCGCTCCCACGCTCATCTTGGACGAGCCGACGAACCATCTCGACGCCGACTCGATCACCTGGCTGCGCAACTTCCTCCGCGCCCATGACGGCGGGCTCATGGTGATCAGCCACGACGGCGACCTCCTCGACTCGGTCGTCAACAAGGTGTTCCATCTCGACGCCTCGCGAACCCAGCTCGACGTGTACCGCCTCGGTTGGAAGGCGTATCTCGACCAGCTGGCCACCGACGAGCGCCGGCGGCGCCGGGAACGGGCCAATGCCGAGCGCAAGGTGGTCGAGCTCCGAGCACAGGCCGACCGCATGCGTGCCAAGGCCACCAAAGCCCGCATGGCTCACAACCTCGACCGTCGGGCGACGCGCCTCACCGAAGGGCTGGAGGACGTCCGGCGGGCGGACAAGGTGGCCAAGCTGCGCTTTCCTGCTCCCGCACCGTGCGGGAGGACTCCGCTCAGTGCGACGGGGCTGACGAAGTCATACGGTTCCCTCGAGGTCTTCTCGGGCATCGACCTCGCCATCGACCGCGGTAGCCGGGTGGTGATCCTCGGGCTGAACGGCGCCGGCAAGACCACGCTGCTACGGGTGCTGTCGGGGCTCGAGCGGCCCGACGCGGGAGAAGTCGTGCCCGGTCACGGACTCCAGATGGGCTACTACGCCCAAGAGCACGAGACGCTGGACCCTTCGCGCTCTGTGTACGAGAACGTGCGGCACAGCGCGCCACCGACGGTCAGCGACGCGGAGCTTCGGCGCATCCTCGGGTCGTTTCTCTTCGGTGGCAACCGCATCGAGCAACTGGCCGGGACCTTGTCAGGCGGCGAGAAGACCAGGCTCGCGCTGGCGACGCTCGTCGTCTCGACGGCGAACGTGCTCTTGCTGGACGAGCCGACCAACAACCTCGATCCCGCCAGCCGGAGCGAGGTGTTGAAGGCACTGCACACCTACGCCGGCGCGATCGTGCTCGTTACCCATGATCCTGGCGCTGTGCAGGCGCTCGCCCCCGAACGCGTCGTCCTCATGCCAGAAGGCGTGGAGGACACCTGGAGCGATGACCTGGGTGATCTCGTCGCCCTCGCCTGAACCGTGGGAAGGCTGATTCTCGATGGGACTGATCTGGGTGCGGTTGGACCGCCACCTGCGTAGCTTTGGGGAAGGCGCCACAGGCGGGAGGGCCGTCATGGGCAGCGAGGTAGTGCAGACGCCGGCTGATGTCATGGCCAAGGCGACCAGGATGCTCAAACGGATCATGCTGCTGCAGATGGTGTGGTTCCTGTGCTTTTTGGCAGGTGGGGTGCTGACGGTGTGGACGGCGTGGAAGAACGCGCACCGGCCCTCCGCCTGCCCGCGCGGGAGCGGTCCGTCCCAGACTGCCCCTTTGTCGGTCATCGAGAGTTGTGCGCACCACTCCTACCTCTTGCCCGTGGTCCTGGTGCTCATCGGCGTCGGTGGGCTGCTCGTGACCGGGTACGTGGCGACGCGTCTCGCGGTCAATTACCTCGGTGCCGGGGCGGCGGCCTTCTTGCGGAGTGGGCGCTTGTTCATGGGACCGATGGGCCCGCGCCCCGGCGGCCAGGACATGGGAGGGGGCTTCCCCGGCCAGACAGGGGGGATGCCACCCGGCTTCCATTCGAGTCTTCCACCCGGCACGCCCCGGTCACCGTCCGGGCCGCCGCTTTCATGACGGCCCCGCTTGCATCACAAGACGTTTGCGTCGCCGCTGACCTGTTTCAGGTCAGCAAGCGGCGGTAACGCAGCTCCGGGTAGCGCCTTCCGCCCACTTCGAAGGTCTTTCGCGCCCCGTCGGGAAGCCAGCCGTGACGCTCGTAGAACGCCCGCGCACGCGGGTTGTCGGCCAGCACCCAAAGCACCGCTTCGGGGTACCCGGCTCGGGTGAGCTGTTCGATCCCAGCGGCCATGAGAGCGCTTCCGACCCCTTGGCGCCAGTGGGCGGGATCGACGTAGCAGCCGTACACCTCGCCCAGTGGTGGCTCGTCCCGCCCGGCGTCAGCGCAGGGGCCACCGTTCAGCCAACCGGCCAGTTCGCCCTCGAGTTCGCCGACGAGCACGAACCGGCTCTCCGTCTCGGCGCCGAGGATCCGCGTCTGCCAATGCAAGATCCGTCGTGGGAGCTCGGCGCCCAGGCTTTGCAGGAACTCGTCCGAGATCACATCCGCGTAGCCGGCCTGCCAGGACCGTACATGTGAGGACGCGATCGCGGCCGCATCGGTCACTTCTGCCTGACGCACGATAGGGCCCATGGCTGATTTTGCCACTGCCGCCAATCCCCCGTGCCCGCCGGAGTGGCGAGGCGCCCCTTTTCTGATCGAACATATGTTCGTATACTGCCGCCATGGCCACGCCTGCTCTTGCCGGGTCGCCATCACTGCCTGGCACCCTCACGGCTACCGGTATCGACACGCCGGGTCCCGGGATCGCCGTCCCGGCCACGGGCATCGCCGCCCCGCGCCCTCACCCCCGTCCTGTTCGGGGTCCGTTGCCGGCCGAGCGGATGCTGCCGGTCCCTCCGGAGTTGGCCGGGCTGTTCCCAGGCGGCGGGCTCCCGAGGGGTGCCACCGTCCTGCTCGGGCCGCCGTCGGCGCCGGACACGTCCCTCGGCCCTGCTCGCACGTCCCGCATCAACTCAGCCCCGCCAAGGCGGGCGCCGGGATTGACGAGCTTGCTGCTCTTGCTACTCGCTGGCACATCGTCTCGGGGGTACTGGTGCGCTGTGGTCGGCTTGCCAGAGCTCGGTCTTGTGGCGGCGGCCGAGCTGGGAGCCGATCTGGACCGTCTCGTCCTCGTCCCTCGCCCGGGGTCAGAGGGCCGCTGGCAAAGCGTCGTCACGACATTGCTCGAGACCGTCGACCTCGTCTGTCTCGTCCCGGACACCCCGGTGCGGGCAGCGGATGCCAGGCGGCTTTCCGCTCGTGCGCGTGAACGCCGTACGACTTTGGTCGTGTTGGACGCAGCGAATCCCACCGGAGTTGCAACAGGACTTCCCTGCGGTGGCCAGGCGCGAGCAGGACGAGTCGTGGCACGTTGGCCGGGTCCCTCTGATCTGAGGTGCACCGTGATGGATTCGTGCTGGGCGGGGCTAGAGCGTGGCCACGGGCTGCTCAGCTCCCGGCAGCTCGAAGCGGAAGTCGGCGGTCGTGGTGCAGCCAGCCGACCGAGACGAGGCCGGCTGTGGCTCCCGGCTCGAGGCTTGTAAAAGTGCCCCCGCCTCGCACTCTCGTCGTCTGGTGCCCTGATTGGCCTCTTGTTGCCGCCGGGCTTGCAGACCGACCGGCTGTAGTCGTTTCCGCCAACCGGGTGGTCGCCTCTTCCGCCCTTGCCCGGGCCGAAGGGGTGCGTCTCGGCCAGCGACGCAGGGAGGCTCAGGCATGTTGCCCGGAGCTCGTCGTGGTGAGCGAGGAACCGGCGCGGGACGCGCGCAGTTTTGAACCCGTTGTCGTAGCGGTTGCGGGCTTCACTCCCCGAGTGGAGCTCACCAGGCCAGGGGCCTGTGCCATACCTGCCCGGGCCGCCGCCCGTTACTTCGGCGGGGAGGCCTCGCTCGCCGAACAGGTCTGTGACGCGACTGGTGCGGCCGTCGTGGCCGTTGCCCGTGCGGCTGGCACTGCGGCCCCTGAGCCACCGTGCAAGGTGGGGATAGCCGACGGGCCGTTCGCGGCACGGCTCGCCGCGCGCGAGGGCAAGATCGTGCCTCGCTCTGCGACGCCGGAGTGGCTCGGTCACTTTCCGGTGGAGGTTCTCGGCCTGCCCGAGCTCACCGAGGTGCTCCGGCGGCTCGGGATCCGCACGCTGGGTGAGTTTGCCGAGTTGGACGAGGCTGCCGTGCTGGCCCGATTTGGTACCGAAGGAGGCTTTGCTCACCGCCTTGCCCGAGGTCTCGACGAGCGACCGCTCGCTCTCGGGGAGCCTCCAGCAGACCTCACGGCTTGCCGGGCTCTCGACCCGCCCGCCGATCGGGCGGACGCCTTGGCCTTTGTTGCGATAGGGCTCGCCGAAGAGCTTGTCGGTCGCCTTGCTCCGCACGGGCTTGCTGCTACCCAGTTGCTCGTCGAGGCAGAGACCGAACATGGCGAGTCACTGCAGCGTTACTGGAGAGATGACCGGCCTTTCACAGCCCGAGCCATGGTGGACCGGGTCCGGTGGCAACTCGAGGGATGGCTGCAGGGACCGGTGGTCACAGCCCCGACTGCCGGTGTCACCATGCTGCGGCTCACGGTCGGCGACGCAGTGCCCGACGACGGACGCCAGCTGAACTTCGAAGGTGGTGTAGCGGAAGCGAGCCGGCAGGTCGAACGGGGTCTGGCACGGGTCCAGGGCCTTCTCGGCCACGAGGCAGTCCTGACCGCGGTACGCACGGGCGGGAGGGGTCCAGGCGAACAGATCTGCTTCGTACCCTGGGGTGAGGAGCCTGGGGAGGACCACTATCGCCACGCCAGAGCCCCCAGCTCCAAGACGGCTCGCTCGGAAGGGGGAAAGCGAGCACCCAGGGCCGTCCGTCCGGGACGCCGAGCCGCTGGGGACGCGGCCGGTGCCCGGGACGCGCCACCTTGGCCAGGGCACCTCCCGCCTCCTTCGCCGGCTCTTGTCCATCTAATGCCCGTTCCCGTTGAGATCCTCGGTCCCGATGGGGCTCCGGTCGGGGTCACCGGTCGTGGTCGGTGCACGGCGGCTCCTTCGCGTTTGATGCTGCCGATCACCGGTGGCCCCTCTGTCGGGATCATGGGCTGGGCAGGACCGTGGCCGGCCGACGAGCGCTGGTGGGACCCCGCGGCTGCCAGGCGACGGGCGCGTTTGCAGGTGCTGCTCGACGATGGGACTGCGCACCTGCTTGTTCTCGAGCAGGGACGGTGGTGCCTCGAAGCCACCTACGATTGACTGGGTTTCTGTTTCGGCAGGCCTGGGAAGACTTGCCCGCAAGCTTGCGGACTCTCAGTAAGTTCACAGTGTCCTTGGAGGAAGAGCTGAGTAGCAGGCCGCATTGTTTGGACATCGACATTCGAGCCGCGCCAGGCGAGCTGGGAGTTGAGGAGGGGATCTGCCCCTGGCGCTCAAGCGAGCGCTTGACCAAAGGTGAGAGTGATGGACGAACGCAACGACGAACAGCAAGAGCGAGCCCAACCGACTGAGCCCCTGTCTCCTTGGACAGAGCTCGGGACCTCAGGCACCGTCCAGCCGGAATCCTCAGACGAACCTTTCAGCCGGGCATCCTCTCAAGCTCCTTGGCCGGCGGCAGCTGAACAGGGGACTCCTCCCGTCAGCCCGCCCGGTGGCTACATGCCGGAGAGCGGCCCGCCCGGTGGCTACGGCCCCGGCAGTTACCCGCCCGGTGGCTACGGCGCTCAGAGCTACGGACCTGGCGCTTACGGGGCCGCCGGTTATGGCCCCAGTGGCTACGGCTCCGATACCTACCCACCCGCCGGTTATGGCCCCAGTGGCTACGGCTCCGATACCTACCCACCCGGCGGTTATGGCCCCAGTGGCTACGTCCCAGCTGACAGCTGGTCAACCGGGCCGGGAGGTCCGAGGCGCGGCCGGAAGGTCGTAGCCATTGTCGCAGTAGTGCTCATGTTGATTGGCGCTGGAGCCGGAGTCGGGATCGCCTACCTGTCCCGATCGAATCAGAGCTCAGCAGCAGGGTTGGCTGCCTCGCCCGCCGGGCACTCGCTCACCACGGCCCAGATTGCCACCGCAGTCGATCCCGCCGTCGTAGACATCGACACCAATGTCGGCGAGGGGACGGGCATGATCGCGACGTCCAACGGCGAGATCGTCACCAACAACCACGTCATCGAAGGTGCGAGCAGCATCAAAGTCTTGATCGACAACGGGGGCACCTACACGGCAACCGCCGTCGGGACCGATGCGGCAGCCGATGTGGCAGTCCTGCAACTGGAGGGCGTGAGCAGTTTGCCGACGGTGAAGTTTGGCAACTCGTCGGCTGTCAGCATCGGGAGCTCGGTCGTGGCGATCGGCAACGCCGGCGGACAGGGATTCCCGTCCACTGTCACAGCAGGAGCCGTGACGGCACTCGGCCGGACGATCATGGCGAGCAACGACAGCGGCGTCACCGAAACGCTGACAGGCATGATCCAAATGGACGCTCTCATCGAACCCGGGAACTCTGGCGGCCCGTTGGTCGACTCGTCGGGCGACGTCATCGGCATGGACACTGCTGCGGCAAGTGCGGACGGGGCTACCCCGATAGGGTTCGCGCTGCCGATCAACCGGGTACTGCAGATCGCGAATGACATCTACCATGACAAAGGTGGCCAAGGGATCGTCATAGGTGCCGTGGCGTTCCTCGGAGTCGAGGGCCAGACTGTCTCGCTCCAACAGGGTTCGGCGTCGGAGACGGGTGTGGGCCTGGAGTATGTCGACCCGGGAAGCCCCGCCTATCTGGCGGGCATTCAAGAAGGTGACGTCATCGTCGCCTTCGATGGCCACGCCACTCCCACTTTGAGCGAGTTGGCGACGCTGATTCACAAGATGCGTCCCGGTGATCGCGCGCATGTCACCTTCGACAACCTGATCGGTGGCACCCAGACCGTCACCGTCACCCTTGTTGCGGCGCCACCTGTCTAGATCAGCGGTCGAGTGCGCACGGCGTGGTGGCGGCCCTCGGCCGCCAACGTCGGTCGAGGCGAAGCCGAAGAGCGCTCCAACGATCGGATGACAAGGAGGCAGCAACTATGTCCAAGGCAGTCAGATTTGATCACTACGGTGACGTCGATGTCCTGTACATCGCCGAAGTCGACGTAGGTCACCCGTCCCCGGGAGAGCTCCTCGTGGCTGTACGCGCGGCCGGCATCAATCCGGGGGAGGCGGCCATTCGCGAGGGCTATCTGGACTCAAGATTCCCCGCCACCTTCCCCTCAGGTGAGGGCAGCGACCTCGCGGGCGTAGTGAGCGAGACTGGCGACGGCGTCGGGTCTTTCGCAGTCGGGGACGAGGTGCTGGGCTGGAGCGATCGTCGCTCGAGCCAGGCGGAGTACGTCATCGTGCCCGAAGACCACTTGGTTCCCAAGCCGGGCAATCTCCCGTGGGAGGTTGCCGGCTCGCTGTTCGTCGTTGGTACCACCGCTCGTGCCGCTGTTCGGGCGGTGGGCGCCGGTCCGGGCGACACGGTCGCTGTGTCAGCCGCGGCCGGTGGTGTCGGGTCGATCGTGGTACAGCTTCTCAAAGTCAAAGGCGCCGACGTGATCGGCATTGCCTCAGAGCACAACCACGCCTGGTTGAGCTCGATCGGGGTGACGCCCGTGGCCTATGGCGACGGGGTGGCCGAACGTGTCCGAGCGGCCGCACCTGGCGGGGTCGACGCGTTCATCGACACCTTCGGCGAGCAGTACGTGAGATTGGCGATTGACCTCGGCGTAGCACGCGACCGGATCGATACCATCACTGCGTTCGAGCTCGCAAAGCAGGCGGGCGTCAAGGCCGAAGGAAGCGCTGCAGCCGCGAGCAGCGAGGTACTGGCTGAGCTGGCTGATCTCGTCTCCTCCGGCCGGATCACCGTGCCGATCGCCGCCACCTACCCGCTCGACCAGGTTCGAGCGGCCTACGCAGAGCTCGAGAAGCGGCACACGCGGGGCAAGATCGTCCTTATCCCCTAGGCGATCGCGCGGCACTCAGCTGCCGGGCTCGGCTTGCTCAAGGCCCGGCCGCCGCTTGGCCAAGAAGACGTCTATCGGTAAGGGGCGATGCTGTCTGCCTCTTCAACGGGAAGGGGCTGACCCTCAGCAGGAGCGGTGCCGTTGGCGGTGGCCTCCGCAGCGGATACCTCTTTGGTGCCCCAATGGCTTTGTCCTGGACCTGGCTCGACCGGCAGTTCGACGCTGAAGGTGGCGCCGCCTCCGGGAGTCTCTGTGAGCAGGACGCGTCCGCCGTGAGCGTCGGCAATGGCCGCCACGATCGAGAGCCCTAGTCCGGCTCCTCCCTGTGCCCGGACCCGGGCCGGGTCGGATCGCCAGAAACGTTCGAAGACGTGTGCAGCCGCACTCGGCGTGATCCCGGGGCCATGGTCGACGACCGTGATCGTCGCCCGGCCCTGGACAACGCCTCGAGAAGGCTCGAAAGCGGCGATTATCTCGAGGGGGCTACCGTTCGGCGTGTAGGCGAGGGCGTTGGAAACGAGATTCCCGAGAAGCTGGCGCAGGCGCGCCTCGTCCCCGACGATCGGGCAGGAAGGCGGCGCTTCGCACGTCACCGTGCGGGACGGGTCGACCGCTCGGGCGTCCTCGGCAGCGTCCGCGACGAGCGAGGTCAAGTCGACCGACTCTCGTTCGAGCGGGCGTCCTTGGTCGAGGCGGGCGAGCAGCAGCAAGTCGTCGACGAGCCCGGCCATCCGGGTCGACTCGCTGTCGATCCGGCGCATCGCCGTGTCGAGGTCAGCCGGGCGATCGGCCAGTCCATGCTGGAACAGCTCCGCGTAACCCCGGATCGAGGTGAGCGGCGTCCTCAGCTCGTGTGACGCGTCCGCCACGAAACGCCGCAGCCGCGCCTCGGACGCCTCGCGCTCGCGAAACGCCGTCTCGATGCGTCCCAGCATGACGTTGAGCGCCCTGCCGAGCTGGCCTACCTCGGTACGGCCGTCGGTCTGCTCGACGCGCCGGCTCAGGTCACCGGCTGCGATCTCGTCCGCGGTGTCGGCCATCTTCTGAAGCGGGTGCAGGCTGAGCTTGATGATGAGCCAGGCCGCGATCGCAAGGGCGATCAGGACGGCGCAGCTGACGAGGAGCTCGAGCAGGAGCAGGTGGTGCAGGGCGGCGTCGGTCCCTGTGAGCGGTGTCGCCTCTGCGAGCACGTTGCCGTTGTTCAAGCTCGCCTCGAGCACCCGGTAGGAACGAATGCTCCCGCTGCCGGGCACGGTCATGTAGACGGGTGCGCCATTTGCCGAGGCCGCTGCCAAGCTGGCCAGCGAGACGGGGAGGACCGGAGGCGATTGGGCCGCGCTACCGAAGGTCGTCCAGTCCAAGAGTTGTTGGCCGCTCGGAGTCAACTCCGTGGCCATCGTGCCCGGCATCACGGCTTGGTCGGATTCGGGACCGCCGAAGGGGTTGGTAAAGCCCAGGTTACGCGCCACAAGGTCCGCTGACCTGAAGAGCTGTTGGTCGAGCTGGCCTACGGCGTAGCTCCGGAACGACGTGTAGGTGATGGCCCCCGTTGCCGCCAACGCGAAGATCACGAATGCGCACAAGACGGCTATCAGCCGGACCTTCAACGACATGGGCAGTCCCGGCTGTCGGTGCCGACTCCGCAAACCCGCATCAGGGAGGACATTCTCGTCAGGTGCGGGGCGGGCGGAGCACATAGCCGACCCCGCGCACGGTGTGGATCAGGTGGGGCTCGGTGAAATCGATCTTCTTTCGGAGGTAGCTGACGTATGTCTCGAGCACGCCAGCATCGCCGCCGAAGTCGTAGTTCCAGACGTGGTCGAGGAGCTGGGATCTGGTGAGCACCCGTCGCGGGTTCGAGAGCAGGTAGCGCAGCAGCCGGTACTCCGTTGCCGTCAGGTCGATGAGCTGGCCGGCCCGCCGCACTTCGTGAGCGTCGTCGTCCATCTCGAGGTCCGCGAGCTGGAGCAGCTCACGGTCCGGTCCACCCTTGCCGGCGCGACGCAAGATGGCCTGGGTGCGCGCCACGAGCTCGGCCACGCTGAACGGCTTGGTCACGTAGTCGTCGCCACCGATCGTGAGGCCTCTGATCTTGTCCTCGGTGGCGTCGCGGGCCGTGAGGAACAGCACTGGGATGTCACGCCGGTCGCGCCGAAGGCGCTCGGCGATGTTGAAGCCGTCGATATCGGGCAACATCACGTCCAGCAGGATGAGGTCGGGGCGGAACGCGTCGATCTGTTCGAGCGCCCCATACCCGCTGGAAGCGGTCTCGACGTCGAAGCCCTCGTAGCGAAGTGCCATTGAGACCAGCTCGGTGATGGACTCCTCGTCATCGACGACGAGAACGCGAGGTCCCGCTTGTCCTCCTACCACCCCACCATTGTGGCCGATCAGTCTGGGAGTTTGCTGAATGTCCAATGTGGGAGATAGTAGAGGGGCATGGGTGCCGAGCCGGCCCAGGAGGTCGCTCACCTTCTACGAACATATGTTCGATAAGATCACTATCCTGTTCCGGTGGTCGGGTACGCGGAGCTCCATTGCCATTCGAATTTCAGTTTTCTCGACGGTGCCTCTTACCCCGAGGAGCTCGTCGCGGAAGCTGCCCGGCTCGAGCTCGGGGCTCTGGCGCTGACCGATCACGACGGGCTCTACGGGGTGGTGCGCTTTGCCGAGGCGGCAAAGGAGGCGGGAGTGTCCACTGTCTTCGGAGCCGAGCTCACCCTTGCCGCCTGCCACCCGGGCTTTGCCGGCACCACCGTCCCGGCACCGCCGCGCACCGGGACTCCCGACCCGCCCGGCTCCCACCTGGTCGTCATCGCCCGCGATCCCGAGGGCTACTCGCGTCTTGCGCGCGCCATCAGCGAGGGCCATCTCGCCGGTGGCGAGAAGGGACGCCCCTGCCACGACATCGACCGGCTGGCAGAGCTCGCAGGAGGCCATTTCCTCGTCCTGACGGGCTGTCGCAAGGGAGCGGTGCCTGCCGCGCTCGTCGAAGCCGGTCCTGTTGCGGCGGCAAGAGAACTCGACCAGCTCGTCGACCGGTTTGATCGCGAGAGCGTTGTCGTCGAGCTGTTCGATCATGACGACCCTCTCGACTCGGCGCGTAACGACGCCCTTGCCTCTCTTGGCGCGCAGAGGGACCTCGGCATCGTCGTCACCAATGTCGTCCACCACGCCCTGCCAGCTGGCCGCCGCCTCGCCTCGGTGCTCGCCTCGGTCCGAGCGGGACGCCCACTCGATGAGCTCGACGGCTGGCTGCCCGCTGCAGGGGCGGCCTATCTGCGCTCGGGGGCAGAGCAGGCGAGGCGCTTTGCCCGCTATCCGGGGGCCGTCGAGCTTGCCGCTGAGCTCGGGCGCGCGTGCGCTTTCGACCTCCACCTCGTTGCCCCCAAGCTTCCCGATTTTCCCGTACCTGCCGGCCAGAGCGAGATGACATTCCTGCGCCGGCTCGTCGAAGAAGGGGCGACCCGGCGCTACGGCCCGGTTGGGGCTGAACGTGTGCCCGGCGCGTGGCGACAGCTGGAGCACGAATTGACCATGATCGAGGAGCTGGGCTTCGCCGGCTACTTCCTCGTCGTCTGGGACATCGTCGAGTTCTGCCGGCGCTCGGGGATCTATTGCCAGGGCCGGGGCTCCGCCGCGAGCTCGGCCGTGTGTTATGTGCTCGGGATCACTAATGCTGACGCCGTCTCGCTCGGCCTTCTGTTCGAGCGGTTCCTGTCACCAGAGCGCGACGGGCCCCCCGACATCGACGTGGACATCGAGAGCGGGCGGCGCGAGGAGGTCATTCAGTACGTCTACGGGCGCTACGGCCGCGAGCGGGCAGCGCTCGTTGCCGTCGTCGTGAGCTACCGGGCCCGGTCTGCAGTACGGGATGCCGCCAAGGCCCTCGGCCACTCGCCTGGGCAGGTCGACGCCTGGGCACGGCGCATCGAGCGGTGGGGCTCACTTGGCAACGGCCATCACCCGACGGCGCCGCACCGCAAGGACCGCTGGACTTGGTGGAGCGCTGCCGCCGAGGGTGAGGCCGCACGGCGCGACGCACCAATGGACGCGGTCGGTGACACTCGTCCAGGTCGTGACGACGTCGCTTCAGAGCCCGGCCCCGAGCAGGCAGCAAGTGAGCTCGGAATCCCGGCCCGTGTACTTGCGGTGGCGACCGAGCTGGAGGGCTTTCCCCGCCACCTCGGCATCCATCCTGGAGGCATGGTCATATGTGATCGCCCGGTCTCGGAGGTTTGCCCGGTCGAGTGGGCCCGCATGGAGAACCGGACCGTGCTCCAGTGGGACAAGGACGATTGCGCGGCGGTCGGGCTGGTGAAGTTCGATCTCCTCGGCCTCGGGATGCTCGAGGCGATCCACCGGGCCGTTGACACAGTCGGCACCTACCACCACGACGAGATCGACCTCGCGCTGATCCCTCAGGAAGAGGCCGTCTACGACATGTTGTGCTGTGGCGACTCGGTGGGGATCTTCCAAGTCGAGAGCCGGGCGCAGATGGCCACGCTGCCCCGATTGCGTCCGCGCTGCTTCTACGACCTCGTAGTCGAGGTCGCCCTTATCCGCCCTGGCCCGATCCAGGGAGGGTCGGTTCATCCTTACCTCCGACGGCGTAACGGGGCCGAGGCGGTGACGTACTTGCATCCGTGTTTCGAGCGCAGCTTGGCGAAGACCCTCGGGGTGCCGCTGTTCCAAGAACAGCTCATGCAGATGGCGATCGACGCCGCCGGGTTCACTGCCGCCGAGGCCGATCAGCTCCGTCAAGCCATGGGCGCAAAGCGCTCCGCCTCGCGCATGGAACGCCTCCGTGCTCGCCTCTATAAGGGCATGGCAGAGCGGGGGATCACCGGCCAGGTCGCGGACACCATCTGGGAACAGCTGGCAGCTTTCGCCAATTTTGGCTTTCCGGAGAGCCACTCGGTGTCCTTCGCCTACCTCGTCTATGTGAGCGCCTGGCTGAAGCTGCACTACCCGGCAGCGTTCCTCGCGGCACTTCTCAACTCCCAGCCGATGGGCTTTTGGGCGCCGCACACCCTTGTCGCGGATGCCCGGCGCCACGGGGTCGTCGTCCTCGGCCCGGACGTGAACAAGAGCGAGCCAGGCGCATCGCTCGAGCCCTCGCTCGAGCCCGGACCGGGACCAGGGCCGTCGGTTCGGCTCGGGCTCGCTTCGGTGAAAGGTATGGGCGCCAACTTCGCCGAGAAGATCGCGGCCGGCCGGCCGTACGAGGACATGGAAGATCTCGTGCGCCGAAGCAGTATCGGCCGCCCCGCCCTCGAATCTCTCGCCACTTCGGGAGCACTCGCCGGGCTCGGCGGGGGTGCGACACGCTCTGGGCAGAGCAGAGCTGCGGCCGGCGCTGGTGGGGCCCGACGCCTTCCGCTCACCCGTCGCGAGGCGCTCTGGGCGGCGGGTGCAGCCGCTGAGGCTCGCCCGGACCGTCTTCCCGGCACCGTGGTCGGGACCAAGGCCCCGGTTCTTCCCGAGATGGACGAGATCGAGGAGATGTCTGCCGACCTGCAGACCCTTGGGCTGTCACCGGGCTCGTCCCCGATGGCCTTTGTCCGGGCGAAGCTCACCAGCCGAGGGGTGGTCCCAAACGCCGAGCTCGTACGGATACCCGATGGTGCCAAGGTCCTCGTTGCCGGCGTGGTGACCCATCGTCAACGGCCGGCGACGGCAGGGGGGACGACGTTTCTCAACCTGGAAGACGAGACAGGGCTCGTGAACGTCATCTGCTCGCCAGGATGCTGGACCCGCTATCGCAAGGCGGCGCGCTCGGCGGTGGTGCTGCTCGTCCGTGGGCGGCTCGAGCGAGGAGAGGGGGCCGAGCCGAGGGCACCTTCATCCTCGAACGTAGTGGCCGAGTACCTGGAGGAGATCGACTTCGCGATGGCGGTCGGCCGGTCCAGGGACTTCCAGTGACGGCGCCTTGCGGATTCTCTCTGGCGACAGTGTCAAGAAGATGGTGAGCACTGAGCGAGCTGGCGAGACGCTAGGTTTTTCAGTGATCACCGCCCCGGCATAATTCGCTGTAGAAGCCCGCTGCGAAGTCCGCCTCGGCCTGTGATTCGAGACCGACGGCGGACTGACCCCCACCAAGCTCAAGAGACGGAGACCCCGGACGGATGAACGTGTTCTTCAATGGCCTCGGACGCTTTGCCGTCCGGTTTCGCTGGTTCATCGTCGTCGTATGGGTAGTCGGGACGTTCGCCTCGGTTCACTTCCTTCCGTCGCTGGCGAGCCAGGTGAACAACGACAACTCGGCCTTCCTGCCCAACAGCGCCCCGAGCACGATGGCGGGCAACCTCGCCGAGCCCCTGG
Source organism: Acidimicrobiales bacterium (assembly GCA_050015255.1). Lineage (GTDB taxonomy): Bacteria > Actinomycetota > Acidimicrobiia > Acidimicrobiales > Bog-793 > Fen-455. Next base: position 20,344 of record JBEKBT010000045.1, read on the forward strand.
TCGGTAAGGCGACGCTGGAACCCGTCATCATCGTCGGCGTCAGCCAGCACGGTCCGATAACCGCGGCAGACACCGAGGCGACCGGTCGCCTCGCGAGCGCCGCCAGAAGGGTCCCCAACGTCGAGGTAGTGCAGTACGTCGGGATCTCGCCGGACGGGCACGCCGTGCAGCTCGTCGCCGAGGCGAACATCGCCGGGTTCAGCCCTGGCCCGTCCGAGGACGTCGTCAACGGGCTGACGGCCGCATTCGACAGGGTTGGAGCACCCCCCGGACTGGGCTTCCACGTGGCAGGTGTCGTCGCCACGAACGTCGCGGAGCAGAAGCAATCGAGCGTGACAGGCAACCGCACCCAGTTGCTTTCGATCCTGTTCATCATCGTGCTGCTGCTGTTCGTCTTCCGTTCGATCCTCGCGCCCTTTGTCACCTTGCTGCCGGCGGCGATCGTCCTGCAGCTGTCGGGCTCGCTCATAGGCGAGCTCGGCGCCAACGGGCTCAAGATCTCCCAGATCACCCAGCTGCTCCTCATCGTCTTGATCCTCGGCGCTGGGACCGATTACGGGCTCTTTCTCGTGTTCAGGGTCCGAGAAGGCCTCCGCTCAGGCCTGTCGCCGCATGATGCGGTGGCCCGCGCGGTCGCACGGGTGGGTGAGTCGATCAGCGCGTCGGCGGGCACGGTGGTCCTCGCACTTTTGACCTTGCTGTTCGCGAGCTTCGGGATCTACCACGACCTCGGCGTGCCGCTGGCGGTCGGGATCGCCGTGATGCTCGTCGCCGGGGTGACGCTTTTGCCCGCGCTGCTCGCCATCCTCGGGCGCGCCGTGTTCTGGCCGGCGAAGATCGCACCGGGGGACGCGAACGAGAGCTGGTGGGGCAAGGTCGCCCAGCGCGTGATCCAGCGTCCGGTACACACGCTCGCGATCGGCGTCCTCGCCTTCGGGGCGCTCGCCTTCGGGGCGCTGTTCTACACGCCGGCGGGGTTCGGCGGAGCTACAAGCGCCCCGAGCGGCAGCGACGCGGCCAGCGGCAATGCGGCCCTCGCCAAGTACTTCCCGCAGGCGAGCTCGAACCCGACCAACCTCATCTTGAGGCTCGCGACTCCCGTGTGGAAGGACCCCGGTGCCGTCGTGACCGCATCGAAGGAGCTACGGGCG
>JBEKBT010000046.1:0-21091 GCA_050015255.1 Acidimicrobiales bacterium
CTTCGCGACGCGCATCATCGCGGAGGCGCTCGCGGGATCGGCGGTTCTCTGGCTCGAGGATCAAGCGGGAGATCTCTATGTGGCCGCAATTGCTGACCAAGATCCCATCAGCGAAGCCCTGCTGGCCCGGGCGCTCGTTGCAGCCCGGCCGTTCACGGCGCCCGGCCTTGTCGGCCGCGTGCTCACCACGGGCGGACCGCTCGAGTCTCCGCAGGTCGCCTGGAGCCAGCTCGGCGAGTGGGACGACCCCGAGGCCCCTCGCCTTCTCGAGCCTTTGGGCGCGGTCGCGTTGTGCATAGTGCCCGTCCGTGCCCGCTCTGAGGTCCACGGGGCGCTGCTTCTCGCCCGTCCCAGCTCGCACGGCCTCCCTTCTCGGGCCGAGCGGACGGTTCTTCAAGACGTCGCCGATCAGATCGGCCTCGCCGCCGCCTACATGGCACAGGTCTCGGCCCGCGCGAGCGCCGAAAGATCCGTGCTCGAGAGCGGGGAGCGCCTCCGCTCGAACGCCGGGCGCCAGGCGGCGCTCGCCGACCTCGGCAGGTGGGCGCTGGTCGGGCTGGCGTACCCCAACCTCGTCGAGGACGCCGTCAGCTTGCTCGCCGAGCAGCTGGAAGTGGACTTCGTGCACGTCTTCGAGGCGATGGCGGACACGGCGTTCGTGACCTTGATCGCCAGCCGCGGGCATGGCCGCACGGGACCGGAGCTGCTCTCGACCGATCCGACCTCTTCGCCGGTCAGCTTCGCCCTCGTCACCCAGGAAACGGTGATCTGTGACGACCTCGCCCGCGAGGCCCGTTTCGAGATACCGGACTTCTGGACCCGCTCGGAGGCGATGAGCGTGATCGAGGTGCCGATCCAGGGCCAGGACTCCCCCACCGGCGTGCTCGGCGTCGGGTGCCGGAGCCCACGCCATTTCGCCGAGGAAGACGTGAATTTCGTCGTCGCGGTCGCGAACGTCCTCGCCGCCGCCGCCGCCCGCAACCGCGCCGAAGACGCGATCCGTGACCAGGCTCTGCACGACCCTCTCACAGGCTTGCCCAACCGGCTCGTGCTCGCTGACCACGGCCACACCATGGCCGTGCCGAAGCAGTCCGAGCTGAGCGGTGTGAAGCGCACCGTGCTCGTCTTGGACATAGACCGCTTCAAGGAAGTCAACGACACCTTGGGCCACGCCCTCGGCGACCTTGTCCTCCTCGAGGTGGCGAGGCGCCTCCACCAGCTCGGAGATCCCGTCGAGATCGTCGCCCGCCTCGGCGCGGACGAGTTCGCCGTCGTCGCCTCGAGCGTCACCGATACCGGGGACGCCGATGCCCTGGCTGCCCGACTGCTGGCTGCGATCTCGGAGGCGATCGACGTCGGTGGCGTCCGGCTGCGCCTTCGCGGGAGCGTCGGGGTCGCCGAGGCGGCCGTCGACGAGAACGGTGCCAACCTCGGCGTGCCCGCCCTTTTGCAGCGGGCGGAGGTCGCCATGTACCAGGCCAAGGCGGATCGGCGGGGCATCCGCCGCTACAGCGAGGATCTCGAGCGCTCGAGCCTGTCCCGCCTCGAGCTCGCGGGCGAGCTCGCCGATGCGGTCGACAAGGGTGAGTTCCGACTCGACTACCAGCCGAAGGTCGACGCCCTGACGAAGGTCGTCACAGGCGTCGAGGCGCTCGTGCGCTGGCGCCACCCGAAACGCGGGCTGCTCGTCCCAGACGCCTTCATTCCTCTGGCCGAGCAGACTGGAATGATCCGCGAGCTCACCAACTGGGTGCTCGCCAAGGCGCTGTCCGAGTGCGCGGCGTGGCATCGCGCGGGATATCTGATACCTGTTGCTGTCAACCTGTCTGCCGCCACCGTGCACGACCCGGAGCTCATGGACGCCGTCACGACGGCCGTCAGCCGTTCCGGGCTCCCCCCGAGCTCCATCGAGCTCGAGATCACCGAGAGCGCGGTCATGTTCGACCCGGAAGGGGCCCTCCGCAGCCTCGAGTCACTCGTCGACTACGGCGTGAGGCTCTCCCTCGACGACTTCGGCACCGGCTACTCCTCGCTCTCGTACCTGCAGCGCCTTCCCGTAACGGCGGTCAAGATCGACAAGTCCTTCGTCGAGCCGCTCTTGAGCGACGACACGGCGCGGGCCATCGTCCGCTCGGTTGTCGAGCTTGCCCACAGCTTGCGCCTGTCGGTCATTGCCGAGGGGGTCGACTCCGCCCCGGTCATGGAGCAGTTGACTGCGATCGGATGCGACGCCCTCCAGGGCTTCTACGTCGCCAACCCCATGAGCCCGGCCCGACTCGAGGAATGGATCGCGAGCAATGCCGCTCTGGCGGTCGGGAGACCTATGTAGGGTGCGTCTCTTGCCCCGGAGGCCGGCCGGAGCACTCAGGCGAGAGCCAGTTGCCCCGCCACGACGGGCGCGGGCAGGTCGCTGCGACCCATGAGATAGCGGTCGACGCTCGCCGCGGCGGAGCGGCCCTCGGCTATCGCCCAGACGATCAGGCTCTGACCGCGCGCCATGTCACCGCAGGCAAACACACCCGGTGCGGTCGTCGCGAAGGACTCGTCGACGGCGAGGTTGCCACGGGCGTTGAGCCCGAGCTCGAGCTCGGCCACGCAACCGCTCGTCTCGGGCCCGGCAAAGCCCATGGCGATCAGCACGAGCTCGACCTCGAGCTCGAAACCAGTCCCGGGCAGGGGCACGAACGACGGGCGCCCGTCGAGGCTGCCCGCCTCGACGGTCTCGGCGCGAAGCGCCCCCACGGCGCCGGAGCCGTCGTCGACCAAGCCCGTCGTGCTCACGGAGAAGAGCCGCTCGCCTCCCTCTTCGTGGGCCGAGGTCGTGCGGAGTATTACCGGCCACGTCGGCCACGGATTGTAAGGCGAGCGGGCCGAGCCGGGCATCGGCAGGATCTCGAGCTGGGTGACCGAGGCGGCACCTTGGCGGTGGACCGTCCCCAGGCAGTCGGCACCCGTGTCGCCGCCGCCGATGATCGCCACCCGCTTGCCGCCGGCGTCGATCGGCGGGGTCTGGAACCTGCCCTCGCACACGAGGTTCGCCGACTTCAGATAGTCCATGGCGAAATGCACGCCCCTCAGCTCACGGCCGGGGACGGCGAGGTCGCGCGGGCGGGTGGCACCACCGGCCAGCACGACGGCGTCGTACTCGCTGCGAAGCCAGGCGGCACTGACCACGGACGCATCCGGGGCAGCCGCCCCAGGGATACCCGCCGGCCGCGGCTGGCCCAGGTCCCCGACCGCGACCCGGGGGCGGAACTGCGTCCCTTCCTCTTCCATCTGGGCTAGGCGGCGGTCGAGCACCGACTTCTCGAGCTTGAACTCGGGGATGCCATAACGCAGCAGGCCGCCGATGCGCTCGGCGCGTTCGAAGACAACGACCTCGTGGCCCGCCCGGGTGAGCTGCTGAGCGGCGGCGAGGCCTGCAGGGCCCGAGCCGACCACAGCCACCTTCTTTCCGCTCTTTCGTCTCAGGCGCCCGGGCGCGAGCACGCCCGAGCTCGCCGCCCACTCTGCGGTCTCCAGCTCGACCTGCTTGATGAGCACTGGCTGGGAGACGAGCCCGAGCACGCACGACCCCTCGCATGGCGCTGGGCAGAGCCGCCCCGTCAACTCGGGGAAGTTGTTCGTGGCGTGCAGGCGGTCGCTCGCCTCCGCGAACCGACCTGTGCGGACGAGGTCGTTCCACTCCGGGATCAGGTTGCCCAGAGGGCAGCCCTCGTGACAAAAGGCGATGCCGCAACTCATGCACCTCGCGGCCTGCTCGGCGAGCTCCTCGCGCCCGAAGGGGAGATACACCTCCCGCCAGTCCTTGACACGGGTCTCGACGGAACGACGCCGCGGGCCCGTCCACTCGTAGCGCAGGAATCCCCGGGGGTCAGCCATGCGCCGCCGCCATTATTTCGTCGTCGACCGATCCGCCGGCTTCCACGGCCCGCCTGGTCGCCTCGAGCACGCGGCGGTAGTCGCGGGGCATGACCTTGACGATCTCGCCGAGCGTTTCATCCCAGCGAGCGAGAAGCCGGGCGGCCCGGGCCGAGCCCGTCCGGGCCAGATGGGCCTCGCAGAGCTCTTGGACGCAACGCCGGTCCTCCTCGTCGAGCGACTCGAGCTCGACCATCTCGGGGTTCAGGCGCCTGGGCAAGATGGCCTCGGGGTCGTGCACGAAGGCGATGCCGCCGGACATCCCGGCCGCGAAGTTGCGTCCCGTGGGACCAAGGACGAGCACGGTGCCCCCGGTCATGTACTCACAGGCGTGGTCGCCCACGCCTTCGACGACCGCGGTCGCCCCGGAATTGCGCACGCAGAACCGCTCTCCGACCTGTCCCCGGATGAACACCGCCCCCGCGGTCGCCCCGTAGAGCACGACGTTGCCGGCGATGATCTGGTCCTCGGCCCGGAACGGCGACGCCTCTGGCGGCCTGAGCGCGATGATCCCGCCCGAGAGGCCCTTGGCGAGGTAGTCGTTGGCATCGCCGACCAGTGTCATGGTCATGCCGTGGGGCACGAAGGCGCCGAAGCTCTGCCCAGCCGAGCCTTGGAACCTGAGACAGATCGTGCCCTCGGGCAGGCCCGCCCCGCCGTAGCGCCTGGTTATCTCCGAGCCGAGCATCGTACCGACGGCGCGATGGACGTTGCGGATGGGCCGCTCCAGCTCTACCGAGCGGCCTTGGGAGATGGCCGCCCCGCACGCCTCGATGAGCTCGCGGTCGAGGGCGAGGTCGAGGCCGTGGTCCTGGTCTCGGGTGCGGTGCAGCGTTGCGCCCGGCCCTCCGACAGGTTCGAGGATGGGTCGCAGATCGAGCTTGGCCGCCTTCCAGTAATGGTCGACGGCGGCGGCGATGTCGAGGCTCTCGACATGTCCCACTGCCTCGGCCATCGTCCGGAAACCCAGTGCGCCGAGGAGCTCGCGGCATTCCTCGGCGATGTAGTGGAAGAAGGTCTCGACAAACTCGGGCCGCCCGGTGAAGTTCTTGCGCAGCTCGGGGTTCTGGGTGGCGATGCCCACAGGACAGGTGTCGAGGTGGCACACGCGCATCATCACGCAACCGGAGACGACGAGGGGCGCGGTCGCGAGGCCGAACTCCTCGGCCCCGAGGAGCGCCGCCACGATCACGTCCCGGCCGGTCTTGATCTGACCGTCCACCTGGACGGTGATGCGGTCCCTGAGCCCGTTGCGCAGCAGCGTCTGCTGGGTCTCTGCCAAGCCGAGCTCCCAAGGAGCGCCCGCGTGCTTGAGAGAGGTGAGCGGGGCGGCACCGGTCCCCCCGTCGTGGCCGGAGATGAGCACGACGTCCGCGTGTGCCTTGGCGACACCGGCCGCGACGGTGCCGACTCCGACCTCGGCCACGAGCTTGACATGGACACGGGCGCGCGGGTTGGCGTTCTTCAGGTCGTAGATCAGCTGGGCGAGATCCTCGATCGAATAGATGTCGTGATGGGGGGGCGGGGAGATGAGCCCGACACCCGGGGTGGAGTACCTAGTCCTCGCTATCCACGGGTAGACCTTGTGCCCCGGCAGCTGGCCGCCTTCGCCCGGCTTTGCGCCCTGGGCGATCTTGATCTGGAGGTCGTCGGCGTTGACGAGGTATTCGCTCGTGACGCCGAAACGGCCCGAAGCCACCTGCTTGACCGCGCTCCGGCGCAGGTCGCCGTTGGGATCGGGCACGTAGCGCTCCGGGTCCTCGCCCCCCTCACCGGTGTTGGACCGGCCGCCGAGACGGTTCATCGCGATCGCCAGAGTCTCGTGCGCCTCGGCCGAGATGGAGCCGTACGACATGGCGCCCGTCGCGAAGCGCTTCAGGATCGCCTCGACGGGTTCGACCTCCTCGAGCGGGACCGGGGGCCGCACCGCACTCTCGCCGGTGCGCAGGCGGAGAAGGCCGCGAAGCGTGGCCAGCCGCTCCGATTGCTCGTCGACGAGCTGGGTGTACTCCTTGAACACGTCGAAGCGCTTGGCGCGCGTCGCGTGCTGCAGCTTGAACACCGTCCTGGGGTTGAAAAGGTGGTACTCGCCCCCACGGCGCCACTGGTACTCGCCGCCGACCTCGATCTCGAGCTCTCCCGGGCCGGCTTCGGGTCCCTCGTAGGCGTAACGGTGGCGACGGGCGACCTCTTCGGCCAGCTCGGCCAACCCGATGCCGCCGAGGCGACTCGGTGTCGCACCGAAGTATCGGTCCACGAGGCCCCGCTCGAGCCCTATCGCCTCGAACACCTGGGCGCCGGTGTAGGAGGCGACGGTGGAGATGCCCATCTTCGACATCACTTTCAGGACACCCTTGCTGGCTGCTTTCAGGTACCGCCGGAACGCCTCGCGCTCGGACACCTCGCCCAAGAGCCCGTCGCGCACCATCTCGGCGATCGATTCGAGGGCGAGGTATGGGTTGACGGCGGCCGCGCCGTAGCCGATCAGCAGGGCGAAGTGGTGCACCTCTCGGGCATCGCCGCTCTCGACGACGAACCCGACTCGGGTGCGCTCCTTCTCCCTCACGAGATGGTTGTGCACCGCTGCTGTGAGCAAGAGCGTCGGGATCGGGGCATTGGTGGCGTTGGCGTTCCGGTCCGAGAGCACGATGATGTTGGCGCCGAGGGCGATCGCCTCCGACACTTGCCGGCAGACCTTGTCGACGGCGGCCTCGAGGCCCGGCCCACCGTCGCCCACCGGGAACAGGCCGTCGACGGCGAAGCTGGAGAAGCCCGGGGTCTCCCCGTGCTCGTTGACATAGAGCAGCTTGGCCAGGTCGTCGTTGCTGATGACCGGGTATGGGAGCGAGATCTGCCGGCACGAGTCCGCTCCGGGCTTGAGCAGGTTCCGCTCCGGCCCGACGGTGGCCTCGAGGGAGGTCACGAGCTCCTCTCTGATGGCGTCCAGGGGCGGGTTCGTGACCTGGGCGAACAGCTGGGTGAAGTAGTCGTAGAGAAGCCGGGGCCGCTCGGAGAGCACGGCAAGGGGCGTGTCGGAGCCCATCGAGCCGATCGGCTCACTCCCGGTCCGGGCCATGGGCTCGATGATCAGGCGCAGCTCCTCGCTGGTTACCCCGAAGAGCCGCTGATGGCGCACGACCGAGGCGTGCTGGGGCGTCAGCATCATCCGCGGGGGGAGGTCGTCGAGATGGACGAGCCCGTTGGCGAGCCACTGTGCATACGGGTGCTCTGCGGCCAGGGAGGACTTGATCTCGTCGTCCTCCACGACGCGGCCGGCGGCGGTGTCGACGAGGAACATCCGTCCTGGCTGCAGGCGACCCTTTGCGATCACCGACGCTGGGTCGAGGTCCAAGACGCCCACCTCCGACGCGAGGACCACGAGCCCGTCGTCGGTCAACCAGTAGCGGGCGGGACGAAGCCCGTTGCGGTCCAGCACCGCGCCTACCACGGTGCCGTCTGTGAAGGCGACGGCCGCCGGCCCGTCCCAGGGCTCCATGAGCGAGGCATGGAAGGCGTAGAATGCCCGCCGGGCGGGGTCCATCTCGGCATGGTTCTGCCAGGCCTCGGGGATCATCATGAGCACCGCATGGGAAAGCGGCCGCCCGGCGAGGTGGAGCAGCTCCAGGACCTCGTCGAAGGTGGCCGAGTCGCTCCCCCCCGGTGTCACGACGGGGAAGATCCGTCCGAGGTCGCCTTCGAAGGTGTCGCTTGCCAGGAACGCCTCCCGGGCGCGCATCCAGTTCCGGTTGCCTTGCAGGGTGTTGATCTCGCCGTTGTGCGCGATGAGGCGGTAGGGATGAGCGAGCGGCCAGGAGGGAAAGGTGTTGGTCGAGAATCTCGAGTGCACGAGCGCGATCCGGCTCTCGAGGCGCTCGTCTCTAAGGTCCGGGAAGAAGGCTCGCAGCTGTTGAGCGGCAAGCATCCCCTTGTAGACCATGGTGCGGGTCGACAACGAGGGGAAATAGACGCCCACGTCGGAGTGCTCCACACGCTTGCGCAGCACGAAGCACTGACGCTCGAGGGCGTCGCCGGTGCGCGCGCTGTCGCCCCGCGCCCCGCCGACCACCTCGGGCGCGATGAAGACCTGGGCGAACCTGGGGGCGCTGGCCCTGGCGGACTCACCGGCCGCGGAGATCTCGACTGGCATCTCCCGCCATCCGAGAATTCTCAGGCCCTCCTCGCAGGCAACACGGCTGACGAGATCGATCGCGTTCTGGGCGGCGCGGCGCTCTGGTGGGAGGAAGGCCATCCCCGTGGCATAGCCGCCGGGTTCGGGAAGATCGAAGCCGGCAACCTCCGCATAGAGCCGGTGCGGCAGCTGCACGAGCGCCCCGGCTCCGTCACCTGTAGCCGGGTCGGCCCCGAAGGCGCCCCTGTGGGCGAGGTTCTCTAGCGCGGTCAACCCGAGGCTGACGACACGATGGCTGGCAGGGTGCTTCAGGTCAGCCACGAACGCGACCCCACAGGCATCGTGCTCGTACGCGGGGTCGTAACAACCCGCCACATTGTCCTTGCTGGTCATTCGCGTCCTCGTAGCGCTCACAGGCGACCAGCGACCCTCTGGGAGCTGGTCGGGTTCACATCCGGCTCAGCCGTTCGGCCTTCACCATCGGCTAATGGCCGGGACGCCCTTGGCCCAGCAAGTAAGGCCAGACAATACACGCGACCGGCCCCCTCCCTTCGCGCCTCCGTCCGGCAAAGCCTCAAGGCGGCCGGAGGCACCGCCTCAGAGCGGGTCTACGCTGATCTGCCCGGCGTCGGCCACGTGCTCGGTGTACTTCGTCCCGTCCCAGTAGCGAAGCTCGTGGCGTCCGGAGGGGTCGGTGAGCCAAGACCGCGGGGTGGACGGCGGAGGGGGCACAACTGGCGCCGAGCCGGGAGCGGCTCCCCGCGACCCCGGTGCCGCGAAGCCCGGGAAGGCCGTCCCAGGTGGCGGAGGAGCCTCCCACCCCCCGGGGGGTGGCGCCCCTCCGGATCCAGAGGGTGGCGCGCCCCATCGGCCGGGAGCCGGAGCATCCCAGCCTTGAGGGGAGCGTGTCCCCCACTGGCCCGTCCCAGGCGTGTTCCAACCCTGCGGGGGTGGGCCGGAGGCGCCTGAGCCTGGGCCCCAGCCCTCCGTACGCCCGTCCCAGTGCGTGCGTCCTGTCCTCGGCCTCGTGGTGATGTACGCGATCAGGTAGAGCAGGGCGCCGACAACTGTCAAGAAGAACAACAGCACAGCCCAAAGCGCCGAGGGCATGTTCCACGGCGTCACGCCGCGGGTGCGCCTGCAGCGCTCCGAGAGGACATAGCCGAGGATCGCCAAGACGGTACCGAGGACCAGATCCTCGATGAGTTCTGCCCTGGTGTAGGCGACGGTCATGGTCAAGCCGATGAGCCGTTCGAAATGCACGCCAATGAGCGTATCCGCCTACCGGAGCGCTCCTGCGAACACCGGGGTCCGGGGCGCAGGCGCCCACCGTCCCCGTGCCGGTTCGTGGCCGAATTGGCCCAAAGGCGCAGCTGGCGGGGCGGCCGGTGCGGCCGAGGCGGTCCTAGGATCGCCGCCGTGACAGACGGCGACCCCGCAAGCGCAGAATTGACGAGCCGGACCCCCAAAGTGGCCGTCACCATTGCCGGCACCGACTCAGGCGGCGGTGCCGGCGTCGCGGCCGATCTCCGCACGTTCGCGGCACTGGGAGTGTTCGGGACCCTCGTCGTGACGGCTGTCACCGCTCAGAACACCCTCGGGGTGCGCGAGTTCTTCCCGGTACCGCCGGCGATGGTGGCCGCACAACTGGACGCCGTCTTGGACGACCTGCCCGTACGAGCCGCCAAGACGGGGATGCTGGCCACCTCCGCCGTGGTCGAGCTGCTGGCGAGCCGCGCCGCGGCCGGGTTGCTCCCGCCGCTCGTGGTCGACCCGGTGCTGGTCGCCTCGAGCGGCAAGCCGATGTTCGAGAAAGACGACGTCGCGGGTGCGTACCGCGACCTGTTCGCTTGGAGCGTCGTCGTCACACCGAACCTGCCGGAGGCCGAGCTGTTGACCGGGCGCCGGATCGCCGACCTGGAAGCGATGGAGGTCGCGGCCCGCGAGCTGCAGGGCCTCGGTCCGAGGCTCGTGATCGTAAAAGGCGGGCGCCGGCGCGACACCGAGGCCGTCGACGTCGCCTTCGACGGACGCTCCGTGACGCTGCTTCGCGCGCCCTGGGTCGAGACACCCAACGTGCATGGCACCGGGTGCACTTTTTCGGCCGCGATCGCCGCCAACCTCGCCCTCGGCCTCGAACCGCTCGCGGCCGCCCTTTTGGCCAAGGGGTTCGTCACCCGGGCGATACGCGGAGGCTCGAAGTGGCACCTCGGTGCCGGTCACGGGCCGCTCGACCAGCTCGGAGCGGCGGCTCTCGACCCTCGGGCCTAGAGAGAACGGCGGGGAGGGGCGCCCAGAGCAGCTCAGGGGCGCTCAGGGGCTCTCAGAGGCGCTCGGGAGCTCCGTAGGGGCCAAGCACCGCAGGGATGGCGACGTGGCCCTCCTCGTCCTGATTCGCCTCGAGGAGGGCGATCAGGAAACGGGCCGTCATGGCGGTCCCGTTCAAGGTGTGGACGAAGCGGAGTGACCCGTCCCCGTCCCTGAAGCGGATGTTCAACCGCCGCGCCTGATAGTCGGTCGTGTTCGAGCAGGACGTGATCTCCCGGTACCGCTCCTGGCTCGGGATCCAAGCCTCGACGTCGTACTTCTTCGCCGCGGACGGTCCCAGGTCGCCGGCCGCGGTGACCACGACCCGGTAGCCGATCCCGAGGTCTCGCACGAGGTCCTCTTCGATGGCGAGGATCTCCTCGTGGTGAGCACGGGAACGTTCGGGATGGGCGAAGAAGAACATCTCCACCTTGTCGAACTGGTGCACCCTGAAAATTCCCCGCGTGTCCCGGCCGGCCGCGCCCGCCTCGCGCCTGAAGCAGGTCGAGTAGCCCGCATAACGCAATGGCAGCTCGTCGGCGGGCAAGGTCTCGTTCTGGTGAAGGCCGGCCAGGGCCACCTCGGAGGTCCCGGTGAGGTAGAGGCCGTCGCCGGGGAGCTGGTAGAGGTTCACCTCATCGGTCGGCAGGAAGCCTGTGCCGTACATCGCCGACTCCCGTACCAGCACCGGCGGGAGAACAGGCTCGAAGCCCAGCCCTACCAGCCGATCGAGGGCGTATCGGTACAAGGCGAGCTCCACGAGGGCCACCGCACCCCTGCGATAGACGAAACGGGATCCCGCCACCTGCGCCCCCCGCTCCAGGTCGAAGCCCGGTCTGGAGAGGGCGTCGGCACGGGAGCTGCCCCAGCGCGAGCTCAACGCCAGGTGGTCGCGAGGCTCGAATGAGAACCTGGGCAGTGTCCCGACCCTGCGCAGCTCCACAGCGTCCTCGTCGCTGAAACCGTCGGGGGCGCTGTCGTCGGGTGGGTTCGGGAGCGCCGCAAGCAGCTCCGCCCGGCGCCGCTCGATCTCTTCGAGCTCGCTCTGGGCCTCTCGCAGCTCCTTGCCCACGGCCACGAGGGCCGCCCGTTGCTCTTCGGTCGGCTTGTCCCGCGGTCGGGTCCTGGCACGCAGCTCGTCAACCCTGGCAGACAGCTTCCGCCAGAGCGCGTCGGCCTGCATCAGGGCTTCGAAGTCGGCGGCGGCCCCCTTTCGGGCAAGGGCGCGGCGGAACTCGTCGGGGTGCTCGCGGGCCAGGCGGATGTCGATCATGGCCGCGTAGCCTACGGGGCGCGACGGGCCGGGCCCGGAATCCGGCTGCCGAGAGCGACGGGGACGGGCACCGGCGTTACCGGCGCCGGCCTTTCTTGCGGGGCCGCGGAGGTGGGCGGTGTGTCGGCGTGCCGGCGCGGGGCGCAGGTGCGGGGCGCTTCGGCGTCCCGCGGGGTCCTGGGAGCTTGCCGTCCCCGTTGCCGGTGGCTGCGGCGCCGTCGTCCCCGAAGCCCGCCTCCGGACCGCCCTCACCTGCCTCCTCATCGGCGACCGCGACAGCCGCGCCGCGGGCCGAGCCAGGACGCAGCGTCGAGGGTCGGGCTGGCGCCACACCCCCGGCGCGGCGGCGCTTCACGCTGGTTGCCGGCTCTGGTCCGCTCAGGGCACCGGCGGCAAGGGCCGCCGGTGAGATCAGCTGTGTCGCGGTTCCGCGCGACTCGAGGCGCTCGCGGATCTTCCGGTAGCGGTCCTCGTGCTCCTTCGACACGGCGAGAAGGGGCGAGGCGATGAATATCGACGAGTACGCCCCGCTTGTGAGCCCGATGAGCAGGGCAAGTCCGAAGTACTCGAGCGTGACCGCACCGAGCACCTCGGCGCCGAGGACGAGCACCGAGAGGATGGGGAGGATCGCGACGAGGGAGGTGTTGATGGACCGGGCGAGCGTCTGGTTCATCGAGAGGTTGACCACGTCGCTGTACGAGAGCTTCCCGGTCGCGCCGAGACCGCGGGAATTATCTCGCACGCGGTCGAACACGACGATGGTGTCATAGAGCGAATATCCGAGCACGGTCAGGAAGGCGACGACGGTGTCCGGCGTGACGAGGAATGACGCCAAGGAGTAGATCCCGACCGTGACGAGAATGTCGTGCGCGACGGCGACGATGGCCGAGAGCGCCATCTTCCACTCGAAAAAGAGCGAGATATAGGCCGCGATCACGATGAGGAACACGATGAGCGCTTCGACAGCCTTATGGGTGATGTCGCTCCCCCAGGTCGGCCCGACGTTCTCGACCGACACCGACGATGCGGGCTTGTGCGCCAGCGCGGCGAGGACTGCCGCCACTCTTGTCGCCTCGGCCGTGCTGACACCGGGCTTGCCACTGGCGAGCTTGGTCTCTACGTTCAGGCTCTCCTTGCTGCCGCTGGCGAGCTGAGTGATCGTCGCCCCGCCGAATCCGAGCGGTGCAAGCGCGCTCTGCGCCTGGGCCACGGTCACGCCCGGTGCCGCGACCTCCCAGGAGGTGCCGCCCACGAACTCGATGCTGTAGTTCAGGCCCTTTACGCCGAGCGAGACCAGCCCCGCGATGATCACGAGCCCGGAGGCCGCGAACCACCACTTCCGCCTGCGGACGAAGTCGAAACGGGTCTGTCCGCGATAGAGCCGGACGAGCGCATTGGGCCTGCGCTCCTCGGCACTGCCGAGCGCGATCGAGGCGGTGCTCATATTCCGGCCGCCGTGGGTGCGGCCAGGCCCCTCGCGACACCGAAGACCTTGGCGTCGGTGAAGAACCGGTTGCGGCCGAGGAGGATCACGAGGGGACGCGTGAAGGTGTAGGCCGTGATGACGTCGATGATGGTGGACAGCCCGAGCATGAAAGCGAAGCCCCGCACCGCGCCGATGGACAGGATCCACAGCACGAGTGCCCCGAGGAAGGACACCGCGTCAGCGGACAGGATCGTGCGGTAGGCACTCTTGAAGCCCCTGTCCACCGAGGACCGGACCGACCGGCCGGAGCGCACTTCGTCCTTTAATCGCTCGAAATAGACGACATAGGAGTCGACAGTGATGCCGATCGAGACGATGAGGCCCGTCATTCCCGACAGGTCCAGCGTAAGGCCGGCCGATGTCTCCCCGAGGAGGGAGATGATCGAGTAGATGAGTGCGGCCGTGCTCACAAGGCCGAGCACCACCACGACGCCGAGCGAGCGGTAGTAGAAGATCGTGTAGCACATCACTAACAACAGCCCGAGGAGGCCGGCGAGGAGACCGGCCTGCAGCGACTTCTTCCCGAGCGTCGGCGACACCGTCTGGTACGTCTGGGTGGAGAGGGCGATCGGGATCTGGCCGTACTTGAGGACGAGCGCGAGCGCGCTCGCCTGGTCTTGGGTGAAGGCACCGGTGATCTGACCCGAACCGCCGAAGGCGGTCGCGTTTATCGTCGGCGCCGACTCCACCTTGCCGCCGAGATCGATGGCGAGAGGGAGGTGGTAGTTCTGCTTCGCGATCGAGTCGAAGAAGGCCGAGTACTGCGACTTGATGGTGAAGTTCACGACCCAGCCCTGTCCCGAGGTCGCCTCGAACTCTGTCGAGGCCGAGGCGAGGATCTCGCCGGTCGCCGGAGTCGTGCCGTCATAGGGGGTCGGGCCGAGCTCGTAACGGGGCACGCCGCCGGTGGCTGAGGTGTTGGCTGCCGGGATGAGGACCGTTCGCGACGCCGTGTCCTCGAGCGCGGGCGTGCTCGGCACCGAGGTCAAAGCCGTGTCCGGCCCGGGGCCGGGGTTGTAGGCACCGCCCGTCCCACTGGCGCCGACGTAGGTCGAGGTGGTGTAGACGTAGGCCGAACCGCACGCCGGTGGCTTGACGTAGCCGGACGAGGCGGCCTTTTTCTTCTTCTTCGCCGCGGTCGATTTCGTGGTGGTGCTCTTCTTGCTGGCCGGCGGGACCGAGGTCGTCGTCGAGGTGGAAGTCGCGCTTGTCGACTTGGACTTCGGCACGGTCGTCGAGGTCGTGGTCGTCGACGAGCTGGGCGGTGTGTAGGCGTCAGCCGCGCACAGCACCGGGCGGAAGAAAAGCTGGGACGTGCTGCCGATCTCCCCGATGACCTTTGAGAAGTTCTTCACCCCGGGGAGCTGGACGACGATGTTGCCGCCCTGGGTCCCGATGTTGGGGCTGGCGAGGCCGAGGCCGTTGGCCCGCTGCTGCATGATGCTGACCACGGTCTGAAGCTGTGCCGGGGACGCC
Source organism: Acidimicrobiales bacterium (assembly GCA_050015255.1). Taxonomy (GTDB): domain Bacteria; phylum Actinomycetota; class Acidimicrobiia; order Acidimicrobiales; family Bog-793; genus Fen-455. The sequence continues at coordinate 14,593 of JBEKBT010000046.1, forward strand.
TTGTGGACCGGTTGGAACACCACCGATAGGCCTCCCTCGAGGTCCAAGCCGAGCTTGGGAGACCAGCCCGCGGCTAGGACGCCGCCGAGCGCTCCAAAGCAGACAAGGCAGACGAGCACGACGCTGGCAACCAAGCCCCTTCTCAACGGATGCCGCCTCCGCTCGCGTTGCCACCCGGACGGTGCCCGTCGTGGTCGTTGGCCGGATCGGTCGTCTCGCCTGGTTCGAGGGGTGCCACCGAATAGGGGTCGCGGCCGGCGTCGTCGACAAGGTCGTCATGACCACGCCCGTCATAGGCAGGGGCGTCGACCCCGTGATCGCCGTCGACTGTATCGTCGAGACGCTGCGACACGGCTTGACGCACGACCTCGATGACCGTGCCGGGAGCGATCTCGATCCTCGTCCGATCGCCCACGAAGCCCTCGACTCGCCCGATGATGCCCGAGGTGAGCATCACCTTGTCCCCGACCGAGATCTGCTTGCCGGCTTGGAGCTGGCGCTGTCGGCGCTGGCGCTGCGGCCGGATCAAGAACATGTACCCGACTGCGAACAGCAGGAGGAAGAAGATGAGCGTGGTAGCCCCGCTGCCGGACTTCTTGGTCGCAGCGACCATGAGTGGGCCTGTGAAGGTCGCGAGGGTGTGGATGCTGGAGACGGCGGTGACGTGGACAGGGGACATGCTAGGCCTATCGCTCAAGGAATGATGCGACCCGTCACCTTAGTCGCCCAGATCGAGGTCCTTCATGCGACGGTCCTCGTCGGGCTCGGTGGCGAACAGCACATCTTGCACCCCGCCGCTCGCGGACGCTTGACGCGACGGTAAAACGTCCGAATTATCGGGCTCCCCGACAGACAGGATGCTGAAGAGCTGCCCCGGGACCTCGAGGCCGAGATGGGCGTAAGCGCCCGGCGCGGCCAGCCTTCCCCGCGGCGTGCGCATGATGAGGCCGGCCTGCAAGAGGAACGGTTCGTAGACGTCCTCGACCGTCTCCGGCTCCTCGCCCACGCTCACCGCGACGGTGGAAAGGCCCACCGGCCGGCCGGCGAAGCGGAGGCACAAGGTCTCGAGGATCCTCCGGTCGACGCTGTCCAGCCCGAGCTCGTCCACACCGAACACGCTCAGACCCTCGCGGGCCGCCTCCTCGGTTATCACACCCTCGCCCCGGACCTCCACGAAGTCGCGCACGCGCCGGAGCAGGCGGATGGCGAGGCGAGGCGTGCCGCGGGAACGGCGGGCGATCTCGCCTGCCCCCGCGTCTGTCAGCTCGACCCCGAAGAGCACGCCGGTGCGGCGCACGATGGTCTCGAGCTCGGCTTCGCTATAGAGCTCGAGACGCGCCACGATTCCAAAACGGTCGCGGAGGGGGCCGGTGATGAGGCCGGTACGTGTCGTCGCGCCCACGAGGGTGAACCTCGGCAGGTCGAGCCGGATCGAGCGGGCGGTCGGGCCGCGCCCGAGGACGATATCGAGCTGGAAGTCCTCCATCGCCGGGTAGAGCAGCTCCTCGACGGCCCGGCCCATGCGGTGGATCTCGTCGATGAAGAGCACGTCACCGGGCTGGAGGTCGGTCAAGATGGCTGCGACGTCGCCACTTCGCACGAGCGCCGGCCCGGATGTGATCCGCAGGCCCGCGCCCATCTCGCAGGCCATGATCCCCGCCAGGGTCGTCTTGCCGAGCCCGGGCGGCCCCGCGAACAGCACGTGGTCGACCGGTTGCTCCCGACGCCGGGCGGCCTCGACGATGATCTCGAGCTTCTCCCGCAACAGCTGCTGGCCCACGAAGTCGGCAAGGCGCTTCGGGCGTATCCCAACCTCAAACGCGCTCTCACCGTCAAAGGGAGTCGGGTCGCGCCGCTGCTCGAGACCGTCTTGGACGGTGCCCTGACCGGCACTGGCGAGGATCTCCCGTCGGGGGCTCATGGCCTTTTCACCGTCGCGGCGCCAGGTTGCGCAGCGCCAGGCGCAGCAGCTCCTCCACGGTCCCCTCTCCAGGCAAGGCGCGGATCGTGGCTCTCACCTCCTCGGGCGAGTAGCCGAGCTGCGCCAGTGCCTCGCCTACCTCGGCCGCCACCGAAGGTGGGCGGTCCGGCTGGCGGGAGCCGTTCAGCGACGCGCCCTCGGGGCTCAGATAGTCAAAGCGCGCCTGCAGCTCGAGAAGCAGCCTCGCCGCCGTCTTCTGCCCGACGCCGGGGACGAGCTTCAAAGCTTCGACGTCGCCGGTGGCGACCACCTGGGCGAGCTCACCCGGCCCGTGGGTGCTGAGGATCGCCAGAGCCAGGCCCGGACCTACACCATGGGCCCCGAGGAGCAGCTCGAAGGCGTTGCGCTCCTCGGCCGAGGCGAACCCGTACAAGGTGATGGCGCTCTCGCGAACGTGCGTGTGCACCGAGAGGGCGGCCTCCTCGCCGAGCTGCAACGAGGCGGCCGTCCTCGGGGCGACGAGCAGGCGGTAGCCGACGCCGCCGACCTCGACGACGAGGTCGACCGAGGCGTCACCCATCGGCCGGCGCTCGGTCACCACGCCGCGCAAGGAGGCGATCACGGCCGGGCCACCTGGGCCGCTGGGCCGTCGGCCACAGGACGTGCCAGGCGCGCCCAAGGTGCCGTGCTCAGATGGCACAGGGCGAGGGCGAGGGCGTCGGCCGCGTCGGCCGGCTCTGGCACGGCGTCAAGACCGAGAAGGCGGGCCACCATGCGTTGCACCTGGTCCTTCGTGGCGCCGCCGAAGCCGGTGACCGCCAGCTTGACCTCGTTCGAGGTGTACTCCACCACCTCGCAGCCGAGCTCCACGGCGGTCAGCATCGCCACGCCGCTCGCCTGGCCGACCGACATCGCGGTACGGGCGTTGGTCTGGAAGAAGACGCGCTCGACGACGACGACGCCAGGGTGGAACTCGCGCACGAGGCTGTGCAGCTCCGAACGCAGCACCGCCAGCCGAGAGGGCACGGCCTCGTCCAAGGCTGTGGTGATCACACCGGCAGCGACAGCAGAGGTCCGTCCGGCCTCAGAGCGCACGCAGCCGTAGCCGCACCTGGACAGGCCTGGATCGATGCCGAGGACAAACACTCGTTCGATGGTAACCTGCGCGACCGGCGAGCCGGGGGACCGTGCAGCAAGGCTCAGAGCTCGACGCGCTCCAGGATCTCGTCGGGGATGTCAAAGTTCGCCCATACGGCCTGCACGTCGTCGTGCTCCTCCAGGAGCTCGATGAGCTTCAGGACGCGCTTGGCCGTCGACTCGTCAGTGACCTCGACGCGCGTGCTCGGCACCATCTCGAGATCGGCTGAGTCGACGGCGATCTCCGCCGCGTCGAGGGCGCTGCGCAGCCCGCTCAGATCCGTGGGCGCGCTCGTGAGCATCCACTCGTCCCCCTCGTCGCGCAGGTCCTCCCCACCTGCGTCGAGGGCGGCAGCCATGAGCTCGTCCTCCCCGACCGACTTCGGGACCATGACGACGCCCTTGCGTTCGAACTGCCAGGAGACCGCCCCCGGCTCAGCCATGGAGCCACCGTTGCGGGAGAACAGCGACCGGATCTCGGACCCGGTGCGGTTGCGGTTGTCTGTCAGGCACTCGACGATCAGCGCGACGCCCGAGGGCGCGTAGCCCTCGTAGGAGATCGCCTCGTAGCGCACCCCCTCGAGCTCGCCGGTACCGCGCTTTATCGCCCGCTCGATCGTGTCGAGGGGGACGGAGGCGTCCCGAGCCTTGGTGAACATCGTGCGGAGGGTGGCGTTGGAGGCCACGTCCCCGCCGCCCTCGCGCGCCGCGACCTCGACCTGGCGGATCAGCTTGGCGAACAGCTTCCCCCGGGCCGCGTCGACGGCGCCCTTCCGATGCTTGGTGGTTGCCCATTTGGAATGGCCCGACATCGCCTCAGCCTCCCTCGATGCCCAACTGATGATTCGACCACGCTTGGGATGCCCCTGCCAGTCCGAGCTTGGGACGCCCGCCCATTTGCCGGTCGCTCACAGCTCGCGCAGAACCGCGCCACGCTCGTCGAGATCGAGGGTCCCGAACCGTTCCCGGTCGTTCCTGGGCCGTTCGAAGGGCGCCAGCCATAGTCGCGAGGTCGACTCTGTCACACTGCGCGAGAGGCACCCGGGTCGGCAGCTCGGGAACCCGGCGATCTTTTCGAGCGCCGAGATCAGCCCTGGTGGGTAGCGCGTCACCCCGACGGCGGCAAGGTCGGCGATCGTCTCACGGGCGTTGCCGGCGACCTTGTCGCCAAACCTGGCGAAGACGGGGATGTGACGCCCGATCGGGTCGAAAACGAGGACGGCGATCGCGCCCGAGACCGTGTCGCCGCGCTTTATGTGAGCGAGCTCGTGTGCGAGCACGGCCTCGAGCTCGATCCGGTCCAAGGCCAGCACGAGCCCGCTCGTCACGAAAACCACCCCCCGTTGAGGGGGGCTGCCGACCGAGATGGCGTTCGGAGCGGGGTCGTCGAGCACGCGGATCTCTGCTCCCGGCAGACCGAAGACCGCGAACAGTCCCTCGGCGACATCGACGAGACGAGCGGCCTCCGCCGCGCCGAGAGCGGAGGGCCGCCGCTCGGCGGTGACCACCGTGCCTCCGAGCTGGCGCGCCAGCACACCGGCCGAGCGCACCCAAACGGTCGAGGACACGACCGCGACGGCACAGGCGATCACAGCCCCGGCTATCAAAAAGGCCGTCGAGACGGCTCCGAGGGCCATCAGCACGATCGCGAACGAGAGCGGCGCCACCAGGGCCGCCGCTGCTCGTCGCCGGTTCGCTCGAGCCGCGTGGCGCCAGGCCGCGTCCCTGCGACGGGCGGCAACGGCGAGAACCGCCCTCGAAGCCTCGTAGGCGGCCTGCTGAGCCTCGGCCGCGCGGCGGGCCCTCCCGTCCCCCTCGGGGCCACGGCGCTGCCAGTTCGCTCGGTCCCTGGTGTTAGAAGGCATCTCCCGAGGCTACCCCCGCCCGGGGCGCCCCAACCGGGCATAGACGTCTCGGTACAAGTCGGCGACGGCGCCCATGTCACACTCCCAGGCGCGGAGGCGACCACGCTGGCACAGAGCCTCCCGCTCGGCGTCGTCGCCAAGCAGCTCGGCGACGGCTTCGGCGAGCGCCGTGCGGTCCCCCGTCGGCACGAGACGGGCTGCTCCTGCGGCAGCAAGCCGATAACCGGGCAGGTCCGACGCGACGACAGCTGTCCCCGCCGCCATCGCCTCGAGCAGCACCATGCCGAAGGACTCCCCGTCGAGGGACGGCGCGACAAGGACGTGCGCGCCCGCCAGGCGCCGGGCCCGCTCATCGTCGTCGACACGCCCCGGCCACTCGATCCTGGCGTCCGAGCCGAACCGGGCCCGAAGCCGACCGGTCTCAGGACCGTCTCCGAGCACCCACAGGCGCGTGGACGCCGGCAAGAGGGCGAAGGCCTCCAGCAGCACCTCGAGTCCCTTCCGGCGCTCGTGGCGGCCGATGAAAACGACGGTGGGACCGCTTGACGGCCACGGATCTGTCGAGGCGAACCTCTGGACCTCCACGCCATTGGGGATGATCCGGATCCGCCTCGGCAGGCGCCCGACACACGCCCGGGCCGTGCTGGCGGCCTCTTCGGACACGGCGAAGACCTCATCAAGCCGGCGTGAGAACGGTCCGACGAGGTGCCCGTAGACCCGGTAGGCGAGGTCGGCCCCGGAACGGTGGAAGGTGGCGACAATGGGGCGAGGCCCGGTCAGGACCGCCCCGAGCGTCGGGCCGGGGACGAACGGCTCGTGGACATGTACCACCTGAGGGGCGGACGAGCGCAGAGCCGCGAGGGTCCGCGACATCGTCGCCGGCCACGGCGAGACCGGGGCGCGCGAGCCGTTCACAGACACCGGGGTCCCGGCGCCCACCTTGATGAAGATGGCGCCGTCCAGTGCGGCCTCGTCGAGCCGACCGGCCATGCGCGCTGTCTCAGCAGGTGCGATGACCGCCACTTCGTCCCCTCGTGATCGCAACGCCCTCGCGAGCCCGAGCACCTGGGTCTGCACGCCGCCGGGCACTGTGCAGCTGTAGGGGCAGATGAGGGCGATCCGCATTCGCCCCGAGGCTATCTGCGAGGGCTCAGCCGGTGAGCACGCTCCCTGCGACGTTCTGGACGACCTGCTCGAGGTGTTGGATCCTGCGCACCCGGTCGGAGTGCTCGCCGTCAACCTCTGCGACGAGCTTGACGGCGAAGCGAAGCATCGCTTCGGCGTCCGCATCGCTCAAGATCGAAGGCAAGATCACTCGAACCGCGGCGGCGCCGCCCACTTCGGATGCTGAGAACAAAAGCGCGTAGTCGCTCGGCTTCTCGAGTTTGCCCTTGAAGATCGACGCCCACATCGGGTCTGGCCGTTCCGTGAGCCGCAGCAGCACGATCAGGGAGTTGATCCCTACTTCCGTCACGGGTTTCGCCTGAGAGTCAACCTTCACCATGCAAGCGCAGCCTACGTGCTCGCCCTGGGCCTTCGCTCCCCCAGCTTTACGACCGAGCCACGGTCCGAGGAG
>JBEKBT010000047.1:0-21886 GCA_050015255.1 Acidimicrobiales bacterium
CCACATCAGCAGCTGCTCGCCCTTGTAGGTGGGGTCGCCCACAAAGCCCGGCAGGGAGGCGCTGACCTGGTACCAGTCGATGAGGCCGGCGGCAGGGCCACCGAGAGCCGCGTTGTAGTTCGAAGGCGGGTCCCCGGCCGTGGCGAGCCCTTTGAAAGCCGGCACCGCAGGTCGCGGGGCCACGGTCAGCACCAGGAGGGAGCCCGTCATCGCGACGAGGGCGAGGGCCAGGGCGGTGACGAAGCCGGGCCCGGGGCGCCGCTGGGAGTGGGCGGGGGTGACACCGAGGTTCCAGGAGCGCATGGTCGCGGCCGCCACGACCGGAACGGCGGCGAGGGCCGCCCCGGCCGGCAGCCAGCCGAAGGCCGGCACGTGCGGGTCCGCCTCGTAGGCGAGGGGGACGGCGAGGACCAGGACCGCGGGCAGCCAACGCGCGACCGGGCGGCCCGAGAGGGGCCGGGCGACCTCCGCCAGGGTTAGAGCGAGGGCCAGGCAGACCACCCCCCACAAGGTGGAGGAGAAAAAGTGCATCTCCAGGGCTTGTACGTGGTAGGCGAACTGCAGGTAGGAGAACACCCCGAGCTGGACGGCGCACACGAGCCCGACGAAGGCCTGGGGCATGGGGAGCCGGCTGAGCCTGCGGTAAAAGCTCAGCCCGAAGGCGACCACGACCGAGGGCGGGACGAGCAGGTAGGCCACATAGGGGGCCCAGCGCCAGTTCGACGAGTGCCACTGGCGTGTCTGGTCGGGCCGGTTCAGAAACTCCGCCCCGGCGATGGCGGGCCGGATGAAGTCGAACTGGCCGAGGACGAGCAAAGAGGCTTCCATGAGGACCACCGTGGTCGTAGCGGCGACGGCGGCGAAAAAGACGACGTCCCGGACGAGGTGCCGGCGGGCCCCCGAAAGGCGCACCAGGACATAGACGGCGAGCGTGCAGGCGCTGAGGACGACCCCCATGCCGTGGGACCAGGTGGCAAGGCTCAACAACACCGCCCCCGCCGCCAGCCACCCCGGGCGCCAACGCTCCCGGGGTGGCATCGCCAGGCAGGCGACCGCCCCGGCCACATAGGAGACCACGGCGCAGTCGGGGTAGTCGGTCCCCCAGGCGGTGATGATGACAGGGCAGCTGAGCAGCACCACGACCGCCAGGGCGGCCGCCGGGACGCCGTAGAGGCGCCGGATGAGCACATAGGCGGGCACGACGAGGACGAGGGCCAAGAAGTAACGCATGACGAAGAAGCCGGGAAGGGCCCCGAAGCCGAGATAGGCGAGGCGGGCGAGGACGAGGAAGCCGGCCTGGGCCCCCTCGCGCATGCGCGCCGTCGCCGCGAAGGCGGCCGCGTAGCGGGTGAACATCTGGCTCGGGTCGACGATGTAGATCGTGTGCATGCTCGGATCGGGCAGCTCGACGGGCGCCATGGCCCGCATCCTCAAGACGAAAAAGCCCACGAGCGGCGAGACCAGGACGGCGACCGACTCGGCGAGGAGGAGCCAGCGTTGGTCAGGAGGTCGGCTGAGGCTGAGCACGGCGGCAACCTTACTTAGGGGCGCGTGAGCAGGCTTACTCCGGTGGTGCCCGAACAGATGACTACACTCACACCGTGCTCAATGGGAAGCAGATCACCGTGGTGCTTCCTGCCTACAATGCCGGGGAAACGCTGAAACGGACCGTTGACGAGCTCGACCGCGCCGTCATAGACGACGTCCTGCTCGTCGATGATGCCAGCACCGATGACACGATCGAGCAAGCCAGGCACCTCGGTCTCGTGTCGATCCGGCACAAGGAGAACCGCGGCTACGGAGCGAATCAGAAGAGCTGCTACAAGGCTGCGCTGGCTCGCGGGGCCGACATCATCGTCATGGTCCACCCGGACTACCAGTACTCTCCGCTCCTGGTTCCTGCTCTGGCGGCGATGATCGCTTACGGAGAGTACGACTTCGTCCTCGGCTCTCGCATCCTCGCCCAGGACTCGATGGCGCGAGGGATGCCCGCCTACAAGTTCATCGCCAACAGGTTCCTCACCCTCTTCGAGAACGTGCTTCTCCGCCAAAAGCTGTCCGAGTACCACACGGGCCTTCGCGCTTACAGCAGAGACCTGCTGGAGGCACTGCCCTTCCAGCGGAACTCCGACGACTTCGTCTTCGACAACCAGATGATCGCCCAGGCCGTCGCCTTCGGGGCGAGCATCGGAGAGCTTTCCTGCCCGACCCGCTACGCGCAGGACTCGTCCTCGATCAACTTCAGGCGCAGCGTCCGCTACGGGATTGGTGTGATTCGGACCACCATTCAGTACCGGTTGCACGCCAACGGCATCCGGCGCTATCCGTTCCTCGAGGTGCCCGCGCGCGAAGCCGCCACGTCGCGCGCGTGACGCCCGGACCTTCGAAGCCGCCCGGTCAGACCGTCTCCACGAAGGCCTCGGTGAACTGGCTCTCGTACAGCGTCGCGTAAGCACCGTGGCGCGCCATGAGCTCGGCGTGATTGCCCTGCTCGACGATCCGCCCGGCCTCCATCACCACGATCGTGTCGGCGTTGCGGATCGTCGAGAGCCTGTGGGCGATGACGAAGCTCGTCCGTCCCTGTCGCAGGCGCGCCATCGCCTCTTGTATCAGGACCTCCGTGCGCGTGTCGACGCTGCTCGTCGCCTCGTCGAGGATGAGGATGGTCGGGTTGGCGACAAAGGCTCGAGCAATCGTGACGAGCTGCTTCTGCCCCGCCGAGATATTGGAGGCGTCCTCGTCGACCACCGTGTCGTAGCCCTCGGGCTGGGTCCTCACGAAGTGATCCACGTGCGCAGCCTCCGCTGCTGCGATGACGTCCTCGTTGCTGGCACCTTCGCGCCCATAGGCGATGTTGTCCCTGATCGACCCGGTGAACAGCCACGTGTCCTGGAGGACCATGCCGAAGGTCCGCCTGACGTTGTCTCGGGTGAGCTGCTTCGCGTCAACAGAGTCGAGAAGGATGTGCCCTGAGTCGATCTCGTAGAAACGCATGAGCAGGTTGACGATCGTCGTCTTGCCCGCTCCGGTCGGGCCGACAATGGCGACGGTCTGACCGGGCGAGACCGAAAGTGTGAAGTCCGATATGAGCGGCTCGTCGGGCTCGTAGCGGAAGCTCACGTCCTCGAGGTCGACCCGTCCCTCTGGATCGGGAAGCTGGGCGGGATGCGCGCTGTCCGGCTCCTCCTCTTCTGCGTCCAGTAGTTCAAAGACACGTTCGGCCGATGCGACACCTGACTGCAGGAGGTTCATCTGGCTTGCTATCTGGGTGATCGGCATCGTGAACTGCCGCGAGTACTGGATGAACGCCTGCACGTCGCCGAGCGACAGCGCCCCCGACGCCACGCGGTATCCGCCCACGACCGCGATAGCCACGTAGTTCAAGTTGGACAGGAACTGCATGGCGGGCTGGATGACGCCGGAAAGGAACTGCGCCCTGAAGCTCGCCTCGTAAAGCGGCTCGTTCTCGCGGTCGAACTCGTCGATCGCGGCCTGGCTGCGCCCGTACACCTGCACGAGAGCGTGACCCGTGTGCATCTCTTCGACGTGGCCGTTCAACGTTCCCGTCCGCGCCCACTGGGCGGCGAACTGCACCTGGGAGCGGCGTGCGATCAAGAACGTCACCACAATCGACAACGGGACTGTTATGAACGAGATGATTGCGAGCAACGGGCTGATCCAGAACATCATCGCGAGGACACCGAGGATCGTGAGCAGCGACATGAGGAGCTGGCTCAAGCCCTGCTGGAGCGTCGTGGTCACGTTGTCGATGTCGTTGGTGACGCGGCTCAAAATGTCTCCGTGTGGGTGCTGGTCGAAGTACCGCAGCGGGAGCCGCGCCAGCTTGGCTTCCACGTCTTCGCGCATGCGGTAGACGGTCCTCTGCGCCACACCGGCCATCACGTAACCCTGGGCCCAGTTGAGAACGGCTCCGAACAGGTACACGAGTGCGGCCTCGCCGAGCAACTTGCCAAGGTGCGTGAAATTGACCCCGACGCCGGGCGTGAGGTTCATTCCGCTCACCATCTGGGCGAGCTGTCGCTCTCCTTTCGCGCGCAAGATGGCGATCGTCTGCTGCTTGGTCACCCCGGCGGGCAGGCGCTTTCCTATGACACCGTTGAACAAGACGTCGGTCGCGCTGCCGAGGATCTTCGGGCCGAAGACGGTGAAAGCGACGCTCCCGGAGGCCATGACGGCGACCAGCGCGATGCGGACCCGCTCGGGCCTCAGGCGGCCCCCAAGACGCCGGACGGACCTCCGCAGGTCCTTCGGCCGCTCCCCCGCCATCGCCATATGGCGTCCGCCGCCGAAGCCTCCGGCCCGCGGCTGGCGCTGCCCGGCCGGTGTGCTCACGCTGCTTCCTCGCCGAGCTGAGATGCGACGATCTCGCGGTACTCGGGGCAGGACGACATGAGTTCCTCGTGCGGGCCGATCCCCACCACGCGCCCGTCGTCGAGCACGATGATCCGATCGGCGTGCAGGATCGTGCTCACCCGCTGCGCCACGATCATCACGGTCGCGTTCGTCGTCTCGAGACGCAGCGCGGCGCGCAGCCTGGCGTCGGTACCTGCATCGAGAGCGGAGAAACAGTCGTCGAGCAAGTAGATGGCCGGCCGCTTCACGATCGCCCGTGCGATGGACAAGCGTTGGCGCTGGCCGCCGGACACGTTCGTACCACCCTGGGTGATCTCGGCCCCGAGCCCGCCTGGCATGGCAGAGACGAAGTCCTTCGCCTGGGCGACCTCGAGGGCGTGCCACAGTTCGGCGTCAGTGGCGTCTGCCCGACCGAAACGCAAGTTGTCCGCCACTGTGCCGCTGAAGAGGTACGCCTGTTGCGGCACCATGCCCATCCTCGCCCAGAGATGGTCTCGCGCCTGCTCTTTGACGTCGACCCCGTCCACGAGCACAGTGCCGCTCGTGACGTCGAACAGGCGCGGGATGAGGTTGAGCATCGTGGTCTTGCCCGAGCCCGTGCCGCCGATGACCGCCGTGGTGTCGCCGGGCGCGAGCGAGAACGACAGCCCGTGCAGCACCGGTTCCTCGCCGCCGGGGTACTCGAAGACGACATCTCGTAGCTCCACGAGCCCGGTCGAGGACGGGGGGACGACAGGTCGCGGCGGGTCCTGGACCGCAGGCTCGGTGTGCAGCACCTCCTCGATCCGATCGGCGCTCGCCACCGCCCGCGGAAGGAGGATGACCATCATCACGGCGATCATCACCGCCATGAGGATCTGCAGGATGTAGCTCAGGAAAGCCGTGAGGTTACCGATCGGCATCCTCCCGCTCGCGATCAGGTGCCCGCCGAACCAGAGCACGGCGACGCACGACAGGTTCATGACCCCCATGACGGTGGGCAGGGCGAGGGCGAACATGCGGTTTACCCGCAGGCCCGTGTTGGTCAGCGACTCGTTCGCGTCCGCGAACCGCCGCCGTTCGTAGCCGGTACGGATGAAGGCCCGGATGACCCGCACGCCGGTGATCTGCTCGCGAAGCACCAGGTTGACGCGGTCGATCCTGGACTGCATCGACCGGAACAGGGGGACGGCCGTCTTGAGCAGGATCAAGAGAATGACGACCATCAGCGGGACGACGACCAGGAGGAGGGACGAGAGCTCCACGTCCTCCCTCAGCGCCATGATCACGCCCCCGACGCACATGATCGGCGCCTGGACCATGAGCGTGAGAGACATCTGCAAGAACAGCTGAATCTGCTGGACATCGTTGGTGTTGCGCGTGATAAGCGACGGCGTTCCGAAGTGATTTACCTCCTGCGCCGAGAAACCCAGCACTTTTCTGAAGACGGCAGCACGGACATCGCGGCCGAAGCCCATCGAGACCTTCGAGGCGAAGTACACGGCCACGGCCGCCAGCAGCCCCACCACGAAGGTGATCGCGAGCATCACTTCCCCGGTCGCCCAGATGTAGTGGATGTCGCCCGTGTCGATGCCGTTGTTGATGATGTCGGCGGTGAGGTTCGGCAGGTAGAGGTTGGCGAGCGCCTGGACCGCGAGCAGGACGATGACCAGCCACACCTGGCTGGCGTAGCGGCCGAGATAGCGACGCAAGAGGCTGATCAGCATCGGTTACCCGCCCCTGCCGGCATCTTCCAAATTGCGCTCCAATGAGGCTGCGAACCGCTCGAGCATCGAGGCAAAGGTCTTCAAGTCGGCTTCCTCCCAGCCCTCGAGCAACCGGTCGAACCACGCCCGCCGGGCCTCGAGCACGCGATCGATGATCGCTCGCCCGCTCGGGGTGAGCCCTATACGCGTTGCGCGGCGATCCTCGGCGTCGGCTTGACGGGCCACGAGTCCCTCGCGCTCGAGTTGCTGGACCTTGCGGGTGACCGTCGGGGCGTCGACACCCAGTAACTCGGCGAGCGCGGTGACGCGTACTGACTCCCCCTGCGCATAGAGCATGTAGAGCAGGGCCGACCCGCCGCGGTCTAGCCGGACGCCCGCCGCTTGGATGAGCCTGTCGTGAACACGGACCTGTCCCATGGCGCGAGCCACGGTCCAAAACGACGCCCGGATCTGGCGCACCGACTCCCGGGAGGACTTCAGCGGAGCTGCGCCCGCTCCATTAGTTGCTTGCGGCACATAAGCATCTTAGGTCGTGACGCCCCGAGACGGCAAACCGTCGTCCGAGGCCCGGCCGGCGGCTCCACCGGTGGCTTGAGCAGCTCTCGAGTCATGGGGTCTCGCGCTCGGCACGCCTAGCAGGTAGGCGACTACGTCGGCTGCTTTGTAGCTTGACCGTTCGTCCCCGACCAGCTCCGGGAGGAACGACAGGTCCTGTCCGATGGTGGCGACGGGAGGCTCCACGGCTCCGACACGATGGCGCTGGCCGAGCCCGATGGCGGCGATCAAGCCGTTGCACAGACAACGCCGGCCGGTCGTGTCCTCCATCTTCCCGCCCTTGCGCACGTAGGCGGAAGCCGGCTCGGCAGGACAGCGGTAGCCGAGCTCACCGTCTTGTGACAGGTACGGGACCCGGAGGTAGCCGGCCTCGCAGATCCGACGGCGCCGCTCGTAGACCTCCGCCTCGGCGACAGTCCCCGGGAGGTCGGCGACCTTGAAGGGAAAGCCTGTGGGCGAGGCCACGGAATCGGTGCGCACGTGCAGGGTGCCGGCAAGGGCGCTCTCCATCAAGGCCCGCTTCAACGAGGCGTCCAAGCCGGACTCCTCGCACAGTGCGAACGCCGAGCCGACCTGGATGCCCGTCGCCCCGAGCTCGCGGGCTCGCGCGAGCAGTCCAGGGCCGGCGAAGGCGCCGGCGAGCCAGTACGGCAAGCCGAGCTCACCCAGTCTCTCCAGGTCCACGACGTCACGAGGGCCGTAGACGGGCTGGCCGTCCTCGTCAAGTGTGAGCACGCCCCGGGGTGGAGCGTTGTGGCCGCCCGCCACCGGTCCTTCGACAACGAACCCTTCAGGACGGGTACGGGCATCGCGAGCGAGATAGGAGGCGAGCACGTGCGAGGCGACGATGGCGAGGAACCTCGGGCGACGAAGCTCGAGCTTGCTCCCCGCGACCAGCTCTGGATCCACCCCAACGGCGAACCGACGGCCCCCGGCCTCGAGCACGTCGACTGCCACCTCACCCGGCCCGCCCGCCGCCAACGAGTCGAGCAGAGCGGGGATCTCAGCGGGGATCCCGGCGCCGACGAGGACGTAGTCGGCTCCGGCGAGCATGGCGCCGTAGGTCGCCGCCGGAGTGGCCATCTGGATCTTCTCCAGGTAATTGACCCCGACCAGGCCTTCGTGTCCCTCCTTGGCGAGGAACACCTCCACGAAGTTGGCCACGACGGCAAGCTCGGTGCCGCGCTGGCTCGGGTTCAGCGAGAGACGCGGCACGAGCCGGAAGGGCTCCTCGGGAGCGAGACCACCCTCGACGAAGTAGCGATCCAGGATTCGCTGGGACACCTCGGCGTTCGGGAAGCTGGCGAGCGCGCGGCGGATGTGACCGCCCGGGTCTCCAAGCTGGAGTCGGCGGGCAAGAAGGGTGTCAAGCGCAACTCCCGAGACCACCCCGAGCTGGCCGGTCAGCGCGACCGCACGTGCCAAGCGCCAACCCGACACGCCGATGCCCATCCCGCCTTGGATGATCGGCGGCCAGTCGCAGAGCGGCTGATCAGTAGTCAAGACCGGGCCCCGGCCGCCGCTCCAGGTGCGTCTCGCCCGTCTCGGAGCGTCCGGCACTCTTCGCCGATCTGGGGGGTTGGCTACAGGCGTCGATGCGACCAAAGGCTAGTCCACCGGTATTGGCGAATAAGGGCCACAACTTACCTGCGAGATCTGGCGGCGTCCACCGGCCGCCCCCTCAGCCGCATCGCGAGTGGGTAGCGCCCTTCGATCAGCGCAGCAACCCGAACGCGCCCGCGGCGGCCTCGAGGCCCGCGAGCTCGACGGCAACCGATTCCTGCACGGGTTGTTTCGTGTCCTCGGTGAGGATGATGACGACGAAGCTCTGGTGGTGGTTGTCGCGAGCCAAAAAGCCGAGCGTCATCACGCCAGGCTCGCTTCCGCCCTTGAACCAGATCCTCGGCCATATCCTCGCGTTCAGGTCGATCCCCCCGCTGTTGGTCGACAGCACCTCGTTGATCGGGCTCAACCCGGGCTCGGCTTCGAGCTCGGCGAGCCCTACAAGAGCGCGGCACAGGTCATCGGCCGAGGCGAACCACTCGATCGAGTTGATGTCTCGCGGCACGCTCGCGGCCTCCTCCGCGCTCGCCGGGACCTTGTCCACAGTTCCGACTAGGTAGGCGGTCCGCTGCGAAGGGCTTAGCGACAAGTAGTGGTCCGCAAGGGCCGGGAAGTCGTGGTACTTGAGAGCGAACATCTCGCTGACGGTGAGAAACGGGACGTCGAGCGACGCGTGCGACGACCAGGCTTGCACCTGTTCTTCGACGGCGGAGCGGGTGACGAGCTTCAAGAGCATGTCGGCGGCCGTGTTGTCACTGATCGAGATCATCTTGAGGGCGGTGGCCTCAACGCTCAGCTTCGTTCCGACGGGCGCATCTTGGATCGTCCCGCTCCCACCGACCTTGATGCCCGCGGTGACACGGAGTTGCTCATCCCAGCTGACGCGGTGCTCGCGTACAGCATTGGCGAGGGCGCCCAGGACGAAGAGCTTGAACATGGATCCGAGGGGACGCGGGGTTCCCGCCAGGACCGAGTTGACCGGGCCGCAGGTGCCGTTCCGGTTCACCTTGGCAGCCAGGAAGCTCACCTCAGGAGCCAGGCCCGCCACCTGATGATCGATCCCTGGCCACGACGCCGGCATCGGGGCCGCGACGGGCCGGAAAAGGAGGTGGGCGATGAGCCCGGAGGCATCGACGGCAAGCTCGACCGAGTAACGACCTCGCCCGATCTGGACGAGCGCCAGCAACGAACGCTCCTCCACCTTCGAAAGCTGCAGCAGTGTCACCGAGGATCCGGGGGGACCCAGTGACGCCAAGCCCTCGTTGAGCTCGGCCGGTGTCACCTGGGCGAGAATGGCCGCATCAAAGTGGTCGGAGATCTCCTCGCTGCTGAGTGGGAGCCGATTCGCGATGCCGAGCAGCCAGTCGAGCTGTTTCCCGACTGGGCTGCCGGGCACCTTCACCGGCGAGGCGCCGACGCCTGCGAGTGCACGCGGACTCATTGCCGCCCTGGCCGTACCGACCGGCACCGGCACCAGGGAGACCGCAGTCACCACGACGGCGAGGAGAAGAAACGCAAGTGTCGCCGCAGCCGCCCGTCGTGCCCCCGAGCGATGCGCCGGCTGCCTGGACGCGTCCATTCGTCAATGTTGACTTGACAGTGCTGGTCTTGTCAAGTCAACCTTTACGCCATTGGCCCGTCGCCGTACGGAGCGAACGGTCCAAGCAACGAGGTAGGGACGCCGAAGCGAGAGGCTGGCGAGGGCCTGGTCAGGCAGTCTGGATCTCGGCGCCCGTCATCAGCCGGACCACCTGTTCCATGTTCGTCTCTTTGGTGCGGACCACCCCGGCGCGTGTTCCTGCCCTGAGAACCAGGATCCGGTGCGTGAGCTCAAAGACCTGCGGCATGTTGTGGCTGATCAGGATGACGCTCATGCCCCGCCCATTTATGGTTTGGATCAACTCCAGCATCGCATGCGACTCGCGGACCCCGAGGGCTGCGGTCGGCTCGTCGAGGATGACGATGCGCCGCCCGAACACCACCGCCCGGCTGACCGCCACCGCCTGGCGCTGGCCGCCGGAGAGGGTCTCAACTTTCTGGCGAACTGAGCCGAGACCGATGTTCAGCGAGTCCAGCTGCTCCCGGGCCTGGCGGCGCATGCTCCGTCGGTTGACGATCGGGATCACACGCCCCCACCGCCCGCCGATGAGCTCCTCCCGGCCGAGGAAGAGGTTCTCGGCGACGTCGAACATGGGCACCACCGCCAAGTCCTGGTAGACGGTCTCGATGCCCAGCGCCTGCGCAACGACGGGGCTGCTCACGTGAACCCGCCGCCCGTCGAGAAAGATCTCACCCGCGTCAGGCTGCAGCACACCGGAGAGGAGCTTGATCAAGGTCGACTTGCCTGCACCGTTGTCGCCGACCAACCCGAGTATCTCTCCGGAAACCAGGTCAAGGTCGACCTCATTCAGCGCCTGGACGTGGCCGAACGCCTTGGACACGCGCCGTGCCTCCAGGACCGGCGCGGCGATGGCGGCGGGCATCGGCCCGCCGCCATCGCCCGTAGACCAAGTCGTCAGCTGGTCCAATGCCTGACCGGGCCCGAAGAACCCGCAGGCCCCGGCGGGGTAAAGGGTGGCTCGCCCCACACCTTCTGCGCGGCCGCGAAGCCTCCGGTCGTCGCCGACCAGCGCGCCTGCCAGAGCTTCCAGTCGGCCGGCACCACGTTGTGCGACGGCTGTGGGATCGTCTCGTACCAGCCACCGCCGTTCAACAGCGAGTAAAGGATGGTAGCCGACTCGTACCCCCAGCCCCAGTAGTCCTGCGTCCACACCGACTGCACGATGTCGTCCTTCAGGTACGTCACCACCGCTGCGAGCGGGTCGAAGGACTCAACCTTGATCTTGCCCTTGGCCTTGTCCAACAGCGGCGTGGCCCCCACATTGGAGAACAACGCCCAGCCTCCGACCATGATCAACCCGTTCAGGTTCGGGTACGACCGGATTGCGTCCTCCTCCATGGCGATCGCGGTCGGGGTGTCGTCATTGCAGTAAAGAATGTTGAGGACCGTGATGCCCTTGGACAGTGTGTTCTCGACGCCCTTGATGCGGTCGTCGAGGTTGAGGGCGGTCGGGGCGCCACTGATGATGACGACATTGCCTTTCCCGTGGAGGAGCGTGTTCATCTCGAGGCCCATAGCCTGCCCGACCGCGTAGCTGTTGACGCCGTAGAAGCAGAGGCGCTTGCTGGTGGGGGCGTCCGAGTCCCAGCACATCACAGCGATCTTGCTGTCTATGGCCTTGTCGATGACAGGGACGTAGGCCACCGGGTCGTTGCAGCTGATCCCGATAGCGTCCACCTTGGACGTCACCAGGCCCTCGAGCACGTTAATGTCGAGCTCGGTGTTGGTGGTGGACCCGGCGGTGAAGATCGGGGTCACGTCACCGAGCTCCTTGGCCCGCTCTTCGAGGCCGAGCTTGGCCAATGCGAACACCGGGTTGTCCAGTCCTTTGGGAACAATGGCGATCGTGTACTTTCTCGTGGGGACCAAGCCGCCGAACGACTTCTCTTTCCACAAAGAGGACGTCGCAAGGACACCCGTGGCCGCCCCTGTCAGCTTGAGGAAGTCACGCCGTGAAGTACCTTCCTTGGTCGTGGACACGACCGATTCCGGCTTTTCGCTCATGTTGCTTTCCCTCCTTCTACGCTCCCATTGCCAACGCCCTCAGATTTCGAGACGATGGCAGAAATATTGCATTTGTATATTACTCTCTTCTTTTCAGCCTCGCCGTAAACGTCTCCTGAGCTGGTCCACCCCGATGGCCGTCAAGATCACGCACCCCACGACCATCTCGGTCCAGTAGCCCGGCACCTGGGCCAGAGTGAGGCCGTCCGAAATCTCGCCCACCAGCGCGGCTCCCAGCACCACACCGACGAGGGTGCCCTGGCCACCGAACAGGCTGACCCCTCCGATCACCGCCGCGGCGACACAGTTCAGCTCGTCGCCGAGGCCCTGGCTGGGGTTGGCCGAACCCAAGAAGGACATCAGGAGCACGCCGCCGACAGAGCCCAGGAAACCGGCCAGGACGTAAGTGAACATCTTGACTCGCCGCACTCTAATGCCAAGCAGCCGGCAGGCATCCTCGTTGCCGCCGACGGCGTAGATGTGACGGCCCAGCGGGGTGTAACGCATGAAAAGCGTCAGAACGATCATCAACCCCAGCATCACCACTACCGGGTTGGGGACACCGAAGCTCGTCCCCTGCCCAAGGCTGTCGAAGGACTGCGGCGGGTAGAGCGTGAACCCTTGGCTGTAGGCCACCGCCGCCCCTCCGGCGACGCTCAGCATGCCCAGCGTGGCGATGAAAGGCTGCATGCCCACTACGGTGACGAGAATGCCGTTGATCAGACCCACCCCGATCCCCGCACCGAAGCCGGCGAGGAGCCCGAGCGCCGTGCCGTGCCCGCCGGCCAGCACCGCGCAGCACAGCAGTCCGGATAGGCTGATATTCGATCCCATCGAGAGATCGATGCCCTTGGTCATGATGACCGTCGCCCCGCCCAGGGCGGCGATGCCGACGTAGGAGAACTCCTGGGCGGTTGTGAGGATGTTGCCGCTGGTCATGAAGCAATGACAGGGCGAGGTCGCGTTGAAGACCACTCCGAGCAGGATGATGCCGACGGCTACACCGATCCAGGGGAGGGCGAGAAGTGCTCCGCTCAGGGTGAGCAGTCGGCGGAGGGGGGAGACCGGTCGCCTGGGGACGTCGCCCGGCTCTTCGGAAGCGTCCTCAGACTGGCTCACCGGCTCGCTGGTCTTCATCAGTCTTGTCACCTGGCCTTACACCTCGGCTGTATGACAACTCGGCATCATAAACGGAAATTTCCTGTTTCGCCCAGAAGAGAAAGAATGGCAGCCGAGTCAGGGGCGGTCAGCTTCCGTCAGCGGCCGGGGTCGTAAACTCGTCTCCGCAGAGGATCACGAAGGGGGACGTCATGTCTAGATACGTCGTGGTTGCCCGCCTGCCCTCCAAGCCGACCAGTGCTTCCAACCCCCCTCCGGCAACAACAGAACTCCCGGGCACCTGGCATCTGGCCGAGGTCCTCGGTGATGACGAACTGGGTGGTGCTCACGCCTGCGGCTCGCCCACCGCCGAGATCGAGATGAGGCGCCCGGTTCGCGTTTGGGGAATCCTCGAGCCCTGGTGCCGCACCTGCGAGACGTTGGCAGGAGACGCGGCGCGCGCACAGGCGGCCCGCGAGGCCCGATGGTCTTAGCCGCCTCGACCCCAAAGCACGCCCACAGGGAACATCGAAACCTGCCCGGGCCCGACATCGACGACGCCGGTGGAAAGCAGACCGGCGATCAGATCCTCGCCTCCGGCGGCCAGGCGTTGTTCCTGCATCACGATGTGACCCAGGAGCAGCAGTGGATCGGTGTCGTGGCAGGGACCCAGGAGCGTTTCCGCGGTGTCGACGTCTTGTTCAACAACGCCAGTATCTACATCATCGCACCATTGACCGAGATAACCGTCGAGACCTGGAACCACCTCATGGCGATAAACGTGACCGGGATGTTCTTAGGGATGAAGCACACGGTTCCGGCAATGTTGGCCCGCGGCGGTGGTTCCATCATCAATGCCTCGTCTGTCGCCGGTCTTCGGGGAATGGCCGGGCACACCCTGTACGGAGCATCGAAAGGCGCCGTGCGCCTCATGTCGAAGGATGTCGCCGCCGAATACGCGTCGGCCCACATCGGCGAGAACTCGATCCACCCGACTTATACCAAGACGGCGATGGCCGACTACGGTGCCAAGGCTGCGGGTATGACACTGCAGGAACTGGGCACCAAGACTGTGCCCATGGGCCGGCTTGCAGAGGTCGAGGGCGTCGCCAGGGTGGTTGTGTTCCTGGCTTCCGACGACGCTGCCTATCTCACCGGTGGCGAGTACGTCATCGACGGTGGTCAAATGTCCAGCCTGACACTGTGAACAGAGGATCCTGGAACACGACGTGGTGGCCCTGTTTGCCAGCGGGGCTGGCCGGGCCGCTCTCTCGGCCGCCGGGGGCGTAGCCTTCTCGGTCGAACTCAGGGTCCGGGTGGCAGATTGGGGGAGCCAGAAGTGCTGCCTGCGATCAGCCCTTCGACTAGGAGGACGACCGCTTCGAGGAAGTCACAACGCTCGAGTTCTGTCGCGCCCGCCGGCTCGTCACAAGGCAAGGGTGTGAGCGCTGCGAGGCGTTGGAATCGTGACTAGTCTGGCCTCCACTCGATGGCCCACCGTCTCTCGCACCTCGACACGCTCGCGTCCGAGGCGATCCACATCATCCGTGAGGTCGTCGCCGAGTTCGAGCGTCCGGCGCTCCTTTTCTCCGGGGGCAAGGACTCCGCCGTCCTGCTCCATCTGGCCGCGAAAGCATGCTGGCCCCAGCGCGTCCCGTTCCCGGTCGTGCACGTCGACACCGGGCACAACTTCCCCGAGGTGCTCGAGTACCGAGACCAGCAGGTGGTCAAGCTCGGGGTACGCCTCGTCGTCGGCTCGGTGCAAGAAGACATCGACGCCGGCTCCATCGTCGAGCAGCCGGTGCCCGGAGCCACGCGCAACCGCCTGCAGACCTACACCTTGTTGAGGGTGCTCGAGGAGGGCCGTTATGACGCGGTCTTCGGGGGAGGACGGCGCGACGAGGAGAAGGCGCGGGCAAAAGAGCGCGTGTTCTCGCTACGCGACGAGTTCGGGCAATGGGACCCTCGCGCGCAACGCCCTGAGCTGTGGAACCTCTACAACACCCGCCACCAGCCGGGCGAGCATTTCCGGGTCTTCCCGCTGTCGAACTGGACCGAGCTCGACATCTGGCAGTACGTGGAGGAGCAGGACCTCGAGCTTCCGCAGATCTACTTCGCCCACCGGAGGATGGTCTTTCGCCGCTCCGGCATGCTTCTCGCGCTCGGGCCCTGGACCAAGCCGCGCGACGGGGTGGCGAGCGAGCAGGCCTTCGAGGCGACCGTGCGCTATCGGACCGTTGGCGACATGACCTGCACGGCGGCGGTCGAGTCGGCCGCCAAGACCCCGGCGGAGATCATCGTCGAGACCTCGGTCACGAAAGTGAGCGAGAGGGGCGCCACGCGCGCCGACGACCGTTTCTCAGAGGCGGCGATGGAGGATCGCAAGCGAGAGGGCTACTTCTAGTGGAGCTGCTGCGTTTTGCGACGGGGGGCTCGGTTGACGACGGCAAGTCCACCCTGATCGGCCGTCTCCTCTACGACACGAAACAGATATTCGAGGACCAGCTCGAGGCTGTGCAACGCACGAGCCTCTCCCGGGGCGACGAGTACGTGAACCTCGCCCTGCTCACCGACGGGCTCCGGGCAGAGCGGGAGCAGGGCATCACCATCGACGTCGCCTACCGCTACTTCTCGACGCCCAACCGCAGGTTCATCATCGCCGACACCCCCGGCCACACCCAGCACACGCGCAACATGGTCACAGGCTGCTCGACGTCCGACCTCGTCCTGCTGCTCATCGACGCCCGCACTGGGCCCACCGAGCAGACGCGGCGCCACGCCATGATCGCCTCGCTGCTGGGCATCCGCCACCTCGTGCTGTGCGTGAACAAGATGGACCTCGTCGGCTACTCCAAGGCGCGTTTCGAGGAGATCCGTGGCGAGTTCACCGGGTTCTCCGAACGCCTCCAGGTGTACGACCTGACCTGCATCCCGATCTCGGCGCTGACGGGCGACAACGTCGTGGACCGCTCGCCCGAGATGCCCTGGTACGGCGGGCCCGCGTTGCTCGACCACCTCGAGACCGTCCACATCGCCTCTGACCGCAACCTGATCGACTTGCGGTTTCCCGTCCAGCTCGTGATCCGGCCTATCTCGAGCGAGCATCATGACTTTCGCGGCTATGCCGGCATGATCGCGAGCGGCGTGCTCGAAGTCGGCGACGAGGTGGTGGCGCTCCCTTCCGGTTTCTCGACTCACGTCGTGAGCATCGACGGCCCCGACGGGCCGCTCCAGGAGGCCTTCCCACCCCAGTCGGTCGTCGTCCGTCTCGCTGACGACATCGACATCTCGCGAGGTGACATGCTCTGCCGGCCCAACAACCGGCCGAACGTCGGCCAGGACGTCTCGGCCATGATCTGTTGGATGGCTGAGAGACCACTGCGCGCAGGCACGACGTTCGCGATCAAGCACACGACGCGCTGGGCGCGCGCCCTTGTGCGCTCGCTCCAGTACAAGCTGGACGTGAACGCTCTCCATCACGACAGCCGAGCCAGCGAGCTCGAGTTGAACGACATCGGCCGGATCCACCTGCGCACGACCGCGCCGCTGTTCTACGACGAGTACCGGGAGAACAGGGAGACAGGCAGCTTCGTGCTGGTGGACGAGCAGACCAACGCAACAGTCGCTGCGGGCATGCTGCGTCACCCGGTCGGCTGAGAGCCGGGACCGAGACATGGCGGAGCTCGGTGCGCTGACGACCTCCGGTGGGACAGTGTGTTCACCGGGCTGCCCGGTGCCGGTAAGTCGACCCTCCCCCGGGCGTCTCGCGCCCGGACCGTACCTCCGGAGAGCGGGTAGTGGCCGCCCGCATGGGCTACAGCGTCGAGACGCTCGTGATGGCAATGGCGGCCTACGCAGGCTCGCAGCAGGCGGCCGACATACGATTGCGCCATGAGCTTGTGGAGTTCTGGCTCTAAGTGGAGTTGATCGGCCGGTCCTCGGAGCTCGAGCTGCTCACCGGCCTGCTGGCACAGGCGGCTGATGGCATCAGTGCCGCTCTCGTGGTGCGAGGCGAGCCGGGAATAGGAAAGACGGCGTTGTTAGATGCCGTGGCGGCGCGGGTCCAAGCCGATGGGCTGAAGGTGGCGCGGGTGACCGGCGTCGAATCAGAAGCCCCGCTCGGCTATGCCGCCTTGCACCGGCTCCTCCTCTTGTTCCCCGGGCTCATAGAGCAGTTGCCAGCGCCCCAGCGCGAGGCGCTGCAGTCGACCTTCGGACTGCTGGCCGGCCCACCACCTGACCGTTTCCTCACCGCCCTCGGGGTGCTCACGCTGCTCGCCGACGCGGCGTCGGAGGCACCCCTCTTGTGCATCATTGATGATGCGCAGTGGCTCGATCCCGAGTCGGCCGTGGTTCTCGGCTTCGTGGCCCGCCGGCTGCAGGCCGAGGGGGTGGTGATGCTCTTCGCGGCCCGCGAGCTCACCGAGGTGACCTCGGCGCTCCAAGACCTCCCAGAGCTCGTCATCGGCGTCCTCGACGCCGCCGCCGCCACCTTGCTGTCGTCGATCGCGAAAAGCAGGCTCAGTCCAGAGGTGGAGTCGCGCCTTGTCGCCGAAGGGGGCGGGAACCCGCTGGCGCTGGTGGAGTTGGCTGCGGAGCTGACCCCGGCGCAGCTGGCCGGGACGGCCACCTTGCCCGACCCGCTCCCGGCCGCGGGTTCGCTCCAGCAGATGTTCAGCCGTCGCCTGGGCAGGCTCTCGCCGGGCACCCGGCTGCTGCTGGCGGTGGCCGCGGCCGAGCCGACCGCCTCCGACATCCTCCTATTGCGCGTCGCCGAGCGCCTCGGCGTCGATCCCGCCCTGGCCGAGTCCCAGTTCACTGGGTTGGCCGAGCTCGGCCCCACCGTCACGTTCCGCCATCCCGTGGTCCGCTCGGTCGCCTACCACAGCGTGCCCGCCGCCCAACGACGACTGGTCCACCAGGTGCTGGCGGAGCTGACCGATTCCCGTGAGCAGCCGGACCGCCTGGCCTGGCACCTGGCGATGGGGGCGAGCGGACCGGACGAAGCGGTGGCGGCTCAGCTCGCCCAGGCCGCCGAGCGGGCCATGGACCGCGGCGGTTACGCGGCGACGGCGACGTTCCTCGCCCGAGCGGCCGAGCTGTCTGTCGACGACGAGCTTCGAACCGACCGCCTCCTTGCCGCCTCCGAAGCTGCCCTCACCGCGGGACGTCCCGAGCAAACCCGGGCACTGCTCGACCAGGCCCAATCGGGGGCCACGAGCGACCGGCAAGTGGCTGCGGCCTTGCGCCTCGGCGGTGAGGTGTCCTTCGCCAGGGGCCAAACCGGCGACGCCGCCCGGCAGCTGCTTGCCGCCGCGAAGCGGCTCATGCCGGTCGACGCCGGGCTTGGACGACGAACACTGCTCAGCGCTCTCACTGCTGCCGAGTACACACGAGAAGACGCCATCGAGGAGGTGCGCGCCTTCGCCAAGGACGTCTTCGAGACCCCCCCTGACCTCGAGGAGCCGTCCTCTGTCGCCGACTGCTTCCTCTTCGGCTTCCTGCACCGCCTGTCCGGTGCACCGGAAGAGGCGGCCCCCCTGCTAAGGGCGGCGATGGACAATCTCCGGGACCCCGAGACACCCGACGCCGTCCGCATGTCGGTGCCGATCGTCGTCGGTGCGTTGGCCGGCACCGAGCTGCTGGACGAGGACCTCCTAACGGAGGTGTTGGACGCCTACGTGCGCTTCGCCCGTCGGGCGGGCGCCCTCTGGGTTCTCCCTCCGGCCTTGGCGAGCCTGGCCATTGCTCTGACCCGTCAAGGCCGCTTCGACGAGGCGCAGGAGGCCTGCGCCGAAGCTCGCGCTCTCGGAGAAGCGACGGGGGCCACCGGGAGACCCTTGGCCTGGTCGGCCGAGCTGAATCTCCTGTGTTGGCGGGGTCGTGAGGCCGAGGCGCGAGAACACGGGGTCAGGATCAGTGCCGAAGAGGAGCGCCGCGGGGGAGACGTTCGTGCCTACCGAGACCAGGCACCGATGTACCTCGCTGTGCTGGAGCTTGGCCTGGGCCGCTACAGACCGGCCTACAGTCACGCACTGCCCATCTACCGAGCCGACAGGTTCGGATTCGGCACGCTCGTGCTGCCCGAGATCATCGAGGCCGCGGCCCGCTGTGGTGAACTGCTTGTGGCACATGAAGCCCTGAATCGGCTGCAAGAAAGGGCAGAAGCGAGCGGCGCCCGCTGGGCGCTCGGTCGGCTCGCGTGTTGCCAGGCGCTGCTGGCCGAGGATGCCGAGCCCCTGTACCGCAGGGCGATCGAGCTCCTAAGACCACGCCCGCTTCTCACGGACCTGGCCAGGACCCACTTGCTTTTCGGAGAGTGGTTGCGACGACAACGTCGCCGGCGTGAGGCGCGACTCCAGCTCACCAGGGCCTACGAGTTGTTCTCGAACATGGGCGCCGAGGCCTTTGCTCAGCGTGCCCAGGTCGAACTGGAGGCGACCGGTGAGACAGCTCGCAAGCGCAGCGTGGAAGCGGCACAGACCTTGACTCCACAAGAGGCACAGGTCGCGCGACTCGTCGCCAATGGCGGCACGAATCGCGATGTCGCCGCCCAGCTGTTCATCAGCCCGGCCACCGTCGACTACCACCTGCGCAAGGTGTACCAGAAGCTCGAGATCACGTCGCGAACGCAGCTAGCTCGAACGATGCTGGCCGGGATCTAACAACCAACGCCGGCTCGGGACCGTCGCCCAGGAGCGTCCATTGAAGGTGCAAGCCGGCGCCCGCGCCTGAAGGGCTCATCTGCAGTCTCGAGCCTCGTCCGTCAAGTCTGCGTGAGGCCTAAGACAGACCCTCAAGAAGGGCGCGGTCTGCGTCCGGGACCCGTGTGAACAGAGGCTCTACAGCCGCTCGCAGTCGACTCATTGCGGACTCAAGATGGGCACGGTCGTTCTCGCTCAGCTGCCCTTGAGGCCTGAGGGCGACTCGAAGCACCGACGCCGAGAAACGCTGGGCCTCTTCTAGAAACCGCCGGGCCACGGGGTCGTCGAACAGTCCCGGAGCGGCTGTCAGCAACATGCTCGCCAGGTTTCCCAGCTCCTCAGTCAGAGTGCCCGCGGGTCCTTCTCCAGCGTCGCCGATCATCATGACCATATTCCATGCTCGACGGGCTTGCCCGTAGAGGATCAACGCCTGGACAGCCACCGACAGAGCGCGCTCGCGGCGCTGACGACGGGCGACCACCTCGTCGACGATCAGCCCGGCCACGGCGAGCACTAACAGGCTGGTGGCGACTGAGCAGGTCAGCGAGTGCCGGTCCCACCAAAGCTGGAAACTTCGTATCCACAAATCGCAGCCGACCAATGCGAGGAGGATCATTGCCACCGTGGCGGCCGCGAAGCGGCGAACAGCCTCGTACACGAGTGAAAGCATGCTCCCTTCGCGTGCAGGCTTGCAGTTCTTCTCGGCGGCCTCGTCGGGTGTCCGAGCCGAGACAACCATCCGAGCCGAGACAACCAAGAGTGGAGAGCCCCAAGCGGAGCTCTCCACCGCGACGCTGCCCCACCTTCGGCTGCTGGTCGCAGGGAAACCTCGCCGACATACCTCCGCAGTGTGCACCTTCTGTGTTGCGGGAGGCTGTTACAACGAGTGCACCTGCCGCTTGCCGAGCGTCCCCGACAGGCAGCACTTCGGGGATATCGTTGGCAGATCCCCGCGACAAGATCTTCTCGCTGCTGCACCAAGACAGGCAAAGTCCTTGACCATTCCTACCTCGCACCTAATCGGCTTCTGCCTCGCGTCACTCGCGATCATCATCGTTCCGGGACCCAGCGTGCTCTTCACTTTGGCGAGGGGCATCGCCTGGGGGAGGGCTGTCGCCGTGCTCACCGTTATCGGGAACGGCTTCGGAATGTTGGTGCTTTCTGCGCTGGTGGCCGTTGGTCTCGGCCCCCTGCTGGCCCACTCCAAGCCCTTCACAACCGTCGTTGAAGTGGCGGGTGGCCTCTATCTTCTCTGGCTGGGCGCTGGGGCATTGCGACACCGCCACGCGCATGCGGCTTCAATGACAAATCGCGAATCGACCAAACCTCCCGTATCGCGAGTCATCAGGCAGGGCTTCATCGTGGGCGCGTTCAACCCCAAGGCCCTTATCTTCTTCGTCGCGGTGTTCCCTCACTTCATTGATCGCTCATCGGGGAACGTGACCGTACAACTTCTTCTGCTTGGGGTCATTTTCACCATCCTCGCCGTGTTGTCGGATGGGACTTGGGGAATGATTGCCGGAACAGCACGAGAATGGCTCGCCGGGTCCTCCAGTCGACTCGTGGTTCTCCGCACGATCGGCGGTGTTGTCATGCTCGGACTCGGTGTGCTGATCATCACATCGGCCCTTCGCTTCTGAAGATGTCCCGCTACGATCCGCAGGTTGCTGAAGTGACGCCGCTCCCTCTACGGGCGGCTATGGCGAGCTGGCTTCGACCTTGATGGCCGCGTCCTCGTCGCCGCCTATGGCCGCCTAGTGAGCGCTCGTGTCCGAGGCTCGCCGTATGACCTCTGACTTCAGCTGTTGGAACTCGTCCTCGGAGATCGTTCCGTCCTTCCTGAGTTGAGCGAGCCGGGACAGCTCGTCTGCAGTTCAGGACGACCTGGAGGCCTCCCAGGAGCCGTAGTCCACGGTCCGGCCGTCGTGCTCCCTCTCCCAGCTGCCGGACATGGAGTTGCCCGAGGCCGAAACCGAGCCCGAGTAGGTGATTGCTCCCTTGCCGACGGTGCCGAAGCGAATGGAAAGTGAGACTCGTCGAAATGCCTGCCTGCTCCCCCGCCGGCCGCAGAATGCGCTCGCCGAAGCGACGCCGCAGTGTCCCGCCGCGTGGACCGACGAAAATCAGCGCGTCTGGGTCGACGCACTGACCTATCACGTCTTGTCGGTGCTGCTGCAGGTGACGACTAAGTTCGTCCATGAGGAACACCGGAACAGCGAGCGTCCGCAGACTGGATCGCGTCTTCGCCTCTGGAACGATGC
>JBEKBT010000048.1:0-37159 GCA_050015255.1 Acidimicrobiales bacterium
GTGAGGGTCGTCTTACCGTGGTCGATGTGTCCCATCGTTCCGACGTTGACGTGGGGCTTCGTCCGCTCGAACTTCTTCTTGGCCATTGTTGCCGACCGCTCCGTTTGATCTGGGCTGCGCCGCCTGGGCGCCTCCAAGTTGGTGGACTGCTGCTCGATTCTGTCTCGTGCTGCTCGCCTGGGGCCAACGGGCCGGGCCTTTCCCGGTCCGACGGCTCCGATCAGCGAGCACCGGGCGAGTCAGCTCGCTTCGGTGTTGACCCCTGGGCCGCTCACTCGCCGGTCACCCGGGCGATGATCTCCCGAGAGACCGACTCTGGAACCTCCTGGTAGGAGTCGAACTGCATCGTGTACGTCGCGCGACCCTGGGTGCGGGAACGCAGGTCGGTAGCGTAGCCGAACATATCGGACAGTGGGACCTGGGCTCGCACGACGTGGCTTGCCCCCCGCTGTTCCATGCCCTCGATCCGGCCGCGACGCGACGACAGGTCGCCGATGACGTCGCCGAGGTTTTCCTCCGGCGTGACCACCTCGACCCCCATGATCGGCTCGAGAAGTACGGGGTGGGCAGCCCGCACCGCCTTCTTGAAGGCCATCGAACCTGCGATCTTGAAGGCCATCTCCGAAGAGTCGACGTCGTGGTAAGAGCCGTAGACGAGGGTGACCCGGAGGTCGACGATCGGGAACCCGGCCAGCACGCCGGAGTTTATCGCCTCTTGGATGCCGGCGTCGACGGCGGGGATGTACTCCTTCGGTATCACGCCACCGGTGATCTTGTCGACGAACTCGAATCCTCCGCCGGGCCCAGTCGGCTCGAGGTCGATCACGACGTGGCCGTACTGGCCGCGGCCGCCTGTCTGGCGGATGTAACGCTCCTCTATCTTGTGCACCGGCTGGCGGATCGTCTCGCGGTAGGCGACCTGTGGCTTGCCGACGTTCGCGTCGACCTTGAACTCGCGCAGCATCCGGTCGACCAGGACCTCCAAGTGGAGCTCGCCCATGCCGGATATGACCGTCTGGCCCGTCTCCTGGTCCGAGCGGACCCGGAAGGTCGGGTCCTCCTCGCTCAACGCGAACAGGGCCCGGGACAGCTTGTCCTGGTCGGCCTTGGTCTTGGGCTCGACGGCGACGTGGATCACCGGCTCGGGGAACTCGAGCGACTCGAGCACGATCGGGTGGACGAGGTCGCAGAGGGTGTCGCCGGTCGTCGTCGACTTGAGGCCGACGACGGCCACAATGTCTCCCGTGTAGACCGCGTCCCGGTCCTCGCGGTGGTTCGCGTGCATCTGGAGGATCCGTCCGATCCGCTCTTTGCGGTCCCGGCTCGAGTTGAGCAGCGTCGTGCCCTTCTCCAAGGTCCCCGAGTAGACCCTCAGGTAGGTGAGCTTGCCGACGAACGGGTCACTCATGATCTTGAACGCCAGGGACGAGAAGGGCTCGTCGTCACGGGGCTCGCGCGTGATCTCCTTGCCGCTGCGAGGCTCGAGCCCCGTGGTCGGGGGCACATCGAGCGGGCTCGGCAGGTAGTCGACGACGGCGTCGAGCATGGGCTGGACGGCCTTGTTCTTGAACGCCGATCCGCACAGGACCGGGACGACCTCGCTCGCGATGGTGGCCGCACGAAGGGCCTTGCGGAGATCGTCCGAGGTGATCTCCTGGTCGGACACGTAGCGTTCCATGACGTTGTCGTCGAAGATCGAGACGACGTCGATCAGCTCGTGGCGAGCCCCCTCGGCCCGGGCGAGGAGATGCGCAGGTATCTCCCGGGTCTCCCATGTCTCGCCCATTCCCTCGCCCCAGACGAGGGCCTTCATCTTCAAAAGGTCGATCACGCCCTCGAAGCTGCCCTCTGCCCCGATCGGCAGTTGCACGACCGCCGGCGTCGCCTCGAGCCGGTCCCTGATCATGGCGACGGCTCGGTCGAAGTCCGCGCCGACGCGGTCCATCTTGTTCACGAAGCACATGCGAGGCACGCGGTACTTGTTGGCCTGGCGCCACACGGTCTCGGTCTGAGGCTCCACACCGGCGACGGCGTCGAAGACGGCGACGGCTCCGTCAAGGACGCGGAGAGACCGCTCGACTTCTACGGTGAAGTCGACGTGGCCGGGAGTGTCGATGATGTTGATCCAGGTGTCACGCCAGCGGCAGGTCGTCGCAGCCGAGGTGATGGTGATCCCCCGCTCCTGCTCTTGGATCATCCAGTCCATGACGGTGCCGCCCTCGTGGACCTCGCCGATCTTGTAGGTACGGCCCGTGTAGTACAAGATTCGCTCGGTCGTGGTCGTCTTGCCCGCGTCGATGTGGGCCATGATCCCGATGTTGCGGGTCTTGGCGAGCGGGAACTCTCGGATGGATGATGGATGGGCCATCGCCTTGCTTCGTTTCTCTTAGTCGTAGGTGCTCGGGATGAAGGGCCGTTCCCGGCGCGGCCTTCCGCACAGGCGAAAGACCCACCGGCACCGCGGGCGTGCCATGACGCTGAGCCGGGCGCGCAGGTGTCCCCTCGAGACCGGGGCGCCGAGGGCGATTACCAGCGGTAGTGGGCGAACGCCTTGTTGGACTCTGCCATCTTGTGGAGGTCCTCCTTGCGCTTGACCGTGGCGCCGACGCCGTTGGAGGCGTCAAGGATCTCGTTGGCGAGCCTGAGAGCCATGGTCCGCTCCCGGCGCTGGCGCGAGTAGCCGACGAGCCAGCGGATCGACAACGTCGTCGCCCGGCGCGGCCGTAGCTCGACGGGTACCTGGTAGGTGGCTCCGCCGACCCGGCGGCTGCGGACCTCGAGCTCAGGCCGCGCGTTGTCGAGCGCCCGCTTCAACAACTGGAGCGGGTCGCCACCTGTCTTCTCGCGCACAACCTCGAGAGCGTCGTACACGATGCGCTCGGCAAGCGAGCGCTTGCCGCGGGAAAGGACCTTGTTGCACAGCTGGGTCACGAGAACCGAGTGGTAGACCGGGTCGGGGACGAGCTCGCGACGAGGCGGGGGGCCGTTGCGTGGCAACTCAGGACTCCTTCTTGGCGCCGTAGCGGCTACGGGCCTGGGCACGGTCGCGCACGCCCGAGGTGTCCAGGGTGCCGCGCACGATCTTGTAGCGAACACCCGGGAGGTCCTTGACCCGGCCGCCACGCACGAGCACGATCGAGTGCTCCTGCAGGTTGTGGCCCACCCCGGGAATGTACGCGGTGATCTCCGATCCGCTGGTCAGGCGCACACGTGCGACCTTGCGGAGAGCGGAGTTCGGCTTCTTCGGCGTCGTCGTGTAGACGCGCGTGCACACGCCGCGACGCTGCGGCGCCCCCTTCAGTGCAGGGGTCTTCGTCTTCGACCGCTTGGATGACCGGCCCTTGCGGACGAGCTGGGCGATAGTGGGCACGCGAACCTCTCTGGGCTTCCTTGTTGAAGAGCCGTGCGCGCGGATGCGCGCCGACACGAGAGACGATGATAGGAGCGGTCAGAGCTCCCGGCAAACAGTGTAGGCCTTGATCAGGCCGAGCCTTCCTCTGCCGGCCCGAGGTCGCTGAGCGGGTCCACCTCGGCCACCTCGAGATCATCGGTCGGCCCGAAGCTGGCGTACGCGCCGCCGGCGGTGGCGTAGGGGTCCTCCGGCTCGTAGGGAGTGCCGAAGGCGGACCGTCCGACGTCGCGCAGCCATGAAGCGAGGTTGTCCGTGCTCGCCTCACCCGCCTCACCGACATCGAGGTCCGAGGACCAGAACGACATCCGCTCGGCGTCCGGTGTCGACACTTCCACGCTGCGATAGCGCGTCATGCCCGTCCCGGCAGGTATCAGCTTGCCGATGATGATGTTCTCCTTGAGCCCGAACAGCTGGTCGGACTTGGACTCGATCGCCGCTTCGGTGAGCACGCGGGTCGTCTCTTGGAACGACGCCGCCGAGAGCCACGAATCGGTGGCGAGCGATGCCTTGGTGATGCCCATCAGCTCCGGGCGTCCCTCTGCGGCCCGCTTGCCCGCCTGGACCAGCTCGCGGTTGACGGCGGCATAGCGCTGGCTGTCGACACGCTCCCCGGGCAGGAAGGGCGCATCACCGGGCTCGGCCACGAGCACGCGGCGCAGCATCTGACGCACGATGAGCTCGATGTGCTTGTCGTGGATCGAGACGCCCTGGTCCCGGTAAACCTTCTGCACCTCTTCGACGAGGTACTGCTGGGTCTCGCGGATGCCCTTGATCTCGAGCAGCTCCTTCGGGTCCTTCGGCCCGTCGACGAGGGCGTCGCCCGGGCTGACTTCCTGGCCGGAGACGACCTCGAGGTGAGCCCGCGCCGAGACGGCCACCGCCTCTTCGCTGCCGTCGTCGGCGACGACGACGACGCGTCGACCTGTCTCGTCCTCGTCGATGCGGATCACACCCGACGAGCGCGCGAGCACGGCGGCCCCCTTGGGCGTACGGGCTTCGAAGAGCTCGACGACGCGGGGAAGGCCATGGGTGATGTCCTCGCCGACGATGCCGCCGGTGTGGAACGTGCGCATCGTGAGCTGGGTCCCCGGCTCGCCGATGGACTGGGCGGCGATCACGCCGACCGCCTCGCCGAGCTCGATGCCCCGACCGGTTGCGAGCGACTGGCCGTAACAGGCGGCGCAAACGCCGTGGTTGGCTTCGCACGTGAGCACCGACCGCGCGCGCACGCGGTCGACCGCCGGGTCGGCGGCCAGCTGCTGGACCTCGAGGTCCCTGATCACGCGGCCGGCCTCGAGGACGCTGCCGTCGGAGAGCTTCACCGGCTCGATGAGGACCCGCCCGTAGAGCCGGGTCTCGAGGTAGCTCCTCTTGCCCGCCTGGTCCTGGCTGATTCCCTCGATCCAGATCCCCCGAGTGCTGCCGCAGTCGGCCTCCCGAATGATGAGCTCTTGGGCCACGTCGACAAGCCGGCGCGTGAGATAGCCCGAGTCGGCCGTGCGTAGCGCCGTGTCTGCGAGGCCCTTGCGGGCGCCGTGGGTGGAGATGAAGTACTCCAGCACCGACAGGCCCTCCCGGAAGGAGGACTTGATGGGGCGGGGGATCATCTCACCGCGCGGGTTGGACACAAGCCCCTTCATGCCGGCGATCTGACGAACCTGCTGAGGGTTGCCTCGTGCGCCCGAGTCCACCATCATGTCGAGCGGGTTGAAGGCGATCGTCGCGAGCGTCTTCTCCATGGCGCGGCCGACCTCGGAGTTCGCCGAGGTCCAGATCTCGATCTCTTTCTGCCGGCGCTCGTCGTCGGTGATGATCCCCCGGCGGAACTGGGTCTCGGCCTTCTCGGCCTCTTTCTCGTAACGGTCGAGGATGGTCTGCTTGTCCGGCGGCGTCTTCACGTCGTCGATCGAGATCGTCAACCCGGACCGTGTCGCGAAACGGAAGCCCAGGTCCTTGATCCGGTCGAGGCTCTCGGCGACGAGAACCTTCGAGTAATGAGCCGCTATCTGCTCGACAATCGTCGCGAGCGACGTGGCGCGCTTGCCGATGACGTCGTTCACGTACCCGAACCCGGCAGGGAGCGCCTGGTTGAAGAACAGCCGCCCGGGCGTCGTCTCGAGCTCTTCGGGCTCGACGATCTCGGCCGTCTCGCCGTGGCGAACTCCGCGAAGCGGGAGCTCGTAACCGTCCGGGCCGGGGCGAAGCCGGATCTTGGCGTGAAGGTCGATGTCGCCGTTCTCCCAAGCCTGTTCCACGTCGTAGAGGCGGCGGAAGACGCGGCCTTCGCCCTTGGCCCCCTCGACCATGAGCGTCAGGTAATAGGTGCCGAAGACCATGTCCTGACCGGGCACGGTGATCGGGCGGCCGGTCGCCGGCGAGAGGATGTTGTTCGCCGAGAGCATCAGCACGCGGGCTTCGGCCTGGGCCTCGGCCGAGAGCGGGAGGTGCACGGCCATCTGGTCACCGTCGAAGTCCGCGTTGAAAGCGGTGCAGACGAGCGGGTGGATCTGGATGGCTTTGCCTTCGACAAGGATCGGCTCGAAGGCCTGGATCCCGAGGCGGTGCAAGGTGGGCGCCCGGTTCAAGAAGACGGGGTGCTCCTTGATCACCTCGTCGAGGACGTCCCAGACCTGGATCCGCCTCCGCTCGACCATCCGCTTCGCGGACTTGATGTTCTGGGCTATCTCGGTGTCGACGAGCCGCTTCATCACGAAGGGCTTGAAGAGCTCGAGGGCCATCAATTTGGGCAGCCCGCACTGGTGGAGCTTCAGCGTCGGGCCGACGACGATGACCGAGCGGCCCGAGTAGTCGACCCGCTTGCCGAGAAGGTTCTGGCGGAAGCGGCCCTGCTTGCCCTTCAACATGTCGGACAGGCTCTTCAAGGGCCGGTTACCGGGTCCGGTCACCGGCCGGCCCCGCCGTCCATTGTCGAACAGGGCGTCGACTGCCTCCTGCAGCATGCGCTTCTCGTTGTTGATGATGATCTCGGGCGCGCCGAGATCCAAAAGGCGCTTCAAGCGGTTGTTGCGGTTGATGACGCGCCGGTAGAGGTCATTGAGGTCCGAGGTCGCGAAGCGGCCACCGTCCAGCTGCACCATGGGGCGCAGGTCCGGCGGGATGACCGGCACGGCATCGAGGATCATCGCCCGTGGGTCGTTGATCCGCCTGCCGGACTCGTCGCGGCGGTTGAAGGCCGAGACGATCTTGAGACGCTTGATGGCCTTCTGCTTGCGTTGGGCCGACAGGGGTCGCCGGCCGTCGGTGGGCTCGATGGCCTCGCGGAGCTTGAGCTCCTCCTCGTCGAGATCGAGGCGGTCGATGAGCCGGGCGATCGCCTCGGCTCCCATGCCGCCCTCGAAGTACTCGCCGTAGCGACTCCGCAGCTCGCGCCACAAGAGCTCGTCCTCGATGATCTTGCGTCCGTGAAGCCCGGCGATCTCGTCGAAGGCGCGACGCGCAAGGGTGATCTCTTCGTTCGCCCGTTCGCGGACGCCGGTGATCTCCTTCTCGACCGCCCGCTGGCGGGCACGGAGCTCAGCGTCCTTGGCACCTGCGCGCTCGAGCTCGGCGAGCTCGCGCTCGAGCTCGGCCAGGCGGCGCTCGGCCTCGAGGTCGCGGGCGCGCTCGATCTCGCCGATCTCGGCGTTGAGCTCGGCCTCGAGATTGGGCAGATCGGCGTGGCGGCGCTCCTCGTCCACGTGGGTGACGAGGTAGGCGGCGAAGTAGATGACCTTCTCGAGCTGCTTGGCCTTGAGCTCCTCGCGGGCCTCGGTGCCCATGAGCAGGTAGGCGAGCCACGACCGCGTGCCGCGGAGGTACCAGATGTGCACGACCGAGGCGGCGAGCTCGATGTGGCCCATCCGCTCGCGGCGCACCTTCGAGCGAGTGACCTCCACGCCACAGCGCTCGCAGATGATGCCGCGGAACCGGACGCGCTTGTACTTGCCGCAGTAGCACTCCCAGTCCTTGGTCGGCCCGAAGATCTTCTCGCAGAACAGGCCGTCCTTCTCGGGACGCAGCGTCCGGTAGTTGATCGTCTCGGGCTTGCGGACCTCGCCGTGGGACCAGGTCCGGATGTCGTCTGCTGTGGCGAGCCCTATCCGAAGCTGATCGAAATCGTTGACGTCGAGCACCTAGAAACTCCTCTCCGCGGCGCGGCGCGCGTCCTCCTCGTCGGACCCTCGCTCGGGGCGACTGATGTCGATCCCGAGCTCCTCGGCGGTCCGGTAAACGTCCTCGTCCAATTCGCGCATCTCGATCTCCTCGCCGGTGGTCGAGAGCACCTCGACGTCCAGGCAAAGGGATTGCATCTCCTTTATGAGCACCTTGAAGCTCTCGGGGATGCCGGGCTCGGGGATGTTCTCGCCCTTCACGATGGCCTCGTAGACCTTTACGCGGCCGAGGACATCGTCTGACTTGATGGTGAGCAGTTCCTGCAGCGCGTAGGCGGCGCCATAGGCCTCGAGCGCCCAGACCTCCATCTCACCGAAGCGCTGGCCACCGAATTGGGCCTTCCCGCCCAGGGGTTGCTGGGTGATCATGGAGTACGGGCCCGTCGAGCGGGCGTGGATCTTGTCGTCGACAAGGTGCGCCAGCTTCAGGATGTAGACATAACCGACGCACACGGGGTTGTCGTACGGCTCGCCCGTGCGCCCGTTGTACAAGGTCACCTTGCCGTCCGTGCCGATCATCTTGTCGGCAGCAGGGTCGACGGCGTCGGGAAGCAGCTTCTCGAAGAGCTCCTGGATCGTCGCGTGGCGGCCAGCCTCTTCCTTCTCGTCCCAGTGCGCACCGTCGAAGACCGGCGTCGACACCCAGATCGCCGGGTCCGTGCTCGGCCGGGTCTTGGTCTCGGTGCCGCGCACGATGTTGCTGGAGAGCACGTTCTTGCTGGCGCCTTGCCAACCCCATCTCGCCGCGTAGCCGAGGTGTGCCTCCAACACCTGGCCGACGTTCATCCGGCTCGGGACACCGAGCGGGTTCAAGATGATGTCGACCGGAGTGCCGTCGGCAAGGTGCGGCATGTCCGCGATGGGCAGGATCTTCGAGATGACGCCCTTGTTGCCGTGCCGGCCGGCGAGCTTGTCGCCTTCGGAAATCTTGCGCTTCTGGGCCACATAGACCCGCACGAGCTGGTTCACGCCCGGTGGCAGCTCATGGGAGT
Source organism: Acidimicrobiales bacterium (assembly GCA_050015255.1). Classification (GTDB taxonomy): domain Bacteria; phylum Actinomycetota; class Acidimicrobiia; order Acidimicrobiales; family Bog-793; genus Fen-455. The sequence goes on from JBEKBT010000048.1 coordinate 8,577, forward strand.
CGTCGCGGGAGAACACCCGCACGTCGATGACCTTGCCGGACTCGCCGTGGGGAACCTTGAGGCTCGTGTCTCGCACGTCACGTGCCTTCTCACCGAAGATCGCCCGCAGCAGCCTCTCTTCGGGGGTGAGCTCGGTCTCGCCCTTTGGGGTGACCTTGCCGACGAGGATGTCGCCCGCGTCGACCTCGGCCCCGATGCGGATGATCCCGCGCTCGTCGAGGTCGGCCAGGATGTCATCGGAGAGATTCGGGATGTCCCGGGTGATCTCCTCGGCACCGAGCTTGGTGTCGCGGGCGTCGACCTCGTGCTCCTCGATGTGGATCGACGTCAGCACGTCGTCGCGGACCAACCGCTCGGACAAGATGATGGCGTCCTCGTAGTTGTAGCCCTCCCATGGCATGAAGGCCACGAGCAGGTTCTTGCCGAGAGCGAGCTCGCCGTTGTGTGTCGAGGGGCCGTCCGCCAGGACGTCGTCGCGGCGCACCTCCTGGCCCTCTGAGACGACGGGCTTCTGGTTCACGCAGGTGTTCTGGTTCGAGCGGCGGAACTTCGCGACCGGGTAGATCTTCCTGCCCAGCTCTTGATGTGACCTGTCCTTCTCACCGGGCTTGTACTCGACGATGATGTAGTCACCGGCGACCTCGACGACTTTGCCGGTCCCCTCCGCCAAGATGACCTCCCCGGCATCGCGCGCCGCCCGCGCCTCGACGCCGGTGCCGATGTAGGGCGCCTCGGGCACGAGCAGGGGGACGGCCTGCTTCTGCATGTTGGCGCCCATGAGGGCACGGTTGGCGTCGTCGTGCTCGACAAAGGGAATGAGAGCAGTCGAGACCGAGAGGATCTGCTTGGGGGACACGTCCATCAGCCCGACTTCGGAGGGCGGGACGTAGTCGACCTCGCTCGCTGTGCCATAGGAGGTGGAAGTCGCGCCCACGCGCACGCCTGCACCTTGCGGCCCGCGGCGCACGAGGACCCGGTCGCCGACGAACTGCCCCGAGGCGTCGAGGGCCGCGGACGCCTGGGCGATGACGTACTCCTCCTCCTCGTCGGCGGCGAGGTAGACGATCTCGTCGGTGACCCTGCTGTCCACCACCTTGCGGTACGGCGTCTCGATGAAGCCGTGGGAGTTGACCCGCGCGTAGCTGGCAAGGTGGCCGATGAGGCCGATGTTCGGCCCCTCTGGAGTCTCGATCGGGCACATCCGGCCGTAATGGGAGGTGTGGACGTCGCGGACCTCGAAACCGGCGCGCTCGCGCGACAGCCCGCCGGGGCCGAGCGCGGAGAGGCGGCGCTTGTGGGCCAATCCCGACAAGGGATTGTGCTGGTCCATGAATTGCGACAGCTGGCTCGTACCGAAGAACTCCTTGATGGCCGCGACGACCGGGCGAATGTTGATCAGGGTCTGGGGCGTGATCGCCTCGACGTCCTGGGTCGTCATGCGCTCGCGCACGACACGCTCCATGCGCGACAGGCCGATGCGGACCTGGTTCTGGATGAGCTCGCCGACCGAACGGATGCGCCGGTTGGCGAAATGGTCCTGGTCGTCGAGGCGGTAGCCCCGCTCACCGTTGGCGAGGTGGAGCATGTAGGTGGCCGCCGCGAGCACTTCGCTCGGGCTGAGCACGCCGGAGTGCTCGTCGGGGTGCTCGAGCGGGATGTCCAGGATTTGAGAGATACGGTCGATCTCGGGCCCGAGCTTGCGGTTCAGCTTGTAGCGGCCGACCCGGGTGAGGTCGTAGCGGCGTGGGTTGAAGAACGCGTTCTCGAAGTAGACGCGAGCCGCGTCGAGCGAGAGGGGCTCACCGGGACGCGCCCGCTTGTAGATCTCGAGCAGCGCCTCGTCGCGGGTGGGGATGAGCTCGCGCTCGCGTTCCCACTGTGCCTCGAGGAAGTCGAAGTGACGCACGAAACGGTTCAAGAACGCCTCGTCCTCGTAGCCGAGGGCGCGCAGCACCACGAAGAGGGACAAGCGCCGCTTGCGGGCGACTCGGGCGCCGGCAGTGACTTCGCGGTTCGTCTTCTGCTTCGCCTCGACGTCGAACTCGATCCACTCGCCGCGGTAGGGGTGGATTGTCCCGGTGACGATCGTCTTCTGGTCGCGACCGGGCTGGAAGATCACGCCAGGCGACCGGACGAGCTGGCTCACGACGACTCGTTCGGTCCCGTTGATGATGAACGTCCCGCGGCTCGTCATCATGGGGAAGTCGCCCATGAACACGGTCTGCTCTTTGATCTCGCCCGTCGAGCGGTTCATGAACGACGCCCGGACGAAGATCGGGGCGGCGTAGGTGATGTCCTTCGCTTTGCATTCCTCGATCGAGAACTTGGGCGGCGGCCGCAGGTCCGGGTCCTTCGCGTCGAAGTCGAGCTTCAGGCTCAACTGGTCCGTGAAGTCCGCGATCGGGCTGATATCGCTGAACGTCTCGGCGAGGCCGGTCTCGAGGAACCAGTCGAAGGAATCGCGCTGGACGGCAATTAGGTCAGGAAGCGGCAGGACCTCGTCGATGTTGGCGAACGAGTAACGCTCCGGGGTGCGGGAACGTAAAGGCAAGGGTCTACTCCTCGCGGGTGCTGATCGACCGGAAAACAGGGCTGAGCGATGCTTGGGCGCGCGTCAAGGAACTAGAAGTGCAGCGGTCACTTGACGGGAGGGCACGGCAACCGTTCATATTACACGCGCCGGGACGCGCGAGCAACAGGCAAACAGCGTCGCCGCGCGAAGGGTACGGGAACAGCGCCCCCAGGTCAAGATGTTCAGGCCGCTGTCGACGACAGCGGCCTGTTCGGCCCTCAGGGCACGGCCGCCCCGAGGCTGCGCTACTTGAGCTCGACGGAGGCGCCAGCCTCCTCGAGCTGGCTCTTGGCCTTCTCGGCGTCCTCTTTGGAGACCTTTTCGAGCACGGCCTTCGGGGCACTGTCCACGAGGTCCTTCGCCTCTTTCAGCCCAAGGCTCGTGAGCGAGCGCACCTCCTTGATCACCTGGATCTTCTTCTCGCCGGCGCCGAGCAGGATGACGTCGAACTCGTCCTGCTCCTCCTCGGCCGGCGCCGCCTCGCCGCCGCCGCTCGGGGCGGCACTGGCCACGGCCACCGGAGCCGCCGCGGTCACACCGAACTTCTCCTCGAACTCCTTCAGCAGCTCGCTCAGCTCGAGCACCGTCATGTTCGCGATGCCGTCGAGAATCTCTTCCTTGGTTACTGCCATCTCTCCTCCTGTTTTACGAATGGTTGTCGATCGTTCTCGTGTCCGGGCCGCCCCAGCACGCGCCCGGCGTGCCTAGTCCCCGGCGGGCTCGGCGTTATCTCCCTCGGCTGGTGCAGCGGTTTCGGCCGCGGCAGCAGGCTCGGCGTTATCTCCCTCGGCTGGTGCAGCGGTTTCGGCCGCGGCAGCAGGCTCGGCGGTGTCTGTCCCGTCCGCATCGGCCACAGCACCGGGCTCGGCCGTGCCACTTGGCTCTGCCGCCTCGCCAGGCTCGGCCGTGGCGGCGGCAGGCTCGGCGACAGCAGGCTCGGCCGTGGCGGCGGCAGGCTCGGCGACAGCAGGCTCGGCCGTGGCGGCGGCAGGCTCGGCGACAGCAGGCTCGGCCGTGGCGACCCCGGCAGGCGCCGAGGCGTCCCCGCCGCCTCGCTTCTCGATCAGTGCCGACAGCGCATAGGCGAAGCCGCGTGGCAGCGCCTGCAGCAGGCTGGCGAACTGCCGCATTGGGGCGGCCATCGCCCCGGCGAGCTGGGCGAGCAATGCCTCGCGCGACGGAAGGTCCGCGAGGGCGCTCGCACCTTGGGCATCGACCAGCTGGGTACCGAGGAAACCGCCCTTGACGATGAGCTCGGGATGCGCCCGGCTGAACTCCCGCAGCACCTTCGCGACCGCTCCGACATCGGCCCGGACGAAGGCGATCGCCGTGGGCCCCTCCAGAAGAGGATCGAGCGCGGCCTGGGCCGTGCCCGTCGTCGCGCGACGTACCAAGGTGTTCTTGAAGATCTTGTACTCGGCACCGGCGGTCCGCAGCTGGCGGCGCAGGACTGCCAGGTCGGCAACCTTGAGGCCGCGGTACTCGGTGAGGATGGCCGCGCTGGAATTGCCGAGATGCTCCCGCACCTCCTCAACGACGGCGACCTTCTCAGGTCTCGGACCTGCCATGAACGCTCCTTTGATCACATTCCCCTGCCGGGGGGTACCGCTCCACAAGGGTCACGACACGCGGGACGTGAGAAGCGCTCAGCACTTCGCCTCGTCGGGCGGGTCGGAACCCTTTGAGCGCCCTTCGGCGCACCGGAGATCTACGGCGAGTAATTCGGTTGTGTGCCCGGGAAGCCTAGCCGACCTGCTCCGGGGGGACTACCGCCACGACACAGCTCGCTCAGGCCGACGCTGCGAGCGCCTCGTCTGTGAGGCGCGCCCGGGCCGGGTCGATCTTCACCCCCGGGCCCATCGTCGTGCTCAGTGTCACGGACCGCAGGTATCGGCCCTTGGCAGCCGCGGGCTTGGCCCGCACGAGCTCGTCTATCGCAGCTCGGTAGTTGTCGATCAGCTGAGCACGATCGAACGACGCTTTGCCGATCGGGATGTGGACGTTGCCGACTCGGTCGGTCCGGTACTCGACGCGCCCGGCCTTGTACTCGCCCACCGCCTTGGCGACGTCGGTCGTCACGGTCCCGGTCTTCGGGTTTGGCATCAGGCCGCGGGGTCCGAGCACGCGCCCGAGGCGTCCGACTTGAGCCATGAGGTCCGGCGTGGCGATGGCCACGTCGAAGGCAAGAAAGCCCTCTTTCTCGATCCGTTGCACGAGGTCGTCCGCCCCGACGATGTCGGCGCCTGCGGCCCGTGCCTCGGCCGCCTGCTCACCGGCGGCGAAGACCGCCACCCGCACGCTCCGCCCGGTGCCTGCCGGCAACGAGAGGGAACCGCGGACGATCTGGTCGGCGCGCCGGGGGTCGACCCCGAGGCGCGCGGCCAGCTCGACCGTCTCGTCGAAACGTGCCTTCGCAAGGCTCTTGACCAACTCCACCGCCTCGACGGGCGAATAGAGGCGATCCCGGTCGTAGCTCTTCACCGCTTCGGCGTACCGCTTTCCCCTGTTCATCTGCAAAGCTCCCTTCGATGTGGCGCGCCGCTCGACAGCGAGGCGGTCGTCACTTTGTGACGGTGACGCCCATGGAGCGAGCGGTGCCCGCCACCTGACGCGTAGCGGCTTCGAGATCGTTGGCATTGAGGTCAGGCATCTTCTTCGACGCGATCTCGGCAACCTGGGCGTCTGTGATCGAGCCTACCGACTCGCGCCCGGGCAGCTTGCTTCCCTTCTCGAGACCGGCTGCTTCGCGGATGAGCACCGTCGTCGGCGGCGTCTTCAGCACGAAGGTGAAGGACCGGTCCTCGTAGATAGTTATCTCGACAGGGACGATCGTGCCCCGTTGGTTCTCCGTGGCGGCGTTGTACTGCTTGCAGAACTCCATCGTCTGCACGCCGTGCGGTCCGAGGGCCGTGCCGACCGGAGGTGCGGGCGTGGCCGCTCCCGCCGGCAGTTGGATCTTTACGATGGCGGCGACGCGGCGACGTGCCATGAAGGTTCTTCCTCTTTCTTCTCCCGCCAGGCGCTCAGAGCTTGGCGACCTGGCTGAATTCGAGCTCGACCGGGGTCTCGCGGCCGAAGATGTTGACGAGCACCTTGAGCTTGAGCTGGTCCTCGTTGATTTCCGCGATCTGGCCGGAGAAGTCCGCGAACGGACCCTCCTTGACCCGGACAGTGTCGCCCACCTGGTGCTCGAGGCGCGGCTTGGTGCGGTGCTTCTGACCCTCGACCCCCTCCGGGCGAACCTGGAGGATGGCTTCGACCTCCGCGCGTGGCAACGGCGTCGGCTTGGTGCCCGGACCCACGAAACCCGTCACCCCGGGTGTCTGACGGATGACCGACCAGGAGTCGTCGTCAAGCTCGCACCGGCACAACAGGTAGCCGGGGAAGACCTTCCGCTGCACGAACACGCGCTTGCCGCCCTTGATCTCGGCCACCTCCTCCATGGGGATCACGACCTCGAAGATCCGGTCCTCCATGTTCATCGAGGAGATCCGGCTCTCGAGGTTCGACTTCACCTTGTTCTCGTAGCCGGCGTAGGTGTGAACGACGTACCACTGACCGGGCCGGTCGTAGGGGCTCGGCTCGGCCGCCACGACCTCGTCGTCGTCCTGGAACGGCAGCTCGTACTCGAGCGCGTCGTAGCCGGCCGCTCTCGGCTCGGTCTCTAGCGTGTCCTCGGTGGAGGCCTGCTCTGCCGGCGAGGTGTCCTCGGCCTCGGCCTCAGGGTGGATCGTGCTCACTTCATCATCTCCGGGCTTGTCTTCGTCGCTCAACGGCCGAAGAGGAACAGCACGCCCTTGGCGAACCCTGCGTCGAGGCCAAAGACGAGGCTGGTCATGAAAACGAGGGTAACGAAGACGACGAGGGTGTACTTCACCACTTCTTGCCGGTTCGGCCAGGCGACCTTGGCCATCTCGTTGCGGACTTCGCGGGAGAACTCGACGATGCGCTCGGGCAGCCCCGGTCGGTCAGGGGTGGGCGCTGGGCGGCGCGTCGGAGGCGGCCGCCTGGTACCCGCGGCAGGCGCGCCCTCTTCGTCAATCTGGCCCTGTCGCTGCAGGAGACGCTTTGTCTGTCGGTTCACGAAACAATCCTCGGCTGGAAACAGCGGTGAGCAGGGCAGGAGGGACTCGAACCCCCAACCGCCGGTTTTGGAGACCGGTGCTCTACCAATTGAGCTACTGCCCTCCGGGCCGGCATCGTGGCCCGCCACTGGACTGAGCACCGGTCGCCCCGGGTCGGCATCACGATAGCACCACGGGCCGGACCCTCCGCAGGCGGCCGCGGCGGGCGACGGTAACTGCGACGATCGCCGCCGCAGGGGCGGCAAGGGCGCCGGCGTAGACGAGGCGGCGTCCGGAGAGCGCAGAGCGGATGACGCGTCGCTGAGCCGCCTCCTGGAGCGCGCCGAGCACGTCGGCCACGGCTCCAGGTGGCGGCTCGACCCTGGCCGCTCGCAGCTGGTTCAGCAGTCGGAGCAGCTTGCGGTACTTGGCCAGCTCAGACTGGCACCGAAGGCACTCCCCCACGTGCTCGACGACGATCTCGTCGGCCGAAGAGCCTCCGTCGAGAATCGAGGGCAGGGCCAGGGCGACTTCGGCACAAGAGATCTTCTCGCGGGACGCACCGGGGCGGGCACCCTCCGGGGACGCCAGGCGGGCGAACAGAACCCGGTCAGACCGCGGCTGCATGTCTTTCCGCCTCTTCGGCTCGGGAGGAGCCTCCGGTCCCCGCCTCGCTCCTCAGGCCGGTCCCGGCGCGAGCCCGAATCCCCGCCTCGACCCGGGCGCCTCCAGGAACCCTGCTGCGCTGCCTCGAGCGACTTGAGACGCCCAGCGTCCCTGCCGGCGCGAACAGCTGCTCGCGCAGCCGCCGGCGGGCCCGGTGGAGGCGGACCTTCGCCGCGGTCTGGCTGATGCCGAGCTCGCGGGCGATCTCCTCGTGGGGAAGGTCATAGACGTCCCTGAGCACGACGACCATCCGCATCTGGGCGGGCAGCTCCGCCAGCGCCTCGACGAGACGCTGGTGATCGTCCGCCGTCCCGGCCGCGGTCTCCGGATCGTTCTCGGCGCGCAGCTCGAGCACCTCGAGATCGTCGTCCAGCTCGACGTGCCAGCTCCGCCGGCGCTTGGCCACAAGTGTCGCGGAGCAGTTCACGGTGATGCGGTGCAACCAGGTGCCGAAGGCGGAGTCGCCCCTGAACTTGCGCAGCGAGCGGAAGGCGCGCAGGTACGCATCCTGGAGCACGTCGCGGGCGTCGTGCTCGTTGCCGACGAGCCGCAGCGCCAAGGCGTAGCAATCTGCCGACGTCGCACGCACGAGATGCTCGAAGGCGGCCCTGTCCCCGTTCCTGGCGAGCTCGACGAGAGGGGCGAGGTCTGCCTCGCGCTTCAGCGCGTCTCCTTGTGGAGCGTGTGCTGCCGGTCGAACTGGCAGTACTTCTTCATCTCGATCCGCTCGCGGTCGTTCTGCTTGTTCTTCATCGTGATGTAGTTCCGGCGCTTGCACACCTCGCAGGCAAGCGTCACCTTCACCCGCTTCTCGTTCTTCGCCACGCTGTTGCTCCTCTGCTCCAACTCCCGGTAGCGGCGGCCGGACTCGAACCGGCGACCCCACGATTATGAGCCGTGTGCTCTTACCAACTGAGCTACGCCGCCGCGGAGCCCCCTGTCGGAATCGAACCGACGACACCAGCCGGCTTTGCCGCGCCGGCCGATCATATCCGCGACTGGCCGGGGAACCTAGCGGAGCCGTCTTACGATGAGCCGATGAACATCCGCCGAGCAGTCATGGCCGACGCCGAGGCCATCCGGCAGATCTACAACATCGAGGTCACCGGTTCCACCGCCACCCTCGACCTCGTCCCGCGCTCGCCCGAAGAGCAGGCGAGCTGGATGGTCGCCCATTCGGGCGTGTACCCCGTGATCGTCGCTGACGAAGCAGGCGAGGTGGTCGGATTCGCCTGCCTGTCGCCTTACCGGCCGCGCCCGGGCTACGCGACCGCCGTTGAGGACTCGATCTACGTCGCGGCGGAGCATCGCGGCAAGGGGATCGGCCGCGAACTGCTCAATGCGGTCGTCGTCATGGCCCGGACCCACGGCTTTCATTCCGTCGTGGCCCGAGTCAGCGCTACCCAGCAGGCCTCGGTAGCGCTCCACCAGGCTTGCGGCTTCGATTTCGTCGGCGTCGAGCGCGAGATCGGTCGCAAGTTCGGCCGCTGGATCGACGTGGCCATTCTGCAGCGCCTGCTCTGAGCCGACCGGCCGCAAAGCTCGCCGCGCCCTCCTAACCCCGCGGAAGCGCCAGCACCCGCTCTGCCTCGGTCGGGTGCAGTGCCCTTCGGACTCTCATGACGATGGGGATGGCAAGAAGGAGGAGCATGGCGATCGAGGCGAGGACGATGAGGATCGGGTTGGCCTCGCCGAACTGCAGGACGAGCTCTCGCGCTCCAGGCAGGCCGAAGAAACAGGACACGCACGACAGCATGATCACCAGCACCCTGAGGCGGTGCGTCGCGATCGTCGCCAGGACCACGACGGACCACGCCAGGTACCACGGCTGCACCGTCGGTCCCAGGAAGACGACCGCCATGAGCGTCAGGCCCATCGCCCGCATGGTCGCGGCGCCCTTGGCGTGCCAGAGCAGGTGCGCCGCGATGGTCGCTGCGAGCAGCAACCCGAGAGTCCTCGCGCCGTTCAGGAGCAGGCTCTGGTGGTTTCCGAGCCCGAGGGCGGCCACCAGCTTGGCTCCCCACAGGCCGACCGCCGTCGGAGGATCGATCCAGGACCTGACCGTCCCGGGATTGCCCAGCGCCGATACCCAGCCCCACCCGAGCCCGACCATCTGTGAGACGGCGGTCATGACCGCCGCCGCGAGGACCGTCGCCGAGATCGTCGGCCGGAGCCGGGACCGCCACGAAGCCTCGTCCCCTGCCCAGCCCCAGCCGATGTAGACGACGCCGATGAAGGCGGGGACCTTGATCATCGCCCCGACCGTGCACAGCAGCACACCGAGCACCGGGCGCCCGTCCCGGGCCAACGAAAGCCCGACCACGAGGCAGCCGATCATCAAGGCGTCGTTGTGCGCGCCTGCCACCAGGTGGAGCAGCACGAGAGGGTTCAACACGGCGAGCACGAATGCGACCGAAGCGTCGCGGCCGTAGGAACGCGCCAGGCGCGGCACGAAGACCGCGATCATCAAGACCCCCACGAGGGCGAGCAGGCGGAAGCCGACGACGGCGAAGAGCTCGTTGTGGCGCACCACGGTCGCGTTCACTCCGGCGATCCAGAGGAACACGGGCCCGTAGGGCGAGGTCACGTTGGCCCAGAGTTTGTCGACCAGCCCCGAGAAGGCGTTCACGCCGATCATTCCCGGCCCGAACAGGTACGGGTTGATGCCGCGGCTCATCATCTCGCCCTGGGCGGCGTAGCTGTAGGCGTCGCGGCTGAAAAGTGGCGCCACGACGAGAAGCGGTGCCGTCCAGGCAGCGAACACGGCCGCGAAGAAACGAACGGGCAAGCCCGTGTGGCGACGAGCGACACGGACCAGCGCGATCCAGGCCTGCATCATCAAGACCATGCCGCCGTAGACCGCGACGAGGCCGATGAACAGGTTCTTGTCCGCGGGCAAGGGGGCACCCGCCACCACCGGCGGCGGCGGGATCCCGAAGAACCACGGACGGCAGGCGGTGACCGAGCCGGGAACGATGCCAGTGCAGGTCTTCCAGGTGAACGGCGAGCTCGGCAGCGAAGCGCCCCAGGTGATGGCGACGGCGCTCACGAACCCGAAGACCGCCGGAGCCGCAAGCAACCGGACGACTGGCGTCTCACCGCGCACATACGGCCGCACTTCTCCGAGCGGAGTGCGCAGCCGGGCAACAAACCCAACTCCGCGGTCCACGTGACCGCGGGCCTTGTCGATCAGCCCGCTCAGCCGGCCGACAAGACGCCGAGTGCGCTCGAACCGGGAGCGCGCCGTCTCCGTCTCAGCCGCCAAGGTCTCCGACGCCGGAGTCGCGTCCTCTTGGTGTCCTATGCAGCGATCCTACCTAAGCCCCTCCCGGGAAAGAACCTGCGGAGGGGTGAATGCCCATGTCATAGGGAGCCGGCAGGAATTGGCTACGGTCGGACGGTGCTTCGAACGGCGACCGCTGTGGCGGGGAGCTCGCCATCTGCGTTCTCGACCGAGTCACGATGATCCGCGCGGTGCGCCCCCGATGGCTGGAGAAACGCGACGTCATCGCCATGGGGCTGCTGGTCGCCATCCCGCTTGCCGCCCTGTCGAGCGCCGCTCTCGCCGGCTATCCCCTGCTCACCGGCGACAACGTCACGCAGAGCTACCCGCTCTCGGTGCTGTCGGGCGAGTTCCTCGCCCATGGCCACCTCCCCGTCTATGACCCTTACCTTTGGTCCGGGGCCCCCTTGCTCGCGGGTGCGAACGCCCACGCGCTGTTGCCCACCACACTGCTGTTCGCCTTCTTGCCGCATCTGGCCGCCTGGGTCATGGCGGAGGCGCTCACGCTCGGGGCCGGCGCCATCGGGGCGCTCCTGCTCCTGCGGCGCGACGGGTGCCGGCCTCTGGCCGCAGCGCTCGGCGGCGCGACCTTCGGTCTCGGAGGCTTCGTGTCGTCACAGATCGTCCACATCGACTTCGTGGCCGCCTCGGCGGCGCTCGTGTGGTGCCTCGTCGCCCTGGACGGGATGGTGCGGGGCGAGCCTCACCGGCGGGCGCCCTGGGCCTTGGTTCTGGCGATTGCCGTTGGCTGCGTTGGTCTCTCGGGCAGCCCGGACATCGTGATCGACACCGTCGTGGCGCTCGGCGCCTACGGGGGCCATCTGTTGATCGCCGGGCGCGGTCGCCGGCTTGCCTGCCTGGGCTGGGCCACCGCCGGCGGCCTTGCCGGGTTGGCTGTCAGCGCCGTCCAGTGGCTCCCGGCCACCGAGTTCGTGGCCGTCTCCGAACGCGCCCACGTCGGCTACGCCTTCGCGGCCTCGGGCTCGGTGTCGCCGGCCGAGCTGCTCATCTCGGTCGTGCCGCACGTGCTCGGTGGCGGTCCGATCGGGCTCGAGGCTTACACCGGGCCGTACAGCCTCGCCGAGCTCGACGCCTACTGCGGCGTCCTGTCTCTGGTCGCCGTGGTCGCACTCGTGTCGCGGTGGCGCAGCCAGCACGCGAGCCGCTGGAGGGTCTGGTACCTCATCGGCGCCCTTGGCCTGCTGTTGGCCCTCGGCTCAAACACTCCCCTCGAACGCGCCCTCATCCACCTCCCCCTCGTGGGCGAGCAGCGCCTGCCGAGCCGTGCGCTCATCCTCTTCTCGCTGGCCTCGTCGATGCTGCTCGGCCACTGGGTCGAGGAGCAGCTCGCGTCCGAGCGGGGCGAGCTGAGACCGGCGGAGATCGTCGGCGGGATGGTGGCGCCCCTCGCCGTGCTCGGCCTCCTGTCCGCCACTGCCCTGACGGGCAAGCCTTATGGGGGGCTCCTCGACGCGGTGGCGGGGTCAGGCTGGTCGCTCGGGGCCACCGCCCCCTACCTTTTGGTCGCCGCCGTCATCGCCCTGGCGGCCGGCGCCATTGTGATCCTCGGCCATTGCTGGCCCAGGCGACGGCTCGCGGGAGCGATCGCCGCCCTCGTGATAGCCGACCTCCTCGTGTTCACGGCAGACCAGTCCTCCTTGGCACCCGTCTACGCGCGAGCGCTCCAAGCCGGCAGCTCGCTCGAGACCCAACTTGCCGCCAGGCTCGGCGGCGGCGGGCGCTTTGTCATCGTCGACCCGGCCCGCTCGGACGGCATCGCCCTCGACCAGGTCGGAGCCTCCGACTTCAATGTGCTCTCCGGCCTGTCCAGCGCTCAGGGCTACGGCTCGCTGACCTGGGGTCCCTATGCTTCGGCGACCGGCGCCCACAGCCAGGACGATCTCGACCCGGCCGCCTTGGCGACGGGGGTCCTCGACTCGCTTGACGTCCGTGTGCTGCTCACCGTCCCAGATGAGCTGTCGCTCGCCCGGGCACAAGACGAGGCACCCGGGTCCAGCGTCGGCACGCCGCCCGGGCTGGGCGCGCCCGCGATCGCTGGCGTCGGGCCCGTCCGGTCGCGAGTCGAGCTCCGCCCCGGTCAGGTCGCGAGCCGATGGTTCGGACGAACACTCGTCCTGCGCTCGGTGACCCTGGAGCTTTCCTCGCCGCCGGCCGCACGCGCGGCCCTGGCCGCACTCGGTCGCGACGTGCGCCTGGTGTCGGAGGTCGGCGGCCGCCGCGTCGAGACGGAGCCGAGCGCCGTCATCTCAGAGCCGGACGCGGACACAGTCGTGGTCACCTTCAAGGTGCCGCGCCTGTCTGTCGGCCTCGTGGCAGCGAACCGCCTCGAGGTCCCGGTCCGCCTCTCCTCGATAACCGTCACCGCCGTTTCCGGTACCTCCTACGGCCTCGACGGGCCGCTTGCGGCCTACCTCACGGCCCCGCACTGGGTGGCCGCGGGGACGATCGGGCCCTTCGCTGTGTTCGCGGACACCCAGGCGCGAGGCTCGTTCTCGCTCTCGGGACGGGCCGGCGGGCAGAGCGGTGGTGGTCTTCGAGTCCGCGTCGTCCGCTCGTCAATTTGGACACCGACCGAGACCGTGGCCGTCACCGCAGCGGCAGCGGCCACGATGGTGAGGTCCGTCGCGGACATTCCCGGTTGGAGCGCGAGCGGCTACCACGACGGCCGCACCCGGGCCATCGCCTTGCACCGCGACGGCCTCGTGCAATCCTTCTCCGTGCCGGAGGGGACCACCGTCGTGACCTTCAGCTACCAAACCCCCGGTCTCGGGACCGGGCTCTTGGCAGCCGCCCTGGGAATCGTCGCCATGCTCCTGTTCGCCCTCGCCGGTCTCGCCCGGCCCCGCCGGCGGTCCAGCCGGCGCTACCGGGTCCGAACGGGGAAGAGCTAGGGACACCGGCAAGGCGCGAGAGCAGCGCTCAGGCGCCTTCACGAGCGGATTGTGACAGCGCGCCAGTCACTCGCCAGCGCGAGCCACCGACTTGCTCGCAACGTCCCTTGACGAGTGGGCCGGGAAGGATTCGAACCTTCGAAGGCTGAGCCGGCAGATTTACAGTCTGCTCCCGTTGTCCGCTTGGGTACCGACCCGTCGGCGGACACGATAGTCGCCCGATCCCGCTCAATCCGCAAGGCGAGGTCCGCACCGGCCTTGCTAGCGTGCGTGCGTGCCAAGCTTCGATGTCACCTCCGAGGTCGATATGCAAGAAGTGCGCAATGCCGTCGACCAGGCGAGCCGAGAGGTCGCGACTCGTTTCGACTTCAAGAACACCGGCGCGAGCGTCGAGCTGAAGGGGAACGAGATCGAGCTGAACGCGCCGACCGAGGACCGCCGGCGCGCCCTCGTCCAAGTCCTCGAGGAGAAGCTCGTCCGCCGGCAGGTCTCTCTCAAGGCCGTCTCCTACGGCAAGATCGAGGAGGCCTCCAAGGGGACGCTGCGCCAGATTGTCGCGCTCAACGCCGGCATCTCCACGGACCACGCCAAGAAGATCAACAAGGCCATCAAGGATCTCGGGCTGAAGGGGGTCCAGTCCCAGACCCAGGGTGACCAGGTCCGCGTCACGGGCAAGAAGCGTGACGACCTGCAGGCGGTGATCGCCGCCCTCAAGGAACAGGACCTCGACATCCCCCTGCAGTTCGGGAACTTCCGCGACTGAGGCCCCCGGCCCTGCCGCCCTGGTGGACCGGTAGGGCCGAGACCCCATCCGGGCCGGTGCTCACTCCTCCACGGGGCTCGTCGTGGCACGGCGGCGGAGCTCGGCGACGATGCCAGGGTCGGCGAGGGTGGTCGTGTCGCCGACGTCACGGCCCTCGGCCACGTCCCTCAGCAGCCGGCGCATTATCTTGCCCGAGCGCGTCTTCGGAAGATCATCGGTGAAGATGACCACGCGTGGCCGGGCGATGGCGCCGATCTTCTCGGCGACGTGCGCCCGCAGCAGCTCTGCGTGCCCGCTGCCCACCTCGAGGCCCTGCCTCAAGGTGACGAAGGCGACGATCGCCTGGCCGGTGGTGGCGTCGCTGGCTCCGATGACCGCGGCTTCCGCCACGCTCGGGTGATCGACCAGGGCCGACTCGACCTCGGTCGTCGAGACCCGGTGGCCCGACACGTTCATGACATCGTCGACCCGCCCGAGCAGCCACAAGTAGCCGTCCTCGTCGACCTTGGCGCCGTCGCCAGCGAAGTAACGACCCGCGAAGCGGCTCCAGTAGGTCTGCCGGTAACGCACCGGGTCGCCGTAGATCCCCCGCAGCATCGACGGCCAGGGGAGAGTGAGGGTTAGGTACCCGCCGCCGCGCTCGACGGCCACGCCGGCGTCGTCGACGACCTCGGCGCCGATCCCGGGCAACGGGAAGGTCGCACTGCCCGGCTTCAAGGTCGTCAAGCCGGGCAGCGGCGAGATCATGATGGCGCCCGTCTCGGTCTGCCACCACGTGTCGACGACCGGGCAGCGGCCGCCGCCGATCTCCTTCCAGTACCAGATCCAGGCCTCGGGGTTGATCGGCTCACCGACCGAGCCGAGCAGCCGCAGGCTCGACAGGTCGTGCGCAGCGGGAAGATCGGCCCCCCATTTCATGAACGTGCGAATGGCCGTCGGCGCCGTGTAGAGCGTCGTGACCCGGTAGCGCTCGATGATCGACCACCAGCGGTCCCGGTCGGGGAAGTCGGGTGCCCCCTCGTACAGGACGCTCGTGGCCCCGTTGGCGAGCGGACCGTAGACGATGTAGCTGTGGCCGGTGACCCAACCGATGTCAGCGGCACACCAGTAGACGTCGCTCTCGGGCTTCAGGTCGAAGACGATCCGGTGCGTGAAGGCGACCTGGGTCAGATAGCCCCCGGTGGTGTGCATGATCCCTTTCGGGCGCGCCGTCGTGCCCGAGGTGTAGAGCAAGAAGAGCAGGTCTTCGGAGTCCATCGCCTCCGGCGGGCTGTGGCGGTCCTGGCCGGCCACCAGCTCGTGCCACCAGTGGTCCCGCCCCTCCTGCATGACGAGGTTCCTGGCGGCGTCACCGAGCCGGCGAACGACAAGCACGTTCTCGATCGACCGGGCGCCGCTCGAGAGGGCGTGGTCGGCGTTGCGCTTCAGCTCGACGGCCTGCCCGCGTCGCCAACCGCCGTCGGCTGTGATGAGGAGCCGGGCGCTGGCGTCCTCGATCCGGTCGCGCAGGGAGTCGGCGGAGAAACCACCGAACACGACGGAGTGCGCGGCACCGATCCGCGCGCACGCAAGCATCGCGACCGGGAGCTCGGGAATCATGGGCATGTAGATCGCCACGCGGTCGCCTCGCTCGATGCCGAGGGAGCGCAGGGCGTTGGCGCACTGTCCCACCTCGTCGAGGAGCTCCCCGTAGGTGATGGTCCGGCGGTCGCCAGGTTCGCCCTCGAAATAGAACGCCACCCGGTCGCCAAGACCGGCTTCGACGTGACGGTCAAGGCAGTTGAAGGCGACGTTCAAGCGGCCTCCGGTGAACCACCTCGCGAAAGGCAACTGCCAGTCGAGAACCTGCTCCCAGGGCTCGAACCAGCTCAGGGCCCTGGACTGCTCGGCCCAGAACCCCTCGGGGTCGGCCGCGGCTTGCTCGAACATCGTCCCGTCCCGCACCACTGCCGAGCGGGCGAAACCCTCCGGCGGCGGGAACGTCCTCAGCTCCGCCAGGTAGTCCTCGATGGCGGCGGTGTGCAGTTCCCCGCCGACTCCGGTCGCGTCGCTCATCGTCCCCTCCGTCCACGCTGCGCAGAGCCGCCCGTCGCTACCAGCTGAACGCCGGCTCGCCGCACTGGTGCCTCAAGCTAACGGTCCTGCATCACTCTTGTGATGCGATGTCTACCAACCGTCTACCAACCAGGGCCCGGCTGACTGCAACAATGGAGTACACATGTGTGAGTACGCCGACGTCGCCTGCTTGGAGGTCCCTGTCGGCTGGCGAGTGATCGTCGTCAGTGACCTCTTCCTCGGAGCAAAGCGAACGGACGCATCCGAAGCTGCCTCACTGGAGCTCGCCCACGCCCTCGAACAGGTCGAAGGCCCTGGCGCATTTGTCGTCGCGGGCAACGCCTTCGACCTGCTCGTGCCGCCCGACGGCGACCCGGCCGCCGCCCTCGGGGCGCACGAGGAGCTGCGCCAGGCGCTCGCCGGCTATCTCGCGGCCGATTGCGGCCGCCGGGCCATCCTCCTGCCTGGCAGTCGCGATCGTGCCATCTTGTATGACCCGGCCGCGAACGCCGCTGTCGTCGCCGCCGGTTTCGAGGTCGCGCTCAGCGCGAAGCTGCAGGTGGCAACTGCTGGCGCGCCCAAGCAGGTCCGCATAGAACCCGGCTGGCGATTCGACGAGCGCAACGCCTTCGTCGACCCGGCCGATCGGCGTGACACGCCTCTCGGCCAGCACGCCGTGGCGGAGATCCTGCCGGCGCTGGCCGGATCGCGCTCACGCTGGCTGGACGGCATCGACCGCCTGGAGGATCCTTCCGGCCTGCCCCGTTTCGTGGCCTCGCGCCTCACCTATCGCCGCGTGGTCCGATGGCTCTGGTGGCTCCTGGTGCCGATCGCGGTCGCTCTTTTGGCGAGGCTCCCCGTCGGCTGGCTGTTCGGCGTGACGCGAAGGATCGAGCCCTTCTCGTCGAGGCTGCTTGGGATCGGGCTCACCCTCGTGGCCGAGGTGATCGTGGCCGGGATCGTGCTCGCCGTCGTCAATCACCGGATCTGGCATTCGGCCGGGCGCTCGCTGCTGGGACCGCCCGCCTACCGGGCCAACGACAGCGCCCGCGAAACGGCCCGCCCCATCCTGGCCGAAGGCGGCGTGGGCCTGGTCACCGGTCACACGCTCCAACCCGAGCTTGCCCGCGTGGGCACCGGCTTTTACGCAAACTCGGGTGCCTGCGGCGAAGTCGTCGAGGAGCGGGCCTCGCGCCTCGGCCTGCCTCCGGTCTTCGTCCATGTCCAGCAGGTCTCCTGGGTCGAGATCGAAGGGGGGGCGCAGGTGCACGCAAGGCTCCTGCTGGCACGGAAGTACCTGCGCCCGACGACTGTGCTCGAGCGCTTCGCCGCCGGACGCTTGCCACGCGGCAGCGGTGCACCTGCGGTCGTGGCGTCCTTCCCTGGCGGCCTCGTGTGGCCACGGGTCGCCGATCCGGCGCGCAGCCTGCGGAGGGTGCGCAGGCTGGCTGCGGCCGGCATCGCGATCTTGGGTCTGTTCGACCTCGTCTCAGCCGTTGTGCCACCCCAGGTCCGTGGTCGGCTCCATCCGCTGCTCGGCTACATCCCTCTCGGGGTGAGCGAGGCTGCAGGCGCCCTGGTCGCCCTCGCCGGCGTCGGGTTGCTCGCGGTCGCCCGTGGCGTCAGGCGCGGCCAGCGCCTGGCCTGGCTCGTCTCGATCCTGCTGCTCGCAGGCACGGTCGCGCTGCATTTGATCCGCCACGGCGACGTGGTGCAGTCGATCGCTGCCCTCGCCCTCGTTGCCGTGCTGTGGTTGGAGAGGAAGTCGTTCCGGGCCGGCTTCGACCTGCCTTCGTTGCGAGCCGGCCTCGTCACGCTCCTCGGCGGCGTGCTCGGGATCGCCTGCATCGGCGCGACGATCCTTTGGAGCGTGATCCCGACCCACCGCGGCGGTCGCCCCATCACGTGGATCGACGCCTGGTGGGCCACCGCCGGGCGCCTCGTCGGCATCCGGACCGTCGCCCTCAACCCCCGCGTGGACGCGTTCTTGTACCCCGCCCTGCTCGCCATCGGGTGCGGGCTGGCCGCGGTCGCGCTCGTGCTCGTGTTCCGGCCCGTCGTCGACCGGCGCCGCTTCGGCGTTCGCAGCAACACCGCGGAGCGGGCGGCGGACGTCGTCCGCCGCCGAGGCGTGGGCACGCTCGACTACTTCGCCCTCCGCAACGACAAGCAGGCCTTCTTGGAACGAGACGGCCTGGTCGCTTACGCCATCTACGGCGGCATCTGCCTTGTCTCCCCCGACCCGATCTGCGCGCCCGAGGAGAGGGAGGAGCTCTGGTCGGCGTTTCGCCGCTATGCGGACGAGCACAGCTGGTCGGTCGCCGTGCTCGGCGCCGGTGAGGAGTGGCTGGGCGCCTACCGCAGATCCGGCATGCACGACCGCTACATCGGCGACGAAGGCGTGGTGGACGTGCGGACCTTCTCCCTCGAGGGCGGCGCCCGAAAGGGCCTGCGCCAGGCGGTGAACCGGATCGCAAAGTACGGCTACGAGATCTCGTTCCACGATCCGGCCCGGATCGACAGCGCGCTGGAATGCGCTCTGCGGGAGATCATGGTCAAAAAACGCCGTGGTGATGTCGAACGCGGCTTTTCCATGACGCTCGGGCGGATCTTCGACCCCCGCGACGAGGGCCTCCTGCTCGCCGTCGCGCACGGTCCCGACGGCACCCCGGTCGCATTCTGCCAATTCGTGCCGGCGCCCGGCATCCGCGGCTTCTCGCTCGATCTCATGCGCCGTGACGACGGCGACCACCCCAACGGCTTGCTCGACTTCATACTCGTACGGACGATCGAGCGCCTGCGTGCGGCCGGGGAAGAGCACCTCGGGCTCAACTTCGCCGCCATGCGGGCCGTGCTTGCCGGCGAAGAGGGCAACGGCATCCAGCGGTGGCTGCTCAGGCGGATGTCGGACTCGATGCAGATCGAGTCCCTCTGGCGCTTCAACGCCAAGTTCGGGCCGGAATGGCTGCCCCGATATGTCGTGTGGGACGCGGCCGAGAACACGCTGCCGATGGCATTTGCCATCGCGAGAGCGGAGTCGTTCTGGGAGCTGCCCTTGATCGGCAGGTTCTTCCAACCCCCGGGCACCGACGACGAGCCCGAGCGCGTGGGCGCGGCCTCATCCGGGGCGCCGCGACCCGCTCAGCCGGCCGGCCACCGCTCGGGGTGATTGGCGGCACGCCGGGCCCGGTCCGCGCCAATAGCGGGCGCGCCAGGCTCAGAAGAGGAAGCCTGCGGCCCTAACGAAGTCGACGATCGGCGCGGGCCAGATCCCGAACGCGATCGTGACGGCGACGGTGACGAAGATGGCGACCGCGGTCGCCGGCGGCACGTTCACGGGACCGAGGTCCACACGACGCGGCGTCGCTTCGGCGGGCTCGGGCGCGTCGGGCACGTCGCCGCTGATCGACAACGACAACGAGCCCCTGTCGCTCGCGGTCGCCGAGGGCAGCCGGACTCCGTACATGAGGAAGACGAGGCGCAAGTAGAAGGCGGCGGCCACGGCCGCCGACAGCATGGCGATGACGGCCAGCGCGTACGAGTGGGCCTTCACCGCGGCCGATATCACGTACAGCTTTGCGAAAAAGCCCGTCGTGAAAGGCACCCCGGTCTGGCCGAGGAGGAGCAGCGCGAAGGCCAGCGCCAGCGCCGGCTGGCGACGGCCGAGGCCGCGGTAGGCGTCGAGGTCGTGGGTACGGTCTCCCCGCCCGCCGACGACGGTTATCACCGCGAAGCTCCCCAGCACCAAGAAGGCGTACACGAAGACGTAGTAGACGCTTCCGGAGATCCCCTGCATGGAGGCGGCCGCCAGGCCGACGAGGATGAATCCGGCGTGGTTGATCGAGGAGTAGGCGAGCATCCGCTTCACGTCGCGCTGGACAAGGCCGAGGACGGCGCCCAGCAGCAAGGTGACGATCGCCATGACCCACAACACCGGTTGCCAGTCGGTGCGAAGGGTGCCGAAGGTGGAGAAGAACACCCGCAGCAGGGCCGCGAAGCCACCTGCCTTGGCGATCGCGGTCATGAAACCGGTCACGGGTGTCGGGGCGCCCTGGTAGACGTCCGGGGTCCACATGTGGAACGGCACAGCCGACACCTTGAAGCCGAAGCCGACGAGCAGCAGGCCGAGCCCGGCGAGCAGGACGCCGTTCGAGGTGATGACGTTCTTGCTCAGATAGTCCGCGATCTGGGGGAGGTTGGTCGAGCCCGTCGCCCCGTAGACGAGGGCGATACCGTAGACGAAGATGGCGGAGGAGAACGCCCCGAGGATGAAGTACTTCATGGCGGCCTCGCCCGACTCGCGACGGCGCAGATCCATCCCGGCAAGGACATAGAGCGGGATCGACATGATCTCGAGGGCGACGAAGATCAAGATGAGGTCGTTGGCCGCCGCCATCAGCATGGCGCCTGAGCCCGCCAGCAGCGCCAGCACATGGTACTCGGGCCCCTCGATCCTCTCGCGGACCAAGAAATCGTTGCCGATCGCCGAGCCGACGATCAAGATGCAGGAAACGAGTACCAAGAACACGATGGCGAAGCCGTCGACGGCCACCGAGTCCGCTATCGCCGTGAAGGGACCCCGGGCCTGCACGTCGTGCCAGAGCACGAGCGAGGCGGCGAGCGCCGCGGCCGCCACGATCCCAGAGCCCACCGAGTAGAACGCGACCGGCACCTTGGAGAAGACGAGCTGGCCGGAGACGAGCAGCACGAGCGCCCCGCCGATGAGGATCAGCTCGGGAAGGATCGCCACGTAGTCCACGTGGGGAGTGACGAAAGTGGTCGCCGCGAAAAGGCCGGACAAGCTCGGCACTGCTGCGAACAGGCTCACGGCTTGGCTCCGGCGCCTGGGCGCAGGGCCACGCCCGGTACGCCGACTTGGGGCGGGCGCTGGTGGGCCACGACCTCGACGTGGGTGACAACCTGGCTGACCGATGGGCCGATGCGGCTCAACATCGGCCCCGGGAAGATGCCCAGCAGCACGATCAGGATGACAAGCGGGGCGAGGACGAGGCCCTCACGCCAGGTGAGGTCGCGTATCGCGCCGGCCTCGATCGTTGGCTTTCCCTGAAAGGCCTGCTGGTAGGCCCACAAGAGGTAGATGGCGGCGATGACCACACCCGCCGTCGCCACCACGGCCCACCAGCGATGGGTGAGGAACGTCCCGGCGAGGATCAGGAATTCCCCGACGAAGCCGTTCAAGCCCGGGACGCCCATCGAGGCGAGCACCACGACCATGAACACCCCCGCCAGCACCGGCACGCGGCGTTGCAGGCCGCGCATGTCGCGAACCGAGAAAGTGCCTAGCCGCTGGTAGAGGAAAGCAATGAGGATGAACAGCGCCGCCGTGTAAAGGCCGTGGTTGACCATTTGCAGGACGGCCCCGGTGAGAGCCTCGCGTGTGAGGGCGAAGGCCCCGATCACGATGAAGCCGAGGTGTGCCAGCGAGGAGTAGGCGACGAGACGCTTCAAGTCGCGCTCCACCGCCGCCACGACGCCCCCGTAGATGACGCCGATGGCCCCCAATGTGAGCAGGAGTGGCGCCAGGGTGACGACCGCCCTCGGGAACAGGGCGAGATCGAAGCGGATGATGCCGTAGGTGCCTAGCTTCGCCATGACGCCGGCGAGGATCAGCGACCCGGCAGCCGGCGCCTCGCGGTAGGCGTCGGGCGACCAGGTGTGGAACGGGAAGACGGGCGTCTTCACCGCGAAGGCGGCGGTGAAGGCGAGGAACAGGAGCACGCCGGCGGTGCCCGACAGGTGCGTGTGCGCCAACGCCCGCACGTCGAAGGTCGTCACCCCTGTCTGGGAGGCGTGGATCGAGACGAGGGCCAGGATGCCGACGAGCAGGAAGGCGGAAGCGCCGAGGGTGTAGAGGAAGAACTTGCCGGCAGCGTAGCCACGCCGTTCGTGGCCCCAACCGGCGATCAGGAAGTACACCGGCACCAGGGTGAGCTCGAAGAAGACGAAGAAGAGAAGCAGGTCGAGAGCGAGGAAGCTCCCGAGGCATCCGGCCTCGAGCACCAGGATCCAGGCGACGAAGGACTTGTCGCCCGCTCTGTCGCCCGAGACCGCCAGGGCTATCGGGAACAGCAGGGCTGTCATCAACATCAAAAAAAGCGAGATGCCGTCCATCCCGAGGCCCCAGGTGATGCCGAAGGCGGCGATCCACGGGTGGCTCGAGACGAACTGGTAACCACCGTCGCCGGCGGTGAAGGCCACGGTTGCGGCCGCGGCGATGCCGAGCACGGCGAGCGAGGCGACGAGGCCGACCACCTGCACGAGGCGACGTTGCGCGGCCGGGATCAGGGCGGCGAAGGCCCCGGCCCCGGCCGGGACGAGGACGAGCGTCGTCAGATAGGGGAAGGCGCTTGTCATGACGCCCTCGTCAACACGTAGGCGAGGATCAGCACGAGGCCCGCGCCGAGCCCGAGGGCGTAGTTGCGGACATAGCCGGTCTGGAGCTTGCGCAGCCGGCGGCCCGTGGCGCGGACCATCCAGGCGAACCCGTTGACGGCGCCGTCGATCCCCTTCGCCTCGACCACAGACGAGGTCTCGACGGCGAGCTCGGTCGAGGGGCGGGCGAGGAAGCGGTCATAGGCCCAGTCGATGTACCAGGCACGTTGCAAGAAGACGGGCTCGGCGGCGGGGCGCTCGTAGGTGTGGGTCCAGAGCGCGATGGCGAGGCTGACCCCGAGCAGGGCGAGGACGGAGTCGATCAGGGCGAAGGTCCACACCCCTCCGAGGCTCCACTGATGCTGGAACAAGCGCGCGGCGAACACCGGGTGCAGCCAGCGGTTCAAGAAGTCGAGATCAGGATGGATGGGCAGGTTGATGAGCCCCCCGAGTGCCGACAGAACCCCGAGCACCACGAGGGGAAGCGACATCACCCAGGACGGGTCGTGAGGGTGCAGGCCCGCCTGCCTCGGCTTGGCCTCGACCCAGCGCTGCTCGCCCCGGAACGCCAGCAGGTAGGCGCGCCCCAGGTAGTACGCCGTGAGCACGGCCGTGACCGCGCCGACCGCCCACAGGGCCGGGCTGAACGCGTAGCTGTTCAAGAGCACGTCGCCCTTGGACCAAAAGCCGGAGAACACCGGTACGCCGCCGATCGAGAGCCAGCCGATGAGGAACGTCACCGCGGTGATCGGCATCACCCGCGCCAGAGCCCCCATCGTCTTGACGTCCTGATCGTCGTTCATGGCGTGGATCACCGATCCGGCGCCGAGGAACAGTAGGGCCTTGTAGAACGCATGGGTCAACATGAGGAAGATGGCGGCGTCGTAGGCGCCGATGCCGGCGGCCATGAACATGTAACCGAGCTGGGAGATCGTCGAGTAGGCGAGGATCTTCTTGATGTCGTTCTGGGCACAGGCGATCGTGGCCCCGAGCAGTGCCGTCGCAGCCCCGATGGCCGCGATGACGTGCCCCGCGTCCGGTGCCCGGTAGAGGATCGGGTTGATGCGGCACATGAGATAGACGCCCGCGGTGACCATGGTCGCGGCGTGGATGAGCGCCGAGACCGGTGTCGGACCTTCCATCGCGTCCGCCAGCCACGGGTAGAGCGGGATCTGGGCGGACTTGCCGACGGCGCCACCGAACAGCAAGAGCCCGATCGCCACGAGAGAGGGCTCCCCGACCGAGCCCAGGTGGGCGAAGACCGTGCGGTACCCGAGGCTGCCGGTGCGCTCGTAGATGAGGAACAACGCCACGAGGAAGGCGGCGTCCCCGATGCGGTTGAAGATCATCGCCTTCTTGGCCGCGCTCGACGCGCTGTCGCGCTCGAACCAGAACCCGATGAGGAAGTACGAGCAGACGCCCACGCCCTCCCAGCCGAGGAAGAGGAACAGGAAGTTGTCCGCCAGCACGAGCAGCAACATGGCGGCCACGAACAGGTTCATGTAGACGAAAAAGCGCGGGAAGTCCTCGTCGTGCTCCATGTAGCCGATCGAGTAGAGGTGGATGAGAGCGCTCACCCCGGTCACGAAGGCCGCCATGGTCATCGACAGCGGGTCGACCAGAAGGCCCATGTCGACGTGCAGATGTCCCGCGGAGATCCAGCTGAACCAGGTCTGGGTGTAGGAACGGTCGCTCCCCGGCAGGCGGAACAGGCCGGCGAAGACGACGACCGTGACGACAAAGGAGGCCGTGACCATGAAGGTCGCGAGCCAGCCGGCCCAGGGGTTGCCGAGCTTGCGGCCGGACAGCAGCAAGATCGCGAAGCCCGCGAGCGGGAGCAACGGCACGAGGAACACGACTCGCAGCACCGGAGCTCAGCCCTTCAGTCCGTGGATGTCATCGGCGGTGGCCCCTGGGCGCCGGCGGTAGATGGAGACGATTATCCCGAGCCCGACCACGACCTCGGCGGCGGCCACGACGAGCACGAAGAAGACCGCAGTCTGGCCGGCGACGTCGTTGAGCTTCCGGGCGAAGGTCACAAAGGTGAGGTTGGCGGCGTTGAGCATCAGCTCGACGCACATGAACATCACGAGCACGTTCCGGCGAACGAGCAGGCCGATCGCGCCGATGGTGAAGAGCACCGCCGCGAGCGTCAGGTACCAGGAGGCATCGATGCTCATGAGCTGGTGACCTCCGATTCGGCAAGCTCCCCGTCACGTGTCCGGCCACCGCCGGCGGTGCCGTCTCCCTCGCCCTCAGCCGGCCCTGAGTCGGTGAGCTCAGGGTCGGTGGCCTCGGGCCCGTCGGTCGCTTCGTCGGGCTCTGTGGTCGCTCCGGCCGGCCCGGCTTCGTCTCCGGGCGCGTGACGCGGCCGGCGCGCCAGCACGACGGCGCCGACGACGGCGACGACGAGCAGGACCGAGGTCACCTCGAAGGCGAGCAGGTAGGTGGTGAAGACCGATTGGCCCACCAGTCGCGTGTTGTCGCCGGGTGTGCCGAGGGCCGCGCTCACCGACCGTGCGCCACCCGGCCAACGGCCCCGCGCCAGGAGGAGCACTTCTGCGAGCCCGATGATCCCGAGCAGGATGGCGACGGGACGCTGGGCCGGGAGCGGCTCTCGTTCAAAGGCCTCCCGCCGGTCGACGCCGAGCAGCATGATGACGAACAGGAAGAGCACGACGATGGCGCCCGCGTACACGATGACCTGCACCGCGGCCAGGAACTGGGCGTTCTCCTCGACGAAGAGCACGGCGATCCCGAACAGCGTCATCACGAGCATGAGCGCGGAGTGGACCGGGTTGCGCGCCAGCACCACGCCGAGGGCCCCCACGACGCAGATCACCGCCGCGACGGCGAAGGTGATCGCGTCCGGGATGGTGGCGGCCACGAGCAGGTTCGTCATGTGCCGCGCACCTTGCCCCCGAAACGCCGCGAGATCTTGTCCTCCTCCACGGTCCGGATCGAGATGTTCCCGGTGGCGACGTCGTTGCGGCTCTCGCTCTGGCCGCCCTCCGGAGGACGGACTCCGTAGCCGAGCTCAGCGGACCACTGCTCCACGCCCTCGTACTCGACGGCGCCCGAGGGGGACGTCGCCCGCATCCACCCGGAGCTGTGCTGGTCCTCTCCGGGTCGCCAGTCCTCCCAGGGGAGGTGGCGGGGCAGGCCCTCGTCGTCGACCACCAGCTCCTGTTTCGTGTAGATGGCATCCGAGCGGTTCGTGAAGGAGAACTCGAACATCTTCGACTCGGTGATCGCCTCGGTGGGACAGGCCTCGACGCAAAGGTCGCAGTGGATGCAGCGCAGGTAGTTGATCTCGTAGACGAACCCGTACCGCTCGCCCGGTGACACCGGGGCGTCCGGCGGGTTGTCGAGACCGCGCACATAGATGCAGTCGGCCGGGCAGACGGCCGCGCACAGCTCGCACCCGATGCACTTTTCCATCCCGTCCTCGTAGCGGTTGAGGACGTGACGGCCATGAAGCCGGGGCGGCTTGGGCAGCTTCTCCTCCGGGTACGGCGTGGTCACCCTGGGTTCGCCGACCTGCTTCAAGGTCACGGCGAAACCACCGAAGAACCCACGCGACCTCTTCTTCGGCGGCTTGTTCGCCATCACCCGCCTCCGTCCGGCTCGGGGACCGCCCGCAGGTGGGCGTCGCTGGCCGGCGCCCGGCGCCATCGGGGCGAGCTCTCCTCGAGCGCCGCACGCCGGGCGCCGGCGACACGGATGGCCTGCCACAGTCCTCCGCCGGCGATGGCGCAACCTACGAATACCGAGAAGCCCCAGATGGTGCCGACCCTGAAGGCCGCCACGACCAGGAGCCAGCCCAGAGAGAAGGGGATGAGCACCTTCCAACCGATACCCATGAGCTGGTCGTAGCGCAGCCGGGGCAGCGCAGCACGGATCCAGACGTAGACGTACAAGAGCACGACGGTCTTGACCGTGAACCACACGATGGGCCACAGCCAGCGGACGAAGTGGAAGCCGGGGCCGTCCGGGCCGCCGAAGAACAGCGTCACCATCACGGCCGACATCGTGATCGTGTTCATGAACTCGGCCAGGTAGAACAAGGCGAAACGCAGCGAGGAGTACTCGGTGTTGAACCCACCCACGAGCTCTTGCTCGCCCTCGCTCAGGTCGAAGGGCGGCCGGTTGAGCTCTGCGGTCACGGCTACGAGGAACAGCGGGAAGGGCAAGATGCCGAGGCGGAAGATGTTCCAGTGGAAGAAGCTCGCCGCCTGCGAGTCCACGATCGCCCGTGTGGAAAGCGAGTGGGTGACGATGACCACCGTGGCGATGGTCAGGCCCATGGCGGCCTCGTAGGAGATCATCTGCGCCGAGGCCCGGATCGAGCCGAGGAGCGGGTACTTCGAGCCGGAGGACCAGCCCGCCAGCATCGTGCCGTAGACCGACACCGACGACAACGCCAGCAGCAGCAAGATGCCCATCGCCGGGTCGGCCACCTGTAGCTCGACGGTGTGATGGGCGATCGTCACGACCCCGCCGATGGGGACGATCGTGAAGATCAAAAGGGCCGGCAGCAGCGCCAGGTAGGGCGCCAGCTTGAACACGAAGCGGTCAGCCTGGTCGGGGACGAGGTCCTCCTTGAAGAAGAGCTTGATCCCGTCCGCGAGCGTCTGCAGGATGCCGTAGGGTCCGGCACGGTTCGGCCCGACCCGGTTCTGCATGTCGGAGATGACCTTGCGCTCGAACCAGATCATCATCATCACCGCGACCATGAGCACGCCGAACACGGCGAGGACCTTGACGGCCGCGATGACCACCGCGCCGAGGTCGACCCCGTTGGCGAAAAGCGGATCGGGCATCAGCTCACCGTTTCCAATCGGACCTCGACCACCGCGGCCGAGCAGTCGATGAGCGCGGAGGCACTGGCCTCATAGATGGGGGCCGCGTTGAACTGGACGAGAGCCACCCCGCTCGGGACACCTGCGTCAGCGGTGACAGGGAGCACGAGCTCGCCGCGGGGCGAGCGCACCCGGACCTGGTCACCGGGCACGACGCCGAGCCGCTCCAGCTCCTCGGCGCCGAGCCACAGCTGCTGGGGCCGAGCCAGCGGCGCGAGCGACCTCGCCGACTGCACGAGCGTGCCGTGATCGTAAAGACGGCGCCGCACCACGAGGCGCCACGACCCCTCCTCCGCCGGCGGGACCGTCGCCGGGGCCGTCCACGCGCCCGGGTCGAAGCGCAGCAGCCCGGGCGGCCGGGCGCCGGCGGGGACGGCGGTGGTGGTGCCAGGGGCAGGCAGCGCCGCTTGCTCAGCGGCGCCCTGCGCGTCACCCGGCGCCTTGGCCCGGCCCCGAGTACCCGCGCCCCCGAGGTCCTGGGCCTCTCCGGCGCCCTCTTCGTCGTCGACGCCCTCCTCGGGCTCGACACCGGGCGGCAGCACCGCCCCTGCCGCGAGCGGCGCGCCCTGCTCCTCGACCGATTCGATGCCCGGCGTCGCGATCGGGTCGAGCCGGCGCGGGCGCCGCGTGAGCCCGACCGGGGCGCCCTTCAGAGGGACGACGATGCCGTCGGCAGCACCTGGCGCGCCGAGCGCCTCGGCCGTGCAACCCGAGTACACCGGCGCCACGCGCTCTATCTCGGCCCAGATCCCGTCCAAGGACTCGAAACCGAGCCCAGCCCCGAGCCGATCGGCGAGCTCGGTTGCGATCACCCAGTCGGCCCGGGCCACGCCGGGAGGCACGACCTTGGCCGCGAGCCGCGAGACCCGTCCTTCGATGTTCGTCGTGGTGCCTCCGCGCTCCGCGTACCCCGCGGCCGGCAGCACGACGTCGGCCAGCATCGAGGAGGCGTTGAGGACCGTGTCGACCGCCACGAGGAACTCGACACGCTCGAGCGCCCGGGTGGCGAGGTC
>JBEKBT010000049.1:0-20319 GCA_050015255.1 Acidimicrobiales bacterium
GGTCCATCACGGGGGGATGCTGCCGAAGTACCGCCGCCTGGTCGAGCGCTTGACCAAGGCCGGCCTGCTGCGTGTCGTCGTCGGGACCGACACCCTCGGCGTCGGGGTCAACCTGCCTTTGCGCACGGTCGTCCTCTCGGGTCTCGCCAAGTACGACGGGTCCGTCTCGCGCCTGCTGAGCGCCCGAGAACTGCACCAGATCGCCGGGCGGGCAGGACGCGCCGGCTACGACTCCTCGGGCCTCGTCGTCGTGCAGGCCCCCGAGCACGTGATCGAGAACGAGCAGGCTGCGAAAAAGGTCGCCGGGGACGCTCGCCGGACGCGAAAGCTCGTCAAGTCCAAGCCGCCGAAGGGTTTTGTCGCCTGGGACGAGGCCGTGTTCGACAGGCTCGTCGCCTCTCCGCCCGAGCCCCTCGTGTCCCAGCTCCGGGTCAACCACGCGACGCTGCTCAACGTGCTCGACCGCCCCGGCGACGGCTGCGCCGCGCTCGCAGAGCTCGTGACCGACAACGACGAGCCGCGCCCGGTGCAGCGGCGTCTCGTCCGCCAGTGCATCGCGATCTACCGCTCACTCGTCGCCGCCGGGGCGCTCGAGCGCCTCGAGGTCCCCGACGACCAGGGTCGGCGGATCCGCGTCACCCGTGACCTGCAGTCCGATTTCGCCCTCGACAGCCCGCTCAGCCCGTTCGTCCTCGAGGCCGTCCCCCGCCTCGAGCCGTCGGCGCCGACGTGGTCCCTCGACGTCTTGAGCATCGTCGAGGCCACACTCGTCAACCCGGGCCCGGTGCTGGCGGCACAACTCGAGCGCGTGAGGGCCGAGGCCCTGGCGGCGCTCAAGGCCGCGGGCGTCGAGTACGAGGAGCGGATCGAGGCCCTTGACAAGCTCGAGTACCCCAAGCCGCTCCGCGACTGGACCTACGACCTGTTCGACGCCTACCGGGTGGTCCATCCGTGGGCTGCGGACTACAACATCCAGCCGAAGTCGGTGGCCCGCGACCTTTACGAGCGGGCGATGACGTTTTCCGAGTACGTCGCCCACTACGGCCTGACCCGTTCCGAAGGCCTCCTGCTCCGCTACTTGTCCGACGTCTACAAGGGCCTCATCCGCAACGTCCCGGAGGATCTCAAGACCGAGGAGCTCCTCGACGTCACCGAGTGGCTCGGCGAGCTCGTCCGCCAGGTCGACTCGAGCCTCATCGACGAGTGGGAGCACCTCGCTGCCGCCGCGGCGAGCGCCTCGCTCGAGCAGGCCGTCGCCGAGGTCGGCATGGAACTGAGCGATGAGGCCGCCACACCTCCGCCCGTCACCGCGAATGCCCGGGCTTTCAAGGTCATGGTGCGCAACGCCGCTTTCCGCCGCGTCGAGCTCTTCGCAAGGCGCGACGTCGCCAGCCTCGCCGAAGCCGAGACGGCCGCAGGCTTGGACGCCACTTCCTGGTCCGAGGCGATCGAGCGCTATTTCTCGGTCCACTCCAGCCTCGGCACGGGGCCGGAGGCCCGTGGCGCGGCGTTGTTCGACCTCACCGAGCACCCGGGCCGGTGGCTGGTGCGCCAGGTCCTCGACGACCCGGAGGGCTGGCACGACGCGGCCATCGTCGCTGAGGTGGACCTCGCGGCCTCGGACGAGGCCGGCGCACCTGCATGGGCGACGCTGGGTCTCGAGCACGGTTGAGGCCGGGTGGCGCCGCATGCTCGGCGCAGGCCCTGACCTGTCGGGCGAGACCGGAGGGTTTCGGCCTGGCCGGGGCTACGCCGCGGGGCTCCGTCAGCGGGTCGAAGACCCGAGGTCCGCTGGGATCATCGAGAAGAGCAACGCGTCGGCGCGGGTCGTGGTCAGGGCGAGGTATGAGCGCAGCAGGCCCTCACGACGAAAGCCCGCAGCCTCCAGGACCCGGACCGACCCCGCGTTGTCCGGCTGGGCGAGTGCCTCCAGCCGGGCGACGGCCGGCAGGCTCAGCGCCCAACGGCTCAACAAGATGAGGCCCCGGCGAGCAAGATCCTGGCGGCGGCGGCTCCCCACCGTCCAGTAACTGACACCGACAACGCCCGGCTCTTGGCGCTGGAGAAGGCACACCGACCCGATGGCGGTGTCGGCCGCTACCTCTGCGATCGCAAGACTGAGTCCCTCACCCGACACCGAGAGCTGCCACTGCCGCTCGATGAAAGCGAGACCGGCCTCATGGGAAAACGGGCTCGGCACGCTCGTGCCGGCGGGGATGCCCTGGTCCCGGCTTGCCTCCTCGATGCAAGGCAGGTCGTAATACGTCCAGGCGCGAAGCAGGACCTGCCCGTCGCTCAACTCGGGGGGTTCCGGAATGGCCGCGGGGCGATCTATCGGGTCCACCGCCCCATCATCGCAAATGGCACCGTCACCTCAGCACCGCCCACCGCAGTGACCGCGGCGCCGGCGCCGTCGTGGGTCGTAGGTCCGCCTGGCGGTCGCCGTTAGGAAATGGCGCCGTCGCCGTCCGCCTGGTGATCGCCGGCAGGGAGCCGCGCCGCGGCCGTCCGGCAGGCGAGCTCAGTAGGTCGCGGCCCCGGCGGCGTCTTCGTCCCTGGGTGCAGGCGGAACGGGGAGGGCTGCGCCGTCGGCACTGCGCTCCGTGGCCTCGTCCAAGATGACAGCCGTCGCGGTTGCGCCGAATCTCGTGACTCCGATGGCGACGAGCTCGAGCAGCCGGTCCAGGGTGCGAACTCCGCCTGCCGCCTTGATCTGCACCTTCGGCGAGGTGGCCCCGGCCATGAGCAGCAGGTCGTGCACCGTCGCCCCGCCGGGGGCGAAGCCGGTCGAGGTCTTGATGAAATCGGCACCGGCACGTTCGCCGAGCCGACTGCCTTCCACGATCTGCTCGTCGCTGAGATAGGCGTTCTCGAGGATCACCTTGAGCAGGCCGTGCGCCGAGTGGGTGGCCTGGACGAGCTGGGCGATCTCGTCCTCGACGTAGTCGTGCTTCCCGCTGCGCAGAGCCCCGATGTTGATCACCATGTCGATCTCGCGTGCCCCGTCCTCGAACGCTCGGCGCGCCTCGAAGAGCTTGCCCTCCGTGGTCGAGTGCCCGTGCGGGAAGCCGACGACGGTCCCGACGGTCACATTCGTCCCTGCGAGCAGGTGCGCGGCCAGTGCGACGTCTGCCGGTCTCACGCAGACCGACCACGTGCCGTACTGGTCGGCGAGTGCGCAACCACGGCGAACGTCGTCATCGGTGAGCTCGGGGCGCAGCAGCGAGTGGTCGATGAGCGCGGCGATCTCGCGCACCGTCAGCTGGGTCGGGATGACCCTGGTAGCGGTGCTCATTGAGGGAGACCTTTCGCATGCGGGGATTCACACGACCGCAGCTCGGGAGAACTGCGGCTCGGTCCCGTAGGTTAGCTCCTCCCTGTTGTGCCCCGGCCTCACGCCGCGCCGGCCGAGGGCACGACGGGCGTGAACGCACGCTCGCGGCAGGAGAAACTGACGGTATCTCAGTCAACAGTTCCCGAGCCGGCCGCGGGGCCATGCCGACTTCGACAAGGGAGCGGCTCGCAAGTTCGTCATCGACCCCCATGGACTGGTCGCGTGAACCACCGGAGCGCGCCAATGCGGGCCGGCCGCTCCACCCCTCCGGAGAACCGGCACGAGCCTCCTGCTTGCATTACGACTGCGAAGCGAGGATTGTTGCGCTATGACGCTCACGCTAAGCAGCCCGGATTTCGAAGACGGCAAGCCGATTCCGAGTCGCTTCGATCACGCGAGCGGGGACGTCTCCCCGGCCCTGCACTGGCAGGGTGTCCCCGACGGGACTGCAGAGCTCGTCTTGCTCATGATCGACCCTGACGCCCGAACGAAAGGAGGCTTCGTCCACTGGGTGCTCTACGGGCTCGATCCGGCACGTACGGGGTTGAAGGAGGGCGAGACTCCCGCCGAGGCAAGCCCGGGAGCCCAGGGGTACGGCCAACCCGGCTACCTCGGACCCGCGCCGCCCGTCGGCGACGCCCCACACCACTACACGTTCCGACTGCTCGCGCTCGATGAGAAGCTCGTGCTGGAGAACCTGCCCACCTACAAGGAGGTCGACGCGGCCACGGCCGGCCGGGTCCTGGCCGAAGCCCGCTTGGTGGGCACCTACCAGCGCATTTAGGGGAAGGACCGTTTCGTTGCCCTGATGATGCTGCGCGGGGCGGGTCGGGTCATCGACTCGTGTGACAGGTCGCCCTTTTCTTGCTGAAGCCCGGTTTCGGGAGCGTGCGCGCCGTACGGCCGGTTTCTTCAGGTTTTCGCGCTGCCGAAACCGTGCGTTCACATGCGATGCGTACGGTGGCGCCATGTTTCGCTACGTGGTCATCCGGCTCTGGCTCGCAGACCGCCCCGGATCGCTGGGTCAAATCGCCACCAGGATCGGGGAAGTCGGCGGTGACCTAGTCGGCATCGACATCCTCGAGCGGAACGGGGTGCGCGCAGTGGACGAGCTCACGGTCGAGCTCCCTGACGGCTTCGACCCGGAGGATCTCGCCAAGGCCCTCTCGCAGCTCCCAGGCGTCGAAGTGGAGGACCTGCGCCATCGCGTCTCCCAAGTGCCCTATGCCGGTCGCGATCCGCTCGATGCCGCCGTGTTTCTTGCCGAGTCGGTCGACCCGACAGAGCTTTCGAACGCTCTCGCTCATGGCATCTGCGCCACCTTTGCCTGCGACTGGAGCGCGGTGCTCGACACGGGTGGCAGCGATGTCACGGCGCTGGCGAAGGCCGGTGACCCGCCGAGTGCCATATGGCTGAGCGCGTTCGTGGCCGGAGCGCAGGCGGGCCTGTCGCTTGCCACCGGCGATGGTGCTGGGCCGGTCGGACCTCGGGACGTCGCCTGGGCGCCGCTCTACTCTTCTGGTCTGGTGGTCGTGGCGGGACGTGACGGCCCTCCGTTTCGCAGCCGCGAACGCCAGCAGCTCCAGCAGCTGTGCCGCGTCGCCGATGCCAGGTGGCTCGAGCTCGCTCGCACGCGTGCCCGAGCTGTCCCTCCTTCGGGCGCGGAGGCGTCGCATGACTGGCGCCTTGCCGTCTCGTGAGCGCTTAGACCCGGGTCCTCAGCCGACCGCCGGCACGCTCGGCTCGAAAGGGTCCTCACGCAGTCGTACCGAGGACTTGCACGTTGTGGTCGGGAAACGGGGCGGACACGCCACTGTGGCGGGACGGTGCCACAACGGGCGGCTTGTTGCCGCGAGCGCGGCAAGCGTGAGGAGTCGTGCGGCAACGGGCACCTGGTTTCTTGCCACGGATCGCACCTGATTTCGACGGATCGTGGGTGGATCCTCAGGCACCAAGTGACCGGCGCGCTCACACCGGCCTCGCGTTCTCGCACCGGCCTCGCGTTCCCTTTTCCTAGCGGTTGGGATTCGCAGCGCTGGGAGCGCGTCAGCAAGCTGATTGGAACCACCGTCATCACGTGGCGACGCGGGGTTCCGGCTCTGGAAGGGCCCGAGGGCTCAAGAGGCGACCTCCTGTTCACGTGACTGTTCCTCTCCCAGAGCAGGCGCCGCCCCGGCATCGGCTCGAGCCACCTGGCATCGGCGACCCGGCACAGCTGCTGGAGCTGCTGGCGTCCGCGGCTGCGAAACGGAGGGCCGTCACGTCCCGCCACGACCACCAGACCAGAAGAGTGGAGCGGCGCCCAGGCGACGTCCCGGGGGCCGACCAGTCCTGCGTCACCGCTGGAAAGCGACAGGCCTGATCGCGCGGCGGTAACGAACGCGTCAAGCCAGGCAGCAGTCGGCGGACTGCCAACTTTTGCGAGCACGGTAAGCCCGGTCCCGCCCTTTTTGAGCACCGTGCACCATTCGCAGGCAAAAGCGGTGCAGATGCCTCGCCCTCACCAGTGAAAGCTCCCTCCGGCCAGTCGACTCGGCGAGGAGCACGGCGGCATCGAACGGGTCGCGACCGGCATAGGGCACACGGGAGACGAGATGGCGTAGATCCTCCACCTCGACGCCTGAAAGCTGCGAGAGCGCGGCAACAAGGTCCTCCGGGTACTAGCCGGCAGGGAGCTCGACCGTGAGTTCGTCCACCGCTCGGACGCCGTCCCGCTCGAAGATGTCGATGCCGACAAGATCACCGCCTAGCTCCCCGATCTTGGTGGCGATCTCACCGAGCGACCCCGGACGGTCTGCGAGCCACAGCCGGATGACCGCGTAACGAGACATGGCGTGACCGTACGCGTCGGACGTGAACGCCCGATTTCGGGAGCGCGAACAGCCGAATAGTCCGCAGACCGCTCTCGCGGTCGACGACACGACGCCGTTACGATGCTGTCCTGCGCGACGCACACGCGCACAGCAAGAGGGTGGTGATCCCATGAGCAGTGACGTTGTCCAGGTTTCCAATGCAACGGAGCTCCAAAGCGCGATCGACCAAGGCGCCGCACACATCGTCGTGACCGGCGAAATCTCAGGCATGCCGATGATCACGCTTGCCGAGGGCCAGCGGCTGAGCGGCGGTACCCTGCGCTTCGGCGCGAGCCGGCGGCGCCAGCCCTCACAGGTAGGGAGCACGGCCTCAAGGGCCGTCAGGTTCTGAAGGACACCATCGTCCAGGTGCGTGAGCTGGCGACCGAGGTGCTCGGACAGGAGGCGCCGTGAGCATCGAGGACTCGGCACGGCCTGATACGGGCAAGCGGGTGTCGCTCTGGACGATCGCCCGGGAGTGGACGCGACTTGGTTGTATCGGTTTCGGCGGACCGCCCACCCACATAGCTCTCTTGCGGCGAATGTGCGTGGAAGAGCGAGGTTGGATCGAGGCTAAGGAGTTCGAAGACGGCATTGCCGCGACGAACCTCCTGCCGGGGCCGGCGTCGACCCAGCTCGCGATCTTCTGCGCTTGGCGCCTGCGTGGAACGGCCGGTGCCGTCCTCGGAGGCGTCTGCTTTATTGTCCCGGGGCTCGTTCTGATCCTCTGTCTTTCTGCAGTATTCCTGGCGCGCCACCCGGCCGCTTGGATTCTTGGCGCCGCGGCCGGGGCAGGTGCCGCGGTACCCGCAGTGGCGCTCAACGCCGCTGGTGGACTCATCCCCGCGAGCTGGAAGCGAATCGGGAGCGAACGCGCGCAGCGGGTCCGTTGGGTCGCCTATGCATTGCTCGGCAGTGTCGCTGCGGCGGCCATTGGCCCCTACCTAGTCCTCGTGCTGCTCGCCTGCGGGGTAGCGGAGATGATCGTCCGGCGAGCGGCATCGTCATCGGCGGCCGAGCTCGTCTTCGCCCGTCTGGTGGGTCACGCCGCCCCCCTCGGCAGCATCGCAGCGCTTACATGGGTGGCATTCAAGGTTGGAGCCCTCTCCTACGGCGGCGGGTTTGTCATCGTCCCGCTCATGCAGCATGACGCGGTCACGACTTATCACTGGATGACCGGGGCACAGTTCCTCAACGCTGTCGCGCTCGGTCAGGTCACACCTGGCCCTGTCGTCCAGACCGTCGCCGTAGTTGGCTACGCGGCGCACGGCATCGGAGGAGGACTTTTCGCCGCTCTCATAGCCTTCGCACCTTCGTTCTCTTTTGTCCTCTTGGGTGGCCCACGTTTCGATCAGATTCGAGCGAACGTGACCGTCCGATCGTTCCTCACCGGGGCGAGCGCTGCGGTCATCGGCGCCATCGCCGGCTCGGCGATCCCCCTCGGGCTTGCCCTCCAGCGGTGGTGGCAGGTCCCGGTCCTCGCCGCTGCGCTCCTCTGGCTCTTCGTCGCCCGGCGTGGGGTCGTGAGCGGACTGCTGATCGCTGGAGGAGTCGGCATTGTGCTCGCCCTCAGCGGCGTCCTCGTCTAGCTGTTCTGATCTTGCGATGTCGACGACGGTTTCGTCGCCTTGATAATCGCGGAATGGATCCCGGGAAGATACTCGGACGTCGAGGTGATACTGAAGTCGTCGAACCCGACAGCCCGGAGGCCCGCTTCGTACTCCTCGAATGACAGCGAGCCTGAGACACAGCCGACGTAGGTTCCGCGCTCGGCCCGTTGTGACGCGGTGAGCTCGTTGTCAGCGACGACGTCGCTGATGCCTATGCGGCCACCCGGACGGAGCACTCGGTGCATCTCCGCGAACACCCGGGACTTGTCGGTCGACAGGTTGATGACACAGTTCGATATGACGACGTCGACGGTGTTGGCGGGAAGCGGGATGTCCTCGATGTAGCCCTTAAGGAACTCGACGTTGACAGCCGCGGCCTCGTCACGGTTCTTGATCGCGAGAGCCAGCATCTCCTCCGTGATGTCGAGTCCGTACACCTTGCCGGTCGGTCCGACGCGCTTGGCCGACAAAAGCACGTCGATGCCGCCCCCGGAGCCGAGGTCGAGGACGGTCCCGCCCGAATGAAGGTCTGCGACCGCGGTCGGGTTGCCACAACCGAGGCTCGCAAGCACGGCTGCCTCGGGAAGCCCTTCCTCGGCCAGTTGCGCGTAGAACTCGCGTCCGGTGGCATGGCCTACCTCCCCTACGACGAGACCGGCGTCGCCGAGCACTTTTAGGTGATGACTCACCGTCGGCTGAGCCTTGCCGAGCGGTTCGACAAGGTCACACACACAGACCTCGCCCCCTTCTGCAGCAGCGAGGATCGAGATGGCCCGAAGTCGGGCGGGGTCAGCCAGTGCGGCGAAGCCGCTAGCCAGCTCGAGCGCACTGGCGTCATCGAGTGGAGCCGCGAAGACCGACGGACAGCACACCTCGGCAGCGGTTTCGAGCAACGCACCTCGCTTGGCCATGCCCTCTCCTCTCCCATTGACATCTGTAGATGCATCGATCACTATAAACGCATCGATGACTACGAATGCAAGCGGAGGTCGCCATGTCCCGGGTCCAGCTCGCCCTCAACGTGACCGACATTGAAGCTGCGGTGGACTTCTACTCCAAGCTGTTCGGGGCTCAACCTGCCAAACGCCCACCTGGTGATCTGGTCTTCCTGGGCGAGCAGCACCCGGCACGCCTCACCGTCTTGCCGTCGATGCCGGTTCACGAGGTAAGTACAATCGAACTATCGGCAAGCTATGGAGGCAACGAGTGGCAGGCTTGACAGAGTTCCCCATATTATCTAAATGTCGAAGTACGTTTGGCTTCGGTAGCTCGCGCTGTTCCGTGCGGATCCCCCAGCTTACTTGCGCTTCAGTGAGCAAACCAGTGGGCTTCAGTGAGCAAACTAGTGGGCTTCAGTGAGCAAACCGCTCGAGGGGTCTGTAGCTGTCGTTACGGGTGCCAGTTCGGGCATTGGTTTAGCTATCGCGCGCGACCTGTGCAGGCAGGGAGCGCTCGTGATGCTCACGGCTCGGTCCGCTGGTCGCTTGCGGTCGGTAATGGCGGAGCTGCCTGGTCCGTCGCGCGCGGTAACAGCCGACGTCACCGATCCAGACGCGATCAGCTCGGTCATGGAAGCTGCCGCCAAGGAGTTCGGTCCCGTCGACATAGTTGTCGCAAATGCAGGTGTCTATATGGCTAATGAGTTCTGGCTAAATAATCCTGCAGACATAGAGACGCTCATTTCGACTAATGTCACAGGGGTGATGCGCACCGTACACGCTGCTATCACTGCGATGTTGCCCCGCAGCGTAGGTGACATTGTAGTTACCAACTCCGTTTCGGGATATCAGTCGATCTACTGGGAGCCAGTATATTCGGCCTCAAAGCACGCGCTTCGCGCTTTCGTGGAAGGCGTGCGACGCCAGCTTGTTGGCACGGGAGTACGCCTGGGAACGATTGCACCCGGCGTCGTGCACACGGAACTTTGGTCAGTCGTCGATAAGATGACCATCGACGACCAAATCGGGAAAACGACTGGGATCCGGCCCGAGGACGTAGCAGAGGCAGTAGTTTTTATGCTAACTCGACCTCGTCATGTCACAATCCGTGATCTGGTCGTCTTGCCATCAGACCAAGCAATCTGATGACGGAGTCGATGAGTACCAAGAGAGACAGCTGGCGGGCGATGAGTCGGCTTAGCAAGCGGGGGAATTTTGTCGGCCCGCTCTGACTACGTAGCGATCGCCGCTTCATCCTGCGCCCGGCTCTAAGATTGACGGACCCGGGTCACCCGCCAAACGTCTGTCCATGCAGCTTCGAGCGGCGCGATCGAGCTTCTGGTGCCCTACAGCCAACGAACCGGAGCCCTGCGCTTCGGGGATCAACGCGCCATGGCCCTGGCCGGTGCACCCTGCCGTGTCGTCCACGCCGTCACCGGCTTCACCAACAAGAGCCTTCGCAGGCAGGTGGCCGGACTCCTCGGCAGGGACTACAGCTCTTCTCAGATGAGCTACGACCTGCGACGCTCACGTCTACACGGGTTGATCGAACGGGAACCAACTCCTATACCGTCACTCCAGATGGGATCCGAGTCGCCGCTTCTTGCACCAAGCTGCACGCTCGCCTGCTCCGTCCACTCCTCGACGGCGACCAACCCCCTGCACCTATCGAGCTTCGCCGGGCCCTCGCCACAGTCGAGCGCGTGCTTGGCGACTACGTCACGAACGCGCGACTTGGAGTCGCTGCCCAAAATTTGTCACAAGAGCCAGAGGCCGGTGGTGGACCAAGAAGAACCAGCCTCAGACGGGACGGACGTTCGCATCGCCTCACGAGCAGGAGCGTCAGGTGACCACGACAGTACTTGCCGGTATCAGCGGTCACCTCTGTCGGATACAACGAGGATCTTGACCTCGCCACCGGCAGTGATGGCGGCGAAGGCCTCCGCCGCTCTGGGAAGGGGGAAGGTGGCGGTGATGAACCGACCGGCGTCGAAGTCATCACTGGCGATGATGTCGACGGCATCGTCGAAATCCTCCCAGCGGTAGGTGGTCGCTCCTTGGATGCGAATTTGGAACTCCTGGATCACCGGCATGTCAAGGGTCGCCGGCTTGCGCGATCCTCCCAGCACCACCACGGTGCCCCCTTTGATGGCCATCTTGGTCGCCTCTCCGAGGGTTGCTTGGATGGCCACGCAGTCAAAGACGAAGTCGGCGCTTTCACCGAGCTCTTTTCGGACCACTCCGGCCAGGTCGTCAACTGCTGCGTCGACCACGGCGTCGGCGCCCATGGCCAGAGCCAGATCCCGCTTGCTTGCCAAGGTGTCGGTGCTCACAATCTTGGCCGCCCCGGCACGGCGGACGGCGATCAGAGTCAGTAGCCCGATGGTGCCAGCGCCGAGAATGGCCACCGTCTTGCCAGTGAGGTCCCCGGCCAGCCGCACAGCGTGCACTGGCGTCGCCAAGGGCTCGATGAGTGCCGCCTGGTAGTCGCTGAAGGTTTTGGGGATCTTGTACAGGCGTGCTGCCGGCGCCGAGAAGACGTCGGCCATCCCGCCTTCTCGATACCCGCAACCGAAGAACTGCAGGTTCTCACACAGGTTCTCCGCCTTGTGCAGACATGGCTTGCAGTGACCGCACACCAGGCTCGGCTCGATCGTGACCCGGTCTCCGACCTCGACGTTGTCCACGCCGTCGGCGACGGCGACCACTACACCGACCACCTCATGTCCGAGATAGTAGGGGGGTTTCACAAAAAAGTGCTCACCGTGGACGCCGGCCTTGTCCGAACCGCACAGGCCCGAGACCGACATCTCGACCAGCGCCTCGCCGGGCTCGAGTGGCGGTACGGCCTCGGTGATCACTTCGACAACGTCGGTACTGCTGACAATGACACGTCTCCGAGTCAGTTCTTCGCTCATGGCATCTCCTATGGCTGTTGAGTGGTTCTTGCTTGATCGTTCGCAGCTGGCATTGGGCGGCTTGTTGGGGTGGTTATCGCGGGCCCGAGACGGACCGCCGCCCCCGCGGCTCTCGTTGCACCGCACGCCTTCGCGTCGACACGAAGTACATCGCGAACGGCTCCGAGCTCCAGGGTCCTGGCTGTCGGATCCAGTGCTCCGCTGCCTACGCGTGGATAAAGCCTTGGAAGGAGCTGGCTGATCAAAGGCTCTGGGATACCGCTTCCGGTCAATCGGTCGATGAGCCTTCGCACCGCTTCTTGCGGCACCGAGGATGCCCAGTAGTAGCGGATTCGGTCGCTGTAGTTGAAGTGGCGCAGCACGCGTTGGTCATCGGGAACACCTTGATGGTGCGACTGCCAATACCCGGGGTGGGCGAGCATTTCCGTTTCCATTTCTGCCATCAGTGAGTGCTCGCGCTAGCTCGAATGCAACGTTGCCGTGATCTGGTCGAGTGCATAAAGAACCCCGCTCAGAGCGAAAGTGAGACCGAGGCCGACCTTCA
The DNA here is from genome assembly GCA_050015255.1 of Acidimicrobiales bacterium. Lineage (GTDB taxonomy): Bacteria > Actinomycetota > Acidimicrobiia > Acidimicrobiales > Bog-793 > Fen-455. The sequence continues at coordinate 12,197 of JBEKBT010000049.1, forward strand.
AGATCTCAAAGCCATCGCTTACTGGCTTGGCAAGACTCTCTAGGGGCTGATAGTCCGCAGAATGCGCCTCGAAAACCAGGCCGGACTTTACGCACTTGACACCTCCGACCATAGGGTGACGCTCCGTTTCGCGATGTGTTCTTCGGGTAATGAGTCTCGCGCCAGGCCAGCCATTCGGCACAGTTCTGGCCCCGACGTGGCGACACGCTTGGTACCCCTCTCCATAAGTACAAACACGTAACTACTATCACGTAAGTGTCGCCCTGCGAAGCAGGTCGCGACGGCGAGCTTCGACTTCAGGCCGATCGCTGCGAGCGTGGAGGGTGCCGAGAGATACGGCATAAACCTCTTTCTCGTCCACTCGATCCTCGACCGTGAGCCGCCAACGTGAAGCACTGTGCGCCAGAGCGGATCGACGGACCAGACGGCGTGGATTGCCGATCTCAATCGCGACCTCACAGGATTTCTTGGGGTAAGCGACCCGTACGACTACCTCGAACGTATCCTCGACTACCTGGGATCACGCATTTCTCCGGCAACCACTACGTCCCCGATCACTCCACCGCTCGAGCTCATCAGCGAACTCGGGTACCTCGACGCCGTGTGGCAGACACGCTTCGGCGAGGGCCCCCTCTTTGGGACCGTACGGATTCCGTCGAGCGCGGCGCTCGCAATCGATTGCGCGTCGGCTGACGAGTTCAACGCACGACTCAATGCGCTCTACGACGTGCTCTCCCAGATTGCGGTCACTCTCGAGCCCGACGATGAGCGCGAAGCGAGCTCAGAACAGGAGAAGAGTCTCCCGGCTCAAACGGAAGCTTCGAACGTCGCTGGACGAGGAACTCAGGCCCGCGCCTGTTGAGGCCGTTTCTATCCTCCAAGCTGCCGCACGCATCCGGTCCTCCTTGCACACTGGCGTCGACAAGGAACTGCAGCGTCTCTACGAGCGGATGGGGCTCCGCTACCCGCCCGTCGATGTCTCGACTGCATGGGACCAAATCCGGGGCCGATGCTCGGCGGCAATCCGTACGATCCGCCTCGCCGTTGAAACACAGCAGTAGGGCGCTGGCGACTGGTTCAGCGGCCCGGCCGCGGAGACTTGGGCGTGGCTCCTTTGCCCGAACCGACCCCCGACGCCGCGCACAATGGGAACAGAACGACTAACCGAATTACACGCTCCTCGGTCCGACTGATCGCACGTAGGGTGTCCGGCGCGCTATTCGGGCTTTCGGCCTCGAACGAATGCACTCATGATCGAGCCGCCCAGGTCGGCCAAGATCTCGTCGCGATCGATCCCATCGAGTTGCTCGGCGTCGACCGAGAGCTCGGCCGCGAGGCCGACGATGTCGTCGTTCTCGAAGACTCGAGTGGGCTCGATGGACACATCCTCGAATCCGGCAGCCCTCAACTTCGCCTCGTAGTCCTCGACCACTAGGGCACCGGCCACGCATCCGGTCCACAGTCCGATCAGCGTCCCCGTCGTCTCGGACAGCGCTCGGCGGAGCACGATGTCGGCAATAGCCAGGCGCCCACCGGGCTTGAGCACCCGAAACGCCTCGCGCAAGACGGCGTCCTTGTCCGGTGACAGATTGACGACGCAGTTGGAGATCACGACGTTGACAGTGTCATCGGGCAGAGGGATGTCCTCGATCGTGCCCTGGAGGAACTCGACATTGGTCAACCCGGCTTCCGCTTGATTCTTCCGGGCGAGCTCCAGCATCTCCGGAGTCATGTCCAGTCCGTATGCCATTCCGCTGGGACCGACCCGACGCGCCGACAACAACACGTCGATTCCTCCACCTGAGCCAAGGTCCAAGACGACCTCACCCGGCTTCAGATCGGCAAGCATGGTGGGGTTTCCGCACCCGAGCGACGCTGCGACGGCGTCGCTCGGGAGGACGTCGGTCTCGTCTTTCTCGTAGAGCGCGCCGCTGACGGCTCCCGTTGGGGTGCGCTCCTGTCCACAGCACGCGCTGCTGGTCGCTGCTCGGGCCGCACTGGCGTAGCGGTCGCGCACTGCTGCGTAGATCTGTTCCGAATCGCCTGTGGTCATGTCTTGCTCCTTTGGATGTCGTGGAGGTGAAGGCTGTGCGCCGTCTACCCGCTGGGCTGGAGGGCTGCGCGAAGCTCGCCGAGCCGCTCACGGTTGAGCGAGTACCACACCCACTTGCCGCGCCTGTCTCCGCTCACGAGGCCGGCCTCGCTCAGGATCTTGACGTGGTGGGAGATCGTGGGCTGACTCTTGCCCAGCGGCCCAACGAACTCACACACGCAGACCTCACCGTCCGGTGAGGCCGCGAGGATGCTCAAGACCCGGAGCCGAACAGGATCCGCCAGCGCGGTGAAGCCTCGGGCGAGGTCGGCAGCCTGGGCAGCGTCCAGTGGCGAGGCCAGAACCGAAGGGCAGCACTGGCCCGTTTGCTCGATCGTCGAGATCAGCTTCGCCATGATGCCTCCTATTGACAGTTGTCAATGCATCGATCATACTGGATGCATCGACTCTCGTCAATGTTATCGGAGGTGCATTCTGTCCAGAATCCAGCTCGCTGCTCGGCCCCGTGAGATGCCTTGGCGCGATGTGGCTCAACAACACGAGTGAGCGACCTCGCATCCGAGCGCCCGCCGAGCCAGGTGGTGTCTGACGTCCCGGTCATCGCCCGCCTTTCGTTCCTCGACCGCTTCCTGCCGGCGTGGATCATCGCCGCCATGGCGATCGGCATCGGGCTTGGTCGGGCAATCCCCAGCCTGAACAAGCATCTGAACTCGATCCAGGTGACCTCGGGTACGTCACTGCCGATCTTCATCGGTCTCCTCGTGATGATGTACCCGGTGCTGGCGAAGGTCCGCTACGACAAGCTGGGCTCGGTCACCCGGGACAAACGGATGCTCGTCACATCCCTGGTGCTCAACTGGGTGATCGGACCGGCGGTCATGTTCACGCTGGCCTGGTTGTTGCTGCCTGACCTGCCCACCTACCGGACCGGGCTGATCATCGTCGGCCTGGCCCGTTGCATCGCCATGGTCCTCATCTGGAGCGACCTGTCGGGCGGCGACCGGGAAGCCGCCGCGGTGCTGGTGGCCATCAACTCGCTCTTCCAGGTGGTCGCCTTCGCGCTCCTCGGATACTTCTACCTGAAGGTGCTGCCCGGCTGGCTCGGTCTCAGCACCGTCGGCCTGCACCTGTCAGTCGGCAAGATCGCCGAGACCGTGGCCATCTTCCTCGGCGTTCCTCTCGTGGCCGGGTTCCTCACCCGCACCTTCGGCGAACGAGCCCGGGGCCGGGAATGGTACGAGACCAGGCTGCTGCCCCGTCTCGGACCCTTCGCCCTCTACGGGCTGCTCTACACCATCGTCATCCTCTTCGCCCTCCAGGGCCACACGATCACCTCGCGTCCCGCCGACGTGGCCCGCATCGCCCTGCCGCTGCTGGGCTACTTCGCCGTCATGTGGTTCGGGTCGTTCGCGCTCGGCAAGGCCCTCGGCCTCCCCTATGAGCGGACCGCCACCCTGGCGTTCACCGCCGCGGGCAACAACTTCGAGCTGGCGATCGCCGTCGCTATCGGTGTCTTCGGCGTCACGAGTGGCGAGGCTCTCGCAGGTGTCGTCGGCCCTCTCATCGAGGTTCCGGTCCTCGTTGCGTTGGTGTACGTGTCCTTGTGGGCCCGACGGCACTACTACCCGGCAAAAGCTCAACCAAGGCTGGGAGGAGCTGCGTGACGCACGCTCCTTTGCTCGTTTCGCGTTCACATCGTCGGTCGCAGCCTCACCGGCCGGGTCCTGTTCGAGCACCACACCGACGGCCTTGATGCGGTGCGCCCCATCCGCGGCGAGATCGATCGCCGGGTAGTGCACCTCCTCGGTGCCCCCTTCAATTCACAACAGGCAAAAGGAAAACGGCAATGACCGCTCGTCAGCCAACAGAGCTTCCGCACGACCAGCAGCACCTCGTCCACGAGGTTTCGGAAAGGCTCGCTCCAAAGTTCGCAGGGGTGTTCGGACCTGAGACCATCGAGCCGTTTGTTGTCGACTCGATGGACCAGCTTCTGCTGACCGCCAAGACCACGGCGTTTCTCCCGCTGTTGACCGAGCGGTTCGCACGCGAACGGCTTCAGGCGCTCGGGAAGCTGGAAGGGTCGTTGCCGTCTGCAGTTCCTGCCGTCCTCTTTCTGTGCGTCCACAACGCGGGGCGCTCCCAGATGGCAGCCGGGTGGATGCGTCATCTTGCCGGCGACCGTGTTGTCGTCTACTCCGGAGGTTCAGAGCCTGCCTCGGAGATCAACGCAGCTGTGGTTGAGGTCATGGACGAGGTCGGCATCGACCTCCGGACCGAGTTTCCCAAGCCCTGGACCGGCGAGGTCGTTCGTGCCGTCGATGTCGTGATCACCATGGGATGTGGGGACGCTTGCCCTCTTTATCCTGGCAAACGCTACGAAGACTGGGAACTCGACGATCCTGCGGGGCGCGAGGTCGAGTCGGTCCGTCCGATCCGAGACGAGATCAGAGCGCGCGTCGAAGCGCTCTTAGCATCGCTAACGGTCTCCGCAGACTGACTCGCCCGACGAGCCGGCCACACCTGCGTCGCGTTCACCTACGACTACGGTCACCTGTTGCCCGGGGTCGGCAAGCAGGCGGGTGTCAAACTGGAGGCCTTGCGGTCCGCTACGCGCTGGCAGTAGCGAGCGAGACATCTTCTCGGCGAGCCGCTACCGAAGCCGACGGGACGTGGCAGGTACCTTCGCGCGCATCACCTTGCCGATTCCGTACTCGCGACGGCAATGACCGCACAGCAACACGACCCGCACAGATTGCCCAGTTACGGCCTCTCGCGATGGGGCCCATGCGGCGGCGGTATCGATTCGATGCCTGGTGGCTCGTCCGGCCACACCAGCAGCACGGGACAAGGGGCGTGGTCGACGATGAAGCGAGTGGCGTGGCCCAAGCTGTGAGGACCGAGACGCGAACGGTCACCGTCGCGGGCCACAACCAAGAGATCGACGCCCTCGGCGGCTGCGCCGACAACTTCGCGCTCAACCCGTCCCCGGCGATGAACAAGCTCCGTATCCTCTCGTCCGAGCCGCGCTGCCGCGGCCTTTAGGATCTCCGCGGCCTCCTCGTCCGCGACCTCTTCGAAACGGCGGATAGGCCTGTGCGCGCGAAAAGCCCGACCGAGCAGTCCGGCGGTTGCAGCTTCGGTGACCTCGCCGACATCGGAGGGAGTTACGTGAAGGAGAGTGACCCGCGCGTCGGGGGGAAGGATCTGGGCGGCGGCGTCGAGGCACCCTTGCCATGTCCCCTCGACCAACCAAACGACGGCCCTCACCGGGAGCAATCATCCCACCAATCTCAGTGATACCCACAAGGCAATGGTCGACGCCAGCAGCACGGGCGGCACCGTCACGACGCCCAGGCGGAGGAACTCCGAAGCGGGCAGTTCCTCTCCGCGCCTGCGCAGCACACGCCGCCAGAGCAGGGTCGCAAGCGAGCCGACGTAGGTGAGGTTGGGGCCGGCGTTGACGCCGATGAGCACCGCAAGCACCACCCCTGGCCCGGCGGCCGCTGCCGCCGGGAGAAGGAGCAGCACGGCTGGGAGGTTGTTGATGAGGTTGGCGAGCACGGCAGCGACCACAGCGACGAGGAGGAGAGACCCGAGCGATGTCCCACTTGGCACTAGGTGGACCACCAGCGAGCTCAGTCCGTGGAGTGAGACTGCCTTCACGACAAGCCCGAGGGCCAGCACGAAGGCGAGGAACGGGACATCGAGGGCAAGGCCGATGTCGCGCACCTTTGCGCGTCGGCGCACCAGGGCCGGCACAGCGAGGATGACGGCGCCACCGAGTGCTGCGAACGCGGGGTTGACATGGAAGAGCGAGGCCACGAAGAACCCAACGAGGGTTAGCGCCACCACTGCGGAGGCGAAGACTGGGATCCGAAGAGGCGTCGCGACCTCGGTCTCACCACGCCCCACGAGATCGGTGGCGAAAAAGCGCCTCAGCACGATCCACTCGACGGCGATCGCCGCCAACCACGGCAGCGCCATCGTCGCCCCGAAGCGGGCGAAGCTCAGCCCGCTGGCGCGGAACGCCAAGAGGTTGGTGAGGTTCGAAACGGGCAGGAGCAGCGAGGCCGAGTTCGCGAGGTGGGTGCACGCATAGGCGTGCGGCTTGGCCCGTAGCCGGAGTCGTGCCACCGTCGTGAGCACGACCGGGGTGAGCAGCAAGACCGTCGCGTCGAGGCCGAGCACGGCGGTCACCACGCTTGCGACCACGAACACCAGGGCAAGGAGCGTTACCGGCCTGCCGCGAGAGCCGGTCGCCATCCAGGTCCCGGCGGCCTCGAACAGGCCGTAGCGATCACACAGATCGGCGAGGACGAGGACGGCAGCGAGAAAGCCAATGGTCGGGGCGAGGCTCCTAACCTCGGCGCCTGCCTGGCTCAGGGGCAGCACTCCGAGCACTAAGAGCAAGACGGCGGCTGGGACAGCGAACGCGGCCTCCGGCCATCCCTTAGGTCGAGCGACGGCGCACACGAGCGTCACCACGAGGAGCAGGACCGCGAGCGTCTCGGCGATAGAGCTCGGCACGATGCTGCAGATAGTAAGCCCGAAGGGCTTGGTCAGCCTTGATGAGCGCCTACCGGGAGCGCACCGGATATTCCTTCGGGAAAGCCACACGCCTCCTCGCCGATGCAGCCGACCCTCTTCGCGGATGGCGACGTCTCGTCATCGGGGAACCACAGCGGGCCTTTTCCGGTCCTCAGTTCCAGCTCGTCTTCCCTGTGCTCAGCCACTACGGCATCGAGCTTTGGGTACCCGAGATCGGTGGACCGCTCGATCCCGACAGCGAGGCGCACGACCTCGTCATGAGTCTCTTCGGCGGATTGTCCAAGGCCGAGCGACGCCGCATCCAGCACCGGACGAGGGCCGCGATGCTCGCGCTCGCAGCGGGCGGGCGCTGGCTCGGTGGACGGCCGAACTACGGCTACCGGGTCGTCAACACGGGTCTTCCGCACCCGAACCGCAGCAAGGCGGCTGCCGGCACCCAATTGAGGAGTCTTGAACTCGATCCGGAGACCGCGCCCGTCGTCCGGCGCATCTTCGAACTCTTCGATGCCGGCGTCGGCTATCGCTCGATCGCGGCCCGTCTCGAAGCTGAGGGCCTCCCGAGCCCGGGAGAGGTCGGGCCAACCCGGCATCCTCGCTCGGCCGGGGTCTGGGGCGGATCGGTGGTCCGTGCCATCCTGCTCAACCCGCGCTATCTCGGTCATCAAGTTGCCGGGCGCCAGCGTCGCTTCGATGAGCTCCTGAACGCCGACGATCCGGCGCTCGGCACCATCTCACGCCAGCGTTGGCAGCGTCGTGACGCGTGGTCTTGGTCCGAAGAGCCCTCCTGGCCGGCGATCGTCCCGGCCGATCTTTTCGAGCGCGTCAACCGTCGGATCACCAACTCACCTGGGAACCCACGTCCGCCGTGCGCGCACCGAGCCTGGGAAGTACGTCTTCTCGGGGACGATCCAGTGTGGACACTGCGGCAAGGCGATGTTCGGAGTAACGATGAAGGGTAAGCCCTACTACAGGTGCACCGCGACCCGGGCCGACTATGCCGTCCCGTCGGTACCGGACATACGCCGACTTATGCCGTTCGCGAAGAGCGCGTCCTGGCCGCAGTCGACGCATGGCTTGCTGAACTGACCGACCCTGATCGACTCGACTCGACAGTCGCAACCATCGTCGATGCAGACGAACAAGCCGAGATCGAACCGGCGGAGGTCACGCGAGCGCGTCACCAACGGCACCACCTCGAGACGGAGCTCGAAAGGTTGCTCGCTGCCATTCGTGCCGGCATGGACCCCATTCTCGCCGCCGGCGCGACACGAAAGATTCAAGCCGAGCTCCGCAGCGCCGAATGCCTGGTCGAGGAGTGGGAGCGCTCGCAGGGCCGGACACTGCCGCTCGGCGAGGCAAAGGTGAGAGCAGCTCTGGCGGAGACCAGCGGGCTCGTGCGCCTGCTCGCCGAAGCTGATCGTGCCGATCGCACCGACCTCTACCAGGCCCTGGGCATACAGCTTCGCTACGAAAGAGAAGGATCGACCGGGCGGGAACGAGTCCACGCCCAGTCGACCTTAAG
>JBEKBT010000050.1:0-21862 GCA_050015255.1 Acidimicrobiales bacterium
GGCGAGGCGGGGGTCGACCTGCGGGTGGTTGTTGAGCACCCGGGAGACCGTGGCCGTGGAAACCCCGGCAGCACGGGCAACGTCGACGATGGTGGTCACGGTTGCTCCATGTTACTCACGGCTCCTCTGGGCTCCCTTTGAGACTCTTGGTTCTCTGTCCCGTCTTCGGCCGCTTCATCTCCAAGGGCTTGGCCCTTGGAGATGAGCTCCAGAGAGGGTCCGGGGATGAGTCGCGGCCGAACAATCCCGCCGGAGTTGCCAGGCAGCCGACGCCCTCTGGCGGTGGCCCGCGCTCGATCGGGCCGGTGATCAGGAAGGACCCAGGAAGGAATCGAGCGCGGGAAGGAACCATTCCGAGATAAGCATTGTCGGTACCCCCTCGACGTCGATCCGATACGTCCTGGCCAACAGATAATGGTCCGGCACCGGAGAAGCGCCTCCGCCAGGCCGATCGGCGCAGGGAAGCGGAAACCGGCTGATGCCGATCCCCTCCTTGGCGAGGATCCGCCCGATCGGGTCACTGCTGCTCTCGAGCTGGCGGCAGACGGCCACGGGAAGACGACTCGGGACGAGCAAGCTCTCGGCGTACATGTAAGGCCGCCCCGACCTAGCTCCTTGCAGCACGGCCGATCGCTGGAGCAGCCGATGTCCGTCCTCGACTCCGAGGAGGTTCGGTGTGCCGGCCCGGGTCATCTTGTGGCGTTGCTCGTGCGCGTCGACCGGCTCTCCCACGAGTTGCTCGAGGAACTCCGTCACCGAGGTGTCGCTGTGACGGAGCGCCAATTCCAAACGCAACTGCAGGGCCACGGCCACCATTGAATCGCACAGCCGTCCGCCTTCACACGATCCAGCTCCACGCCGTTCCGGTTGCTGGCTTCACGACCGAGCCCGAGGCCCCGAGGAGCCCTCAGGTGGCGGGCGTGAGCAGAACGGCAGTACGCGTCAGGGAGGCGAGCAGGATCGCCCCGGCCAGGAGGAGCGAGTCGTCGGCCAGCGCCCCGGACCAACCCGACAGGTTCCACCAGTAGGGCTTGGCGACCGCCACTGCCAGCACGAGGAGCATCGCCACCGAGACGCGCCGGCCTTTCTCGTAGCGCCCGATCATGACGATCGGGACGAGAACCAGCCATGACCAGTGATGCGACCACGAGATCGGGCTTATGAGCAGCTCCGTCAACGCGAGGGCCAAGAGCGCGTCGATACTGCGATCGAGCCGGACGAGCCGGCTGGCCGCGACGATCCCGGCGATGAGGGTCGCCGCTTCGAGCAGGCACCAAAGCGCCATCCCCAGGCGGTCGGCGTTGAACGGCACGCGATGGACCAGTCCCAACCAGGACTGGTTGCTGACGTAATTGACATTGCCCGTGTGCTGTGGCCGAGCCACCTGGTGCAACCAGTACCGCAGAGAGTCCGAGGGAAGCACGATCCAGGCGAGCGCTACCGAGCCGAGGAACGCCCCGGCGCCCCGCATCGCCGAGCGCAGGTCGCGCGCCACGAGGAAGTAGGCGAGGTACAAGAGCGGCGTCAGCTTGACCGCTGCCGCCAGTCCGACGAGAAGGCCGCGCCACGGCGACCGCAGCCGCGTCAGGTCGGTCACAACGAGCAGCATCAAGAGGACGTTGATCTGACCGAAGCCCGCGTTGCTCCGCAGCGGTTCGAGCGCGCACTGCGCGACCGCGCCGATCAGTGCCGCGACGGCGAGAGCTCGCCGGCCGCGAAAACGCGTCGCTGCCGTCAAGGCGAGATAGCCCAGTGTGACGAGGGACGCCTCACTGAGAAACCACCACGCCACCTCGAGGGGGACGACCGGCACCACGGCGAGGGGGCTCAGTAGCAGGAGCGCGAACGGCGGGTAGGTGAAGCGGAGATGCGTCGCCGTGAAGTGCATCGCGTAGGTGTTCCCGCCGGCCAGGTGCTGCTCCGCGTCGCGATAGACGCGCAGGTCGAGGTCCGCGGTGCCGCCCCAGTGCAGGGTCAGGAACCCGGCGATCCCCCAGGCGAGGAGAGCGGCGAGGACCAGGGTCCAGGTCGGCAACGTGCGCGTCAGGCGCGGGGTCAACGAGCCTCGTTGTCGGATGTCGCCATGGTACGCCGCAGGGCGGGCGCGGTCGCAAGGAGCTCCGAAGTGCTGGCCATTGCCGTTTGCAAACGACGAAGTCCGGCTAACTTCGTAGCATGATCGCATCGCCCGTGTCGCGGGCGCTTTCTCTCGCGCGCGAATGAGCGGTCGCCTGCGCGGCTCATTCCAGCGGCTGTGCCACTCTTGGGTCGGCCCGGGAGCCGCTGTCGGTGTGTGGATGGTCTGGGCATACCTGCGCAGCTACCCGCGCGGCGTCGCCGTCTCCGGTGGCGTGCTCCTCAAGCGCTACGGGCTGTGGTCCATCAGTCGTTTCGCATATTCAGACCTGCTGTTGCTGTACCGCGTTCATCACCTCGCGAACCACGCCGCCCCGTACATCCACACGCGCATCGAGTACCCCGTTCTGACGGGCCTGTTCATGTGGAGCGCCGCCTGGTTTCCCGGCGTGCAGGGCTACTTTCTGGCCAGCTCCACAGGCTTGTTGTGCTGCGGTCTCGGCACTGTGTGGCTCCTCCACCGCGTCACGCCTTGGGCCGCGTGGGCCTTCGCTCTCAATCCGCTCTTGCTCTTCTATTCCCTGCTCAATTGGGATCTGCTGGGCATCTTCCTCATGGTTGCGGCCTGGACGGCTTGGCGCAGCAATCGCCACCTCTGGTCGGGGATCCTGTTCGCGATGGGGGTCTGGGCGAAGTTGTTTCCCGTCGTGCTGCTCATCTACTGCGCAATCGACTCATGGCGAAGACGCGAGGAACTGGGCACCGCCGCCGTGGTCAAGTTGCTGTCCGCCGCCGCGGTCGCCACTGTCGTCATCAACCTGCCCTTCGCGGTCGCGAATCTGAAGGGCTGGGACGACTTCTTCAGCCTCAATGCGACGCGCCGCGGCGGTGACGGGCTGTTGTTCGAGTTCCACGTCGTCTCGCACTGGACGAGCGGGGCAGCGGACGCGTTGATCGCCGGCATCGTGCTCGCCGGAATGCTCGCCCTCGCCCGCTACGTCGTGCGAAACGGCGGGGCCGAGTTCGCCGCGGGCGCGGCCTTCGCGTGGTGGATGCTTTTCAACAAGGTCTTCTCCCCTCAGTACATGCTCTGGGTCCTCATCTATGCGATCGTCGCGGGCTGGTCGTCGCTGATGGTCGCGCTGATCAGCGCGGCGGGTCTCGCCGACTTCTCGAGCTCGTTCATCGTCTTGTACCTGTCGAAGTCGCACTCGCACGCGTACGGCTGGTTCATGGAACGCGCGTTCTATCAAGAGCGGGCCTTTCGTCTCGCCGCCATCGCCACCGCGCTCGTCGTGTCGCTCTGGGGCGTGCTCGGTGGCCAAGTGGGGCGAGCGCGACCGATCGCCCAGCAGGTGACGACGGCGCCGAGCCTGGGTCCTGGGGAGACGGCGCCGATCGGGACCGGGCGTTCCCCGGAATAGACGGACCGGCGAGTGCCCGGACCGAGACCGGCCTACTTTGTTCCCGTGCCCGGTGAGCGGCCTCGTGCCCGGTGCGCGGCCTAGTGCCCGGTGCGCGGCCTAGTGCCCGGTCAGGCGAGGTGCTCGATCACAAAGCGACCGCTGTCTCTGGCGAAATGGAACAGACCGTAGACTCCAGGGTCATGAAGCCGGCTCCGGAGTGTCGCGAGTCGCCTCTGGTCATGGTCGCCTCGGACCTCGACCAAGTTGTCGAGACCCCGGACATCCTCTCCGCGCCGCGTAGACCGAGCTGGAGCGGCATGGTTGCGCGCGCCACGGCGAGCTGGCAACAGCTGCGCTGGACGCTCGCCGTATACGCCGGGTCACGAGCGCTCCTGCTCATCCTCGCCGTCGCCGACAGCGCGCTCAAGCATCGTTCCTTCGTCTCGGAGCTGACCAACTGGGACGGATTCTGGTACCTGAAACTCGCGACGAGCGGCTATCCGACCCACGTCCCGCACGTTTACTCGACGCTCGGTTTCTTCCCCCTCTACTCGATGGTGATGTGGCTCGTCGCCCATGTGCTGTTCTGCTCGTACACCCTCGCCGGGCTCCTCATCTCCGGCATCGGCGGCTTCGTTGCCACTGTGCTCGTGCAGCGCCTGTGCACGACCTGGTGGGGGGAGCGCAACGGACGGCGGGCGGTCCTGTTCTTCTGCGCCTTCCCCGGCTCGGTCGTCTTCTCGATGGTCTATTCCGAGGGGCTCCTCATCCCGCTGGCCGCCGGGTGCCTCATTGCCCTCGAGCGTCGTCGGTGGCTGCTCGCCGGCATCCTCGCCGGTCTCGCCACGGCGGTGGGACCGGACGCGGTCGCCATCGTGGTGGCCTGTGCCGTGGCGTCGCTGCTCGAGCTTCGACGGCGCGGGTGGCGCGACCGCGAAGCCCAGCGCAGTCTCCTCGCGCCGCTGCTCTCGCCATTCGGGCTCTGTGCCTTCGGTGCGTTCCTCTGGGCTTGGGACGGCACTCCCCTGGCCTGTTTCAGAGCCCAGAGCTACGCCTGGGGCGAGCGGAGCGACCCGTTGGCCCTCTACCATCAGGCGAAGACACTTGCGAGCGAGATCTCCTTCTCGCATTTCGACTACCACGCGATCGACCTCAACCTGGTCGCCGGCCTGCTCGGTGCCGTCCTGCTCGTGATCGGGGTCGTGCTGCTCTTGAGAGCTCCTCACCGGCCGCCGGCGAGTGCGATCGCCTGGGCGCTCGGCATCGGTTTCTTGGCGGTCACCTCGGAGTACACGCCTCCCAACCCCCGCCTGCTCATCACGGCGTTTCCCGCCCTCCTCGTCATCGGGTGCTACCTCAAGGACCGCGGTTTCAAGTGGCTCATCGCCGTGAGCGCCACGCTGCTCGTGGTGCTGAGCGCCATCACCTACATCGGCATCGCGCTGCGCCCCTGATCGGCACGGGCCTCGCTCAGGGCGAGAGCAGCTCGACATCGACGGGATCGGCGTAGCCGAACGCCGTCGTCTCGTCGTGAGCAAACCTTGCCTCGAGCGCCGACCGCAGCAGCCGGTAGCGCGAGTAGTGCGCCGCTGATCCCGCTGGCCCGTTCGGCACGCCCTCGTGGCTCGTGACGAACCAAACCCGCCGGCACTCCGGCACCAGCTGCGACGTCTGCGCGCGGGTCAGTGTCGCGTAGTCCTCGACGTAAGGCTTGACCTCGCCCCAGGGCGCGGTGGGCAACACCGGCCGGGGCGCCGTCGTGGTGCCATGGGCGTGCGAGCCGACGTAGTACTCAAAGGCCATGCGGCCGTCGGAGGGGTAGAACGCGATGCAGTCGCGCGGCTCGGCCCGCGCCAGCACGTAGGAGGCAGCAGACTTCCAGTTCTCGGGCGAGACGCCGTAGCTGGGCGCGAGCTGCACCGCCCGCAGGGCGACGAGGGCGCCCACCGCGAGCCAGCCAGGGCGCGACCAGCGCACCGTGTTCCGACGCGGTTCACTGTCGCCGCTCGGAGCGCCGAGAGCGAGAGACGCGAGCAGGATGCCGACGGGAGGCAGCGAGATGAGCAGGTTGCGGGGCACGAAGATCGACTGGCCCACGGCCGATTCGGCCAGTGCCAGGAGGACGGGGACGACGAGCCAGGAAACCAGGAGCAGCTGCGAGAACGCCGCGCGCTCGTCGTAGCAGAGCGCCATCGCCCGCACTCCCATCACCGCCGCTCCCATGAGCAGCGCCAGGGTCAGCCAGAAAACGAGGTGGCTCGTCGCCGTCAGGGCGAACTGCGGCTGCAAGGCGGAGGACGTGAGCTCCTCGACGGTGACGTTCACTGCGGACAGACTCGGCTTCGGGACCCAGAACAGCTGTCCGGCCCCCCGCTCGTGCGCCAGCACGGCGAGGGGAACGCAGCACAGGGCCGAGACGGCGAGTGCCGAGAGGACGGGGCGGAGGCGCCTGCGGTGGCACACGAGCGACAACAGTTGCGCGGGCAGGACGAGAACGGCGACGAAGCTCATGTACATCGCGAGCGTCGTGACGACGACGTAGGCGATCCACGCCCACCTGCTCGGGCGCGCTGGCGGGTCCCGGTCGACGAGGGCGACGAATGCCAGGAAGGAAGCCGCGACGAGGGCGGTCATCATGGCGTAGGCGCGGGCGTCCTGGCCCCAGAAGACCAGTGGCAGGCTCACGGCGGTGAGCACGCCGGACGCCAGCGCAACGCGGCGGTCGAAGAGCCGTCTTGCGAGGATCGAGACGAGCGCCACCGTGCATGCCGTGGCGATCGCCGAGGGGGCACGAATGACCAGTGGCCCGTTGCCGAACGCGCCGATCAGGACGTGGAGGAGGGCGTAGTACACGAGCATGTTGCCGCCGTCGTGGGCCATCGCGGCGCCCAGGGCCGCGCCGTGCTGGGAGGCGATCGCGATGCTTGCACCCTCGTCGAGCCAGATGCTCCGGGCTCCGATGTCGTAGAACGTGAGCGCTGCCCCCAGGGCGCTCGGAACGATGACCGCCGCCATGTTGAGGGCTACGCGCCTGGCCGGCGACGAGATGCGGCGATGTTGGTCACCCGTCGGCGTGCCACTGGCCGTGTGCGGCTCGACGAGCGGGGCGGCCGCATCAGGGGCGCCGGTCGAGGTCATCGGAGCTTGGTCTAGTGCACCGCGAGGGATCAAGAGCTGCCAAGTGCCGTCGCAGGACCGTCGGCGTGTCCCACCCCACCGGTCGTGGCCGACCGCGTGGTGCGGCGGCGCCAACGGTACGCGATGATCCCGCCGAGTGCGATGTAGAAGGCGAGACAAGCGGGGGCGGTCGGGAGCGGCAAGGCGAGTATGCCGTCGGGCTTAACGAGCAGCACGGACGCGGCGACGGCGATCGGCAGCAGGCGGCTTTGCTGGACAGCGGGCCAGGTGGCCAACAGGACGAGCCCCCAGCAGAAGTACCACGGCCAGGCGGCGGGACCGCCAAAGGCTGCCGCGAGGAGCACGATCCCGAGGTAGAGCACGAAGTTGTCGAGGCGGGCGCGCCACAAGAGCACGACACCGAGCACCGCGGTCGCCGCCAGCGCGACGTCGCCGAACCCTGACTCGAGCCCGGTGGCGCTGACCCTGACACCCATCGCGTGGAAGGTCCGGGCCACCGTCCATCCGAGGGCTGTCACCGGCGTGATGGCGAGGCGCACCTTGCCCGGCGTCGACAGCAGCGTCGTCGAGATCCATCCGAGCCCGAGACCCGTGGCTACGCTCACGGCGCCCGCCACTGCGGCGGCGATCGCGACCGCCTCGATCGAAAAGCGGATCTTTGCCGGCCGTGTCGGCAAGCTGCGTGCCCACGAGGCCAGGATGAACAGTACGGCAACGACTGCCGGGACCTTGATCGTCGCCGCTAGGGCGCAGAGCGCAATGCCGAGCAAGGGTCGGCGCTCGCGTGCGAGCGTGACTCCGGCGACCGTGAGCCCGGCCATGAGAGCGTCGTTGTGGCCGGCTGCGACTAGCTCCAAGAGCGCGAGCGGGCTGACCACGACAAGCCAGGTCGCGCGGCAGGGGTCGGTGCCGAACGTGCCTGCCAGACGAGGCACGAACGCTGCGAGCAGCGCGACCCCGGCGATCTCCAGGAGTCGGACGAGCAGGATCCCGGCGACGAGATGGGACCCGGTGGCGCCGACGATCACACTCACCAAGCCGAGGAAGAGCGGTCCGTACGGTGCCGTCGTGGCCCTCCAGAACGGCGAGACGGCGTCGAGCAGGTGCGTCCGCCCGAGATGACCGAGCACGAGGGGTGCGTCGCGATATGGGTCGAGGCCGAGATGCAGAATCGTGCCCTGCGCCAGGTAGCTGTACATGTCGTTGCTGAAGAGCGCGGACCCGAAGGCGAGGGGCAGGCACCAGAGCGCTCCGACGACCCACAGCTCGACCGGTCGAGCGCCGGGTTCGCGCTCGAGCCGACGTCCGATGCCGAACCAAGCGGCCGACAAGGCGGCGAAGCCGAGATAGAAGCCGATCATGCTGCCCGCTCGCCCTGGCGGGATCCTGACGAGGAACCACCAGGTGGCCGTTCCCTTGTCGGCCAGGCTCGGTCCGGCGATAGTCATCAGTAGTGACCCCACGAGCCCGAGGGCAGCCCATCGCCAGCCAAGGTGCCAGGACCGTGCACTTCCGGCCCGGCTAGGCGGGTCGGAGCTCCGGGAATGGTCCTCGAGTTGCGACATGTTCACGCCTGTGCCCGTGCTGCCCATCGTGTCACGCAATCGAAAGATCGTTCCGCTGTTGGCAATCGCCACACTCTAGTGGGCCGCAGTTTCGGTCCCACCGAAGCCGCCCCAGCGCGAATCCGCGGCGCCGCCGTACTGGCGTCGCCGGACCCGAGCCCTCGAGCTCGCCGGTGACGAGGTCGATCTACCCTTGGCGCCACGTCAGCCCGCCACGCCAGCCCGCCACGCCAGCCCGCCACGCCAGCCCGCCACGCCAGCCCGCCACGCCAGCCAAGCGGACCGAACATGGCATGCGTCATCTCTGTGCCAACTTCTCCCGCCCGGTTCTCGGGTGACACCGAATCTTCACCTGGAACCGTTGACTCAGTCCGTCCGGGCACCTAGGGTCAGCATCTCCTGCGAGACACGGCCCAGCTCCTGGCGGAGCGGCGGCAGAAAGCCGAGGCAAAGATGGCGACAATCGTGGCTTTCCACGAGGTCGACGACGTCGATCATTGGCTTGCCTCACCGCGACGGGAGGAAGTCTTCGGGCCCCTTGGCGTCACAGTTCGCACCTTCGTCGACCCCGCAAAGACGAACCGGGTCGGTCTGATCGTGGAGGTCCCGGACATTGACGCCTTCCAGGAGATGATGAAGTCCGAGACGGCGGCCGAAGCTATGAAGCACGACGGGGTCCGTCCGGAAACACTCTTGTTTCTTGTCGAGGCCTGAGCCCGGGTCTCGTCGAGGCCTGAGCCCCGCGCGGCGGGCTGCCGATTCGTCTTGAGTCGGGGGCCGGCACTCCTAGCTGCGGAGCCGGGCGTTGTCCGTTCGCGTCTCGGCTTTGCCCTCCGGGTTGTCCCGGCGTTCCACCAGCCGTTTTTGTCGGTACTCGGCGAGAGTGCGCCAGTACTCGAGCTGCGCGAGGGCCTCGACGAGATCGGCGCGCAAGTGGTCGCGCTCAGCTTCTGCCTGACGAAGTCGCGCTCGGCAAAGGTCCCGCTCGGTTCGGGCGACGGCCAGCTCGTCACTCGGGCGAACCGCGCGCCCGAGTGGGGGGCCTTCCACAATCGTCACCTCCCTGATCGGGCTAGGGGTTAGGGGCAAGGGGCTGCGGGCTTGGGCTCGGGCTGGAGGTCGGGGGTTCGGAGCTCGGGGCTCAGGGCTGGGTGCACTCTGGGTTGCTGGTACTGAGCGTGGTCTCGCCGGTGGCGGTGGATTCCGCGCTCACCCAGTTGGTGCCCACCAAAGCCTCCACCTTGAAATAGACGGTGCCCGCCGCCAGCGTCCCGCTCGTCCACGACGTGCCCGTCACCTTCGCGGCGGCGGACAAGTAGCTGCCCGTCAACGTCGTCGACTTGAAGACCGAGTAGTTCGAAGCGTCCGTGACCGCGTTCCAAGTGACGGTCACCTCCCGTTCGCTTGACGACACGCAAGTGTCCGAGACCCCGGTCGGCCCCGCCTGCGCTCGGGCCTCTCCGGTGCTAGCTGTCTTGGCGGCCACCGTCCAGCTCGAGGCCGAGGCAGGGACGGCCGAGAGCACCGTCGCCATCACGAAGACGGTTGCAGACAGCGGCGCGAGTGGCCGTGGGGCCAACGTTCGTGGTCCTCGTTCGCGCCGCTGCCTGCTAGCCGATCAGCTGGTCCAGCTGTCGGTGGCCGGACTCGTGGTGACAGTCGCCGCGCCGCCGGTGGCGGTGACACCGGTCAGCGACGGCATGGAGAAGTAGGTGTTCTCACAGGCCGCCGGTGCGGCGGAGGTCATGCTGGCGTCGTTGGTCAGCGTGACCGTCAGCGGGTCGTTGGGCTGGCCGGAAGCGGCCACTGTGAGCGCGGTCGTAAGGGTGTGCGAGCTTCCGCTCGTGGTTGTCGAGTAGTTCCAGATGACGTCGCTAGGGCTCGAGGCGATGCAGCCCGTCTGGGTCGTAGTCAGGGAACTTGTCGTGTAGCCCGTGGCATAAGTCGTGTTGGTCGGCAGGTTGACGGCCGTGATCGCTACCGGGTAGGGGTTCGGATTGGAGATGGTGAGGACGACGTCGCCGTTGCCGCCGGGGTACAGCACGTTGCTGGCGGCAGGAGTGGCGGTCGCTGCGATGGTGAGGTTCGACACCGTCGCCGACTGGGCCTCGCCGCTGGAGCCGGCGCTGAGCCCGACGATCCAGTTCGTCGCGGCGAAGGCGGTGCCTCCAGCGAGCAAGGCGCCGGCTACCGCCGTGACTACCTTCAGCCTCCGCGATGCAGCGCCGTGGCTTCTGTGCAGCCGCCCCTTGGGGCGGCGTGCCCGGAGCGCGTTCTTCGAATCCCGCAATGACATAATGCCTCCTGTATGGCGTCCGTATTCGTGGCCCACCTCTCGCGAAGCGGCGCCTATGAAGTTTCGGCAGGAGTCCTTGTGTCTTTAATCACAGATGTACGGGATTTTCTTCAGTAAGTACCGATTTTTTCTACGTATCCATCTGTACTGATTTTTTCTAAGTACATCTCTCTTAGCAAGCTCTTCCAGCCTGTGGGAGGGCCTGGCGGTCGCAACAGCCTCAAAAGCCCTCTTCTAAACCTGCTGAAGGCCGGTGACAGCACTCGTCAAGCGCGCGAATTCGGCTGTTGCGTCGTCCCTGCTGCGAACTCCGAGCTTTCGGTACGCGTTCGCGAGGTGAGTCTCGACGGTCCGGACCGACAGCGAGAGTTGTTCGGCGATGCGCGAGGCCGTGACCCCGTCGGCCAGGAGCTCGAGGACCTCTGTTTCTCTCGGTGTCAAGCTCGCGAGGAGCTTGCGCGCGGTTGTCGCGTGCGAGACGAGCTCGTGCTCGAGTCGCTTGCGCTTGGTGATGTCCTCGACGATGCGCAGGCCGTAGGTCGGCAGGCCGAGCTCGCCACGGATCATCGAGGCAGTCACGATCCCGAAGACCACGTCACCACGGCTTGTGACAAAGCGAGTCTCCGTCTGATAGTCCGGAATCGTCCCCGCGGACATCTGCCGGGCGAACTCCAGGTCTTTGTCCACGTCGCCGGGGTAGGTGAAGGACTCGAAGCCGGAACCGACGAGCTCGCTCCTCCGACGTCCCACGAAACGGCACAAGGCGCGATTCGCGTTCGTGATGCGCCCCTCGAGGTCGACGAGGGCAATCCCGAGTGGACCCTGGTCGAAGATCTGCCGGAACCTCTGCTCGCTCTCGCGGAGCTCCCTTTCGGTGCGCTTGCTGGCGGTGACGTCACGGAAGCTCCAAACGCGCCCGACGATCGCACCGTCTACGCGTTGTGGCCTCGAGTAACGCTCGAACACTCGACCGTCTTTGAACTCGAGAATCTCGTTGCTTTCCGCTTCAGGATCGTCGTAGAGCTCTTCCACCCTCGCCTGAAACGCATCTGGGTCTGCCAACTGCTCCATGCCGAACGCGATCGTTGCCGCGTCGTCTCGCGTGGCCACGATCCGGTCGGGCAGGTGCCACAACTCGACGAAGCGACTGTTGAAGCTGGTGATCCGGCCGGTGGTGTCGACGACGAGAATCCCATCGGCCGTGGACTCCAGCGTCGCGGCGAGCAACGACAAGGTCTTGCGCACTTCGAGCTCGGCCGCGACCCGCGCCGTGATGTCGTGCGCGGAGACGATGAAGCCTCTGACGACGGGGTCGTCGACTAGATTGACCAGCGAGAGCTCGAAGGGCACCGACTCGCTGCTGGCGTGGCGGAGCATGCGCACGACGACCGTCACCGGGTTCAAGGCGGAAGCCCCGTGCGAGGCACGTCCGAACGCACTCCTTAGGGCGGGACGGTCCGCCTTGCTCACGAGCGCCGCAAGAGGCCGCTGCTCCACGACCTCTGGATCCTGCCCCAACAGCCGGCTGAGCGCTCCCGAGACGCTCTCCACGAGTCCTGTGGGTGATACCAGGATGGTCACCGCGGCCGCGTTCTGCACGAGCGACCGGAATCGTGCCTCTTCACTGCGAGCCACTTCGAACCGTCGTCGTTCTGTCAGGTCCCGCATGCTGAACAGCACCGCAGGACCGCCGCTCCAGGTGACCGCGGTACCGAGCACCTCCAGAAGTCGCCATCCCGTGGCGGCTTTGGCTCGAACCTCGATGAGCGTGCCTACTTCCTTGCGTCGCACGCTCGCAAGCGAGCGCAGGACAAGCTCCAGGTCATCAGGGTGCACCAGCTTCAGTCCTGGCAGGCCGATCGAGTCATCGAGCAACCGGCCGAACAAGCGCTCGGCCGCATGGTTGCCCCACTGCACTCGGCCCTCAGGGTCAAGGACGATCACCACGTCGGGGATTTCACGGAGCAGATTGGCCAAGCTGGTGTTCGAAGTTTCGAGTCTGTCCGTGGCCATTTCCTCGCTACTGACCTCCCTTCACGTTCTGGCAACCCCTCCTGGCCGTCCTCGCACCGTTCCGTTGCGGCATACATCGCTCGATCGGCGTTACACCGGGACGGCTAATTTAGCGTTATCCGGCGCATCGATACATGCTGACGCTGGCAGGTGCGACTCTTTCTTGGGTCGAATGATATGCGGCTTTCGCGGAGCCCGACAGGTGAGATCCGGCTCCCGTTCGTCGAAGGGGTGTCTCGAGAGAACGGGGCAGGAACCGAGCCTGCAGTGACGGTTCAATGAGGCTCCGGCGCGGGCGAACGAGCGGGACCCGAGCCTGCAGGATGGTTCAGCGAGTCTCCGGTGGGGGCAGCCAGCGCCCTAGCGTCATCGCCCGCCGGTCTGGGTTCGCACGGTGGCCCGGCCCGGCCCGGTTCACGCGCCGAAGCTTAGACGTCCTTGTTCGAGCACCGTCTCCTCGGATCGGGTGGAGGCGGCGTTGGCGGCCGAGACGGCGTCGTAGACCTCGGAGCGGTGGATCGGCACCTGGCGCGGCGCTTCGATGGCGATGCGCACGTGACGTCCGTCCACGATGGCCCGGACCTCGATCACGATGTCGTCGCCGATGAGAATCCGTTCCCCGACGCCACGAGTCAGGACGAGTGCCATCGTGTCTCCTTGTTAGCGAAGAGCATCAACGAGATGCCATCGAAGGACCGGACCGTGCCCGTGCGAGCTGCCAGGGTCGGTCATGGTCCTCCTCAGCGTCGGCCCGGTCGATCAGCCCTAAGCGTAGTGGGCAGCCCCGGTTGGAAAGATCCGCAACGATCGCGTCGTAAGTAGCTGCGGTGGGGCAGGGATCGCCCGGACCGTAGGACCGTGGGCCAAGGACGGCTTTCGAGTTCGAGAGCAAGGTGAGCCGTGGCTGACGCGGTCGAGGCGATCAACGTGCTGAATTTCGCTCTGGATGCGATCCAGCAGCGCCAGCAGGTCATCGCCAACAACATTGCCAACGAGAACACGCCGGGCTACCAGGCCCAGGTCGTGACCTTCGAGACCTCGCTGGCCGACGCCGTTGGCAACGGAGGCACGGCCGTCGCCACGGTCAGCCCGAGGGCCTCCCCTCAGGCACCGATGGCAACAACGTGAGCCTCCGGGCCGAGCTCGCGCTCGAGTCTCAGACGAACCTCGAGAACCAGTCCGTCGCAAACTCGCTCAACTCCGAGTTCGCGATCCTCTCGACGGCCGTCTCCGGATAGGGAGGAGGATCCCGTCATGTCGATGTTTCCCGCGATCGGCATCGCCGGCACCGGGCTCGAAGTCGACCAGACGTGGATCGACGCCATCGGCGGCAATGTCGCCAACGCCGAGGACGCGGTGACCCCCGGGCAGCCCGTCTATCGCGACAAGGAGATTGTTGCCGCGGAGGCGCCTAGGGCGACCGGCCCCGGGTCCAGCTCGGCGGGCGACGGCGTCGAGGTGAAGGGCATCGCCCTCGGCTCCTCGCAGGGCATCCTCACCTACGACCCCGGCAACCCCATCGCCAACAAACAGGGCTATGTGACCTATCCCGACGTGAACGTCGGGCACGAGATGACCTCACTGGTCGAGGCACAGGTCAGCTACGAGGTCGACTCCAAGGTTCTCCAGAACAGCACCGACGCCTACAACGCCATCCTCCAGATCAAGCCTTGAGTCCCATGATCCCCGCTATTACCCCCGTCACAGCCATAGCCGGCGCCTCGCCCACCTCGGCGACCCCGGCGGCCACGGCCGCCTCGGGGACCGACGGCTTCGCCAACTTGCTCGGGACCGCCCTCGATCAGCTCAACGCGACCACGTCGAACGCGGAGACCCTTGCCATCGAGGGAGCGACGGGCCAGGCGAACGTCGCCGACGTGACCGTCGCGGCCACCGAAGCACAGCTGGCCGTGCAGCTCGCGACGACCGTTCGGAACGAGGGCGTGACGGCGCTTAACTCGATCATGTCGATGCAGGCGGGCTGACATGGCCGTCGTCGCATTCGACTCGGCCAAGCTGAATGGAGCCGTCTCGAGGACACGGCAGTATCTCGCCGGTTTTACGCCGGGCCAGAAGACAGTCTCCGCCCTGGCCGCACCCGGCCTTGTCATCGGCGGCGCCCTGTTTGTCACCCACGCCTCAGGACCCAGCTACACGGTCCTGTACTCGAATCTCCAGTCCTCCCAAGCCGGCCAGGTCACCCAGAAGCTCACCTCGGACCACGTTCCCTACGAGCTGCAAGACGGCGGCGCGACGGTGCTCGTGCCCGAGACCGACGTCAATCAGGAACGCATCAGCCTCGCCGAGGCGGGGCTTCCCTCGGGGGGGACGATCACGTTCCAGACCCTGGCCTCGACGGGGATCACGTCGTCTCAGTTCGTGCAGAACGTCGACTACCAAGAGGCGCTCGAGGGACAGCTCGCCTCGACCATCGAGTCGATCCAAGGCATCGAGAACGCACAGGTGTCCTTGGTGATGCCCGACACGAGCAGCTTCGCGATCGCCAACACCCAGACCCCGACCGCCTCGGTCCTCGTCGACCTGACCGACGGGACCGAGCGCTCCAGCGACCAGGTCCAGGGCATCGTCCACCTGGTGGCGTCCTCGGTGCCGAGCCTCGACGCGAACAACGTCACCGTCGTCGACAACAACGGCAACGTGCTTTCTGCTCCGGGCGTCGATGCGTCGGCGAGCACCGGCAGCGCCGAGACCACGGCCTACGAGAACCAGCTCGCCGCCTCGTTGACCGCCCTTTTGTCACGGGTCGTCGGACCGGACAACGCCGCTGTCGAGGTCCACGCCGTCTTGAACTTCAACCAGCAGACGACGACCACCAACGGCTTCGAGGTCGACAAGCACGGCAAACCCATCACCACGCCGACGAGCCAGAGCACGACGAAGGAGACCTACACGGGAAGCGGGGCAGGGGCCCAGGCCTCAGGCGTGCTCGGCTCGAGTCAGGCCTCGACGGGAACGAACCAGAACGGCAGCTACACCTCGACCCAGACTCAGACCCAGAACGCGGTCGGGCAGGTGAGCCAGACCGTGCAGCCTCGTACGGCCCGCCGCCGCGTGATCTCTTACCGGACGACCTATGACTCGTTGGTCGTCGAGCTCGGTCGCAACCCCAGGCCGGAAGAGGTCTGCACAGCCATGGGGCTCACAGACCGGCAGGCGACCGAGCTCATGAGCGAGCCCAACGCCTCCCAGCTGCTGCACCTCGAGGGCCGCGCCGCCCTGCAGGCCCGCCCCGACGGCGCCTTCCTCGACGTCATCACAGACGAGGGCGCCGAGCCCGAGGCCGAGATTCTCGCATCGGCCGAGCTCGAGGCTCTCAACGAGGCGATGGAGACCCTCAGCGAGCGCGAGCACACGGTCCTGTTTCTCGCCTTCTTCGGGGGGCTGACCCAGGAACAGATCGGCCGCATCATCAGGGTGGGGGGACCGCAGGTGTGCAAGATCCACAGCTGCGCGCTTCGCAAGCTGCGTTCGGTCCTCGGTCCGAGCCGGACCGGGCTGGAACAGGCGCTCGCCAGCTGATCCGGCGATGGAGAACGAACTCTATTTGAGGGGGGATGGCAAGGGCGTCAGGAGATGACGACCGTTGCCGAGAAGCCGATCCGTTCTTCTGTGGTCTCCGAGTGCGCTCGCTACCGGTACCTGCTCACCGAGGATTGGGGACCCGGGGACCGTTCCATCACCTGGGTCATGCTGAACCCTCCCGGCAATGCGACAGTCGAAGACGAGACGACCCGTCATGTCGGCAGCTTCTCCCGGCACTGGGGCTACGACCGGCTGGCGATCGTCAATCTCTTTGCTTTCCAGGCCTTAGAACCCGAGCAGCTCTCGGGTGTCGAGGATCCCGTCGGGCCGAAGAACCGGTGGTTCGTACATCAGGCAGTGACCAGCGCCGAGCTTGTCGTCGTGGGCTGGGGCGACGGGCTCCTGTCCGCTGGCTCGAGACCAAAGACGCTCGATGACCTTGTCGAGCTACGCCGCGCCAATGCCGCGATGCTCTGTTTCGGTCTCACGACCGCGGGCAACCCGCTCCACCCGGCCCGGATTCCGGAGTCGATGATCCCGGTCGTCTGGACCGCCCGGTAAGACGGGCCGCCATCGCGGGGCCGGATGGCGGGGCCGGATCGCGGGACCGGATCGCGGGTCCGGATCGCGGGTCCGGATCGCGGGGCCGGATCGCGGGCCCGGATGGCGAGCCTGGATGACGGGCCTGGATCACGGGCCTGGATGGCGGGCCTGGATGGCGGGCCTCGAGCAGGGCTTCGTGACAGGAGCCGGTGACCTGATCAGCGTGTCGGACCGCTCGAAGGCATGGCAGTGGAGATTTGCTCGGTCATCTGGTGGATCTGTTGGACAAGGTCGTGCACCTGCTGGGTCAGCTGGGTGTTCGAGCCGAGCAGCTCGTCGATCTTTGGGTCTCGTCGTGGTGGTGGTCGGCCAGGATCTCGTCGCGGGCGGCCGCCCGGTTCTGGCTCATCATGATTATCGGCGCCTGGATGCCAGCAAGACCGGAGAGCACCAGGTTCAGCGCGCCATAGGGATACGGGTCGAATGCCCGATGATGCAGCAGGTGCTGGAGCATGACGGTATTGACCACCATCCAGATCACGATCATCCCGAGAAAGATGAAGATGAATGGTCAGGAGCCCCCGAAGCTCGCGATCTGGTCGGCGACGCGTTCCCCGAGGTTTCGCTCATCGTGAGCCTCCTGCAGAGCGGGATGACCGTGCAGCTGCGGATGGCGCCAGGGGAACCAACTGCTGTCCGAACTGCTGTGCGACCCACGCGGAACGGTGCAGGCGGTGCTCACGGTCATCGACGGTGCCTTTCCCGTGTCTCGGGCGGGTCGTCAGTTGACCTGCCAGGCGCGCTCCGGGTGGGCTTGTCCTGGCCGGCACATTGTGTACCCCGATATAGCCTAAAGGTCATGGATCGTCCCGCCCGGCCCTGGCTCGCGACCGCCGAGCGGCCCGGCGGTGACGGATCCTGGCTCGTGCTCTGCCACCGGCCGTGGCTGCGAAAGGCGCGGTCGGTCCCTGCTCGGATGGGCACGGAATTTCCTGTCGGGCTCCGCGAGCCTTGAAAGCCGCAGCTTCGCCGCTGATCGACCGGCAAGCGCACTCCCGTCGTCGATGGCTCGTCCTCGGGATCCTGGCCGTCTGGGGTCCTGGACTCGTCGTCATGCTCGCCGACACCGATGCCGGGAGCCTGATAACCGCGGCCCAGTCCGGTTCCGAGTGGGGTTACCGGATGGTCCTCCCCCAGATCGTGCTCATCCCGATCCTTTACGCAGTCCAGGAGATGACGGTCCGCCTCGGCATCCTCACCAACAAGGGCCATGGCGCTCTCATCCGGGACACCTTCGGGCGGGGATGGGCGCTGCTGGCGGCCCTGCCGCTCTTCGCGTCCGGCATCGGGGCCCTGTTCACCGAGTACGCCGGCGTCGCCGGGGTGGGTGAGCTAGTTGGTGTCCCCCGCACGCTGACGGTCCCCGTGGCGGCGGCGTTCCTGATCGGTGTCTCGATGACCGGCAGTTACCGGCGCGCCGAGCGCGTCGGTATTGGCCTCGGGCTCGCGGAGCTGGTCTTCATCCCCGCCGTCGTGATGGCGCACCCGAACCTCAGTGCCATTGCTCGGGGTCTCGGGCACGTGCCACTCGGCAACAGCTCGTACATGTTCCTCCTGGCCGCCAACGTCGGTGCCGTGATCATGCCGTGGATGATCTTCTATCAGCAGGGGGCCGTGCTCGACAAAGGACTGAAGCCTTCGAACATCCCGAGCGAGCGCCGCGACACGGCCGTAGGCGCAGGACTGACCCAGTTGATCATGATCGCGGTGGTGCTGGCCTTCGCAGCCACGGTCGGTCGCACGCACCCGGGCGTGTCGCTCCGCTCCGTGACGGACATGTCCTCGGCGCTGCGACCCTTCGTCGGCGCCGTCGGGGCGAAGGTGCTCCTCGGGACAGCGGTGCTCGGTGCCGCCCTGGTCGCAGCTCTCGTGGCGTCCTTGGCCGGGGCCTGGGGGATCGCCGAGGTCTTCGGATGGCCTCACACCCTCAACGAGCGGCCGGATCGAAACACGGCGAAGTTCTACATCACCTATTGCTCGGCTCACGTCCTCGGCGCGGTCATCGTGCTGTGCAGTCTGAACCTCGTCCGGCTGGTCATCGACGTGGAGGTGATGAACGCCTTCTTGCTGCCAATAGTGCTCGGCTTCTTGCTGGTTCTCGAAGCGCGAGCCCTGCCGAGCGAGCATCGGATGCACGGAGCTCGCCGAGTCGTCGCG
Source organism: Acidimicrobiales bacterium (assembly GCA_050015255.1). Taxonomy (GTDB): domain Bacteria; phylum Actinomycetota; class Acidimicrobiia; order Acidimicrobiales; family Bog-793; genus Fen-455. The sequence continues at coordinate 18,798 of JBEKBT010000050.1, forward strand.
ACCGGGCTCTGCCTCGTCGTCATCGGCTTCGGGCTCTACCTGGTGCCGGCGACTCTCGGATGGGCATAGCTCACCCGAAGAGCCCCGCCAGGGCCTGACGGCGAGCGCCCACGAAGCAGCCCCGCTAGGAACTGACGGCGAGCGCCCACGAAGCAGCCTTCGCGCGAGCGGCGAAGCTCACCCGGCTTGGTAGCGTGCTCGGCATGCCCATCGCGGTGTGCTCCTTCGTGCTCGACTCGTTCGACGAAGAGCCTCCTTTCGTGGAGGATCCCGGAGTGCAGTACGCCCGGGTCCGGATAGCCAAGACGTTCCGGGGCGACATCGAGGCTCACAGCACCGTGGAGATGCTCTCGGTGCGCGCCGAGAACGGAAGCGTCGGCTATGTGGCCGTGGAACGCATCTCAGGATCCGTGCAAGGGCGGTCGGGCAGCTTTGCCCTTTTGCACATCGGGACCATGGCGGGCGAGAGCCAATGGGCGCGGTGGCCCATCGTGACGGGCTCGGGGACCGGGGATCTGGCGCGGATCACCGGTGAGGGCCGGATCGAGATCTCGGCCAAAGGCGAGCACCAGCTCCACCTCGACTACGAGCTCTCTTGACCCGGTGCTTTCTCTGCTTCGTGATGCCGGCGGGCTCGTCGTCTCCTGTCGGGCTCGGAGATGATGGGCCGGATCTTCGACAATCGATGACGGTTTCTCGACGGAAAGGGAGGTCGAAAAGGATATGACAGACTCGCTGCTAGCACAGACGATCAGCGTGAGGGGCCACGGCGGTGACGAGATCGAGGCTTATCTCGCCCAGCCGGTCGACGAAGGCGGCCGTTTCGGCGGTGTGGTGGTGATTCACCACGCGCCCGGCTACGACGAAGGAATGAAGGAGATCACGCGGAAATTCGCCGCACACGGGTACCTGGCGGTCTGCCCGAACCTCTACAGCCGGGAGGCACCGGGAGCAGCGCCGGATGACGCCGCGGCGGTCGTTCGGGCTCTCGGAGGAGTGCCCGATGGTCGGCTCGTCGGTGACGTCCAAGGCTGTGTCAGCCTTCTGAAGTCCCTCGAGTCCTCGAACGGCCGCGCCGCCACGATCGGCTATTGCTCTGGCGGCCGACAGTCCTTCCTGGCCGCGTGCAGCCTTCCCCTCGACGCCGCGGTCGACTGCTACGGCGCCTTCGTCGTCGGGACGCCGCCCGAGGGCGCGCCGCTCAAGGTCGGCCCCATCGTGCAAATGACAAAGGACCTGTCCTGTCCTCTGCTCGGACTGTTCGGCGCGGAGGACCAGCATCCCTCACCGAAGGAGGTCGTCGAGCTGGAGGAGGCCCTGAAACAGGCCGGGAAGATTTATGAGTTCCACAGCTATGAAGGGGCCGGCCACGCCTTCTTCGCGACCGACCGGCCGAGCTACAGGCCCGAGGCCGCGAAGGACGGCTGGCAACGGATCTGGGCGTTTTTCGGCCGCTACCTGGCTACCGGCGCCTGAGGGACCGCGATGTGCACCTACCAGACAGAGAAACTGGAGCTGAGCGGCTTTCCAGTGCGACGGTCTACTTCGACCATCCGGCGCACTATCCGGCCGAGCACAGCTTGAACATCGACTTTCTCGACCTCGACGGTGGCGCGCCCTCCAGGGTTGCCGTGGAGCTCGACCCGGCCTCGGCGCGCGAGCTGGCCCGGGTGATTCTCGAGACGCTTCAGGCGGTGGGCGAGCCGTAATCGCTCGCGGGAGCCTGCGGCCTGCAGCATCTGGTCGCGGCCATGGCCCGCGCCGCGTAGCCCGCGCCGCATGACCCGCGCCGCATGACCCGCGCCGCATGACCCGCGCCGCATGACCCGCGGCGTGTGACCCGCGGCGTGTGACCCGCGCGTGTGACCCGCGCCGCATGGCCCGCGCCGTGTGGCCCGCGGCTCACAGGTCGGTGTAGATGTCGATGCCGTTGAACTCCTCGAACCCGAGCTTCGAGTACAGGCGCGCCGCGTTCGCCGAATCCGTCTGCAAATGGGCGAGCCTGGCGCCATCTTCGAAGCCGGACGTCAAGAGCCACGTCAACAGCGCTGCTGCTATGCCCCTTCGACGCGCGGCCGGGAGCACCCCCATGCCTCCGATGTAGAGGCTCGACCCGGCATCGCCGTTGCACCTGGTGGCGTAGCCTGTCGCGACCGGCCTGCCGTTGAGCTCGCCAATGGCGACCTCAACCTCATCGGAACTGCAGAGTGGCTCCAACCATGCACGCGAGGCCGCGGCGGGAGAGCCGAATGCACCGCTGTCGATGGAGGCCACGGTCTCGACATCTCCGCTGCCGGCTCGACGGAGAACCAGCCCAGAGGGCGCGGGCGCTATTGAGAACGAGGCCGGCACTGTCGCCATGAGCCGTTGCGTCCGGAAATGTCGCCCGTGGGGCCAGGACGATCCGGACGGCACGATGGCTCCCCAGGAAAGGTTGCGCTTGCGGTACCACGCCCGGGCCCTGGCTATGTTGATGTCCGCGAGGGCCGGGTCACTCACGCAAGCAGCGTTGAAGTACGCGTACGGGAGCCCGCTCGCCATCAACCTCCATCCGGCAAACTCGGCGTTTCCACCGCCATAGGGCTCCCATAGGCGGCCGTGTGCCTGCCAAGAGTCTGCATGGGCAGCGAAGACCTTGGATGAGTCAATCGTGTTCAATGCCGAGATTCGCCCCTTGGAGAGGTTGGTGGCCGCCCAGATCGACCGAGTCAAGGCGGCGACCCGACTAAGGAACCGTTGTCCGCGCTTCAGGCTAGGCCGCGCGCTGCGCCGCGGCGGGCCGGCTCAGGCGGCGTGGCTCGAGCCGTCGGCGCTCCGGCGGTCGGCGCCGTCGCCGGTTCCGCCGAACAGGCTCGGCTGCTCTGGCTCAGGGGGCCGTTGTGGCCCGGCCGCGGCGGGCTGCTCGGCCGCGGCGGGCTGGTGTGGCTCATCTCCCTGCTCGTGGGCGCGCTCGGGCCCGTCGCCCGCGTCAGGCTGACCAGTAGGGGGTGGATCTGTGCCCGGGGGAGCGGTTCGATCCCGGGGCGGCGAGGCGCCCGGGCCGTGCCGGGTGCCGTCGGGGTGCA
>JBEKBT010000051.1:0-24941 GCA_050015255.1 Acidimicrobiales bacterium
CCGAGCGGGTGTCAACATGTCACGGCCACCGACACTGCTCCCGTCGGCCACGGCCAACCCCAGCGAAGCGTCGGCGCCGGCGATCACTCGGGAACCGTCATTGCCGACCACCCAACTAGGTGACCACCGTGCCAGCCCATCTTGTAGGTGAGCTGGCGGCGGAGCTCGCCGGGGGCTATGTCGAGGATGGACCTGTTCAGCCCGGCCTTGGCCGCGTGGCCGTTCTCGAGGTGTTGACCGGGGTTCTCGGGGTCAGCCTTGGGCTTGGGGGAAGCCGTCATGTTCTTCACGGCCAGGTCCTCGATGACCACGGTGCCGTAGGCGGTGGCCAGGTGGGTTGTGAGCTTGTGCAAGCTGTCCCGGCGCACGTTGGCCACCCTGCGGTGACAACGGGCCAGCTTGGCTTTGGTCTTGGCCCGGCGCTTCGAGCCCTTCTGGCGTCTGGAGAGCTCCCGGTTGAGCCGAGCCGTCCTTCGGGCCTGGCGAGAGATGGGCTTGGGGTTCTCGACCAGCTCACCGGTGGACAGGGCGGCAAGGTGGTGGACCCCGAGATCCACGCCGACGATGGCGTCGGGGTAGGTGGCGACTGCGTCGTGTCGCTCCACCTCGCAGCCGAAGGACACGAACCACCTGCCGGCCTCCTCTCTGATGGTGGCCGAGAGCGCCCTGGCCCTGCCGGCCACCACCTGGTCGAGCAACGCCGTGGTGTGCTCCTTGGTCCGGATGACGCCGAGCCTCGGCAACTGGACATGGCGGTCGTCGACCACCCGGATCACCCCGGTGCTGAAGCGGCAGCTTCGCTGGCCACCCTTCTTCTTGAAAGTCGGGAACCCCATGGGCTTGCCGGTCCGGGCGCCACCCCTTGAATCGAAGTACCCCTTCAGTGCCCGGGCCAGGGCGTCGAACCCCGAGTTGTAGGCCTCCTTGGAGTTTTCTCTCCACCAGGGAGCGAACTCGTCCTTTACCCGGTTCCACTCCTTGCGGAACGAGTAGAGGGTCCAGGGGACCGGCCCGACGGTCTCGGCCGCCCACGCCCGAGCCTCGCCAGCACCAGCTCCTTGGCGCATGGCCAGCACCTCGAGCGCCTGCCGAGCGTCCAGGCGGTCCTTCACCAGGGCGAGCCCCCAGTTGTAGGCGAAACGGGAGGCCCCAGCGTGAGAGGCCAGGGCCGAACGCGTCGTGGTAGACGGGTCGATCTCGAAGCGGAATGCCTGATGGACCGGCATGCTCAGATTGTCGCAGTGGGGTGTGACAGCGCCATGGGTTCCATATCGTCTTCGACACACCGCAGCGCCTTCTCGGCCCGGTTGCGCGCCCCTCGGCGCCCACAGAGGCGGGCGCAGAACGAAGTCAACACCTCGGTCATGTCTCGGACCAAGTCGCCATCGACCTCGCCCTCGTCGGCGACCAACACCCGCCGACCTCCTGCCGACAGGGCCGCTTCGAGGTATTTTACCCCGAAGCGGGCGAGACGGTCGCGGTGCTCGACCACGACGGTGAGCGCCGTCGGGCCAGCCAGCACCCGGGCAAGCTTTCGGCGCTTTGCGGTCATGTCCGAGGCGACCTCGGTGACCACTTCGTCGACCGACAGGCCACGTCTCGTTGCCCACTCGGTGACGCGGGCCACCTGGCGGTCGAGATCACCCCGTTGGTCGTCGGAGCACACCCGGGCATACAGGACCGTGCGACCACCGAGACTCTCGGAGCTCTCCATGTCCACCAGGATCAACCGGCCCACCTTCTGCGCTGGCACCGGCAGCGTGTCTTCCCGGAACCACCGGTAGGCGGTGAAGTTGCTCACCCCAACACGTTCCGCCCAATCGGACAGGTTCATGCATCCGTACTAGAACAGACGTACGCCGACTAGAAGCTACTCAGCATGCAGCAGTTGTGGACCCCTTCCGACAGCCGAGGACCGCACTCCTTCGGTAGCCGAGGACGGCGACGCCACCCCCTCGGTCGCTCAGGAAAGCACCCCCTCGGTCGCTCCGGAAGATAGCCTGGTTGCCGCGAAAAGCACTGCGCCGGTCGCCGCGGGCGCGCCGGCGATGGCCGAAAGCGGCACACCGCCCGTCGCCGGAGGTGACACTTTTTGGCTCGCCAGGGCCGAGACCCGAAAGCCAGCGGCGCGCCCACGCGCGAGGTCCACAACCGTGGCCAGCAAGATCCGCACGGCCGTCGCCTACGTGCTGCTGCTGGCCGTCATCGGGGCGGCAGGATTCGCCACCGTCGCTCTGGTCCGAGGCACCTGGATGGTCACCCCGGTCCTCTCGGGCAGCATGCGACCCGGACTTGCGGTCGGCGGCGTCGTGGTCAGCGAGCGTGTCCCCGTGGCCAGCCTCGCCGTGCGGGACGTGATCATTTTCAGCGACCCGTTCAAGCCCTCCGAGCAGATCGTGCACCGCATCGTCCGCATCACCAAAGGCCCCTCCGGGCAACTCCTGTTCAACACCCAGGGCGATGCGAACACGGTCCGGGACCCGTGGACGCTCACGACAAAGGGGGACTACATCTACCGAGCACGCTGGGCGGTCCCCCTCGTCGGCTATGGCGCCATCGCCTATCAGAACCACCGCGGCTTCTTCCTGCTCGGGGCCGGCATCGTCCTGATACTGATCGCTGTCAGCACGGCCCTCGGCACACGCCGGCGCCGGCAACGCCGACATTCTCGGCGAACTGCTCGGGGACCTGCGGCGGCGGGTCGAGACGTGACCGGAACGACCTCTTCGTCAGCTTGAGCTGCTGTAACGCGGATGAACGAAGCCGAATCCCACTCGGGGGATTCGGCATGACCTCGCAAATTCGTTCGACCCCTCCCTTGACACGGGCGACTTGCTCGTGGCACGGTTCGCCACAACAGAGGAAGCGTTGATTCCCAGTCCGTAAGTGGTCGCTTGGGCTGGTGGGAGCGAATAGCGAACCCGTACCCCTCGGCAGTCAGAGTTGTTCAGGACCTGCGAGCAAGGTGAACGGGAATGGCGAGGTTCCTCCGGTCTCAGCACGAGGCAGCGTCGAAGGGTCCATCCCAGAGCTTCGCTGCCGCGCTTTGTGAACCGTCACCTCCCGCGGCGAACGACCCGGTAGGCGCCCGCTCCAGAACCGGCCACGAGCCCCGCCGAGGACTGGGGGGACAGGCGCGAAAAGCGCTCCGCCTCGCTCTCATCGTTGCCGTCGTAGTTGTGTGGGGACACGACATCGGAACGGCCGCGGCCGATCTCACGGCCCCGAGGCCCGAGACGCTCCAGCAGTTGCTGGCCAACACGGCACCACCGAAGCCAGGCCAGCAGGTACATGCCGTGGCCGAACCGTATTACATCGTCGTGACTCCGGCCGGTCGTGGAGGTCAGATCCCCATGACCTGGCCGGACTGGCGCCGGCAACTGCCGACGAGCAGCCCAGGCCTGAAGACACCCGGCGCGACGAGCGTGGAAGGGTAAGCGATGAGCGCCGTGGGGTCGGCCGCCCGTCACCTCGATGTCTCTTCCTTGCGTGGTCTTTGGCGTCCCGTCGGAGGACGACTGGAAGCCGGATCCAAACGTACGCGCACCTGGGCTGAGGGAATCCGAGCACGCTGGCACGACAACGGCGTCATCGTCGACTACATGCAGGCCATGGAGTTGGCCGCGGAACTGGCGTGGAACGACGCCCGATCGCAGGGCGGTTCTCTCGAGAGCGACAGTTTCTATGACGGGATCCAAGCTGCCCTCGTGGAGTTCCTCGCAGACCGGCAGCTACCTCAGGCTCTGGACGGGTCGTCTCCATTCGGGCTGGGCCGAAAGCAGGCCTGGGCAATCCTGTCGGCGATGACCCTCGGCGTGGGGATAGGCCTCTGTCCCCCGCCAGTGGTGCTGCCCGAGCTCGGGCGGGATCGCCAGTTCGCACCGGGATGGGTCGGGCCGTTCGGCACGACGGCTGTTCGCGAGGGCGCCTTTGACGCGTCCGACACCCTCAGATTCCGCTGGCGCGAGGCCAGCGAGAGTCCGTGGGATGACTCTGGGCATGCCACCGGTTCACGACCGATCCGGTGGTCCGACGTGAACTGGGTTCGGCTCATGTCGCTACCGAGCCTCCTGCCCAAGGTTGCGGAGCAGTACTCCCGGCTACCCGGTTCCACCGAGCTCGATGTGGTCTATGGAACTCTCACGGGTGCGGATGGGCCGGGTGCAGAAGTCTTCGGCCTCGTGAGCACCGGGGCGTATTCCGGGGAGCAGTGGCTCGAGATGTTCCGGGACGCCGGCGTGAGGATCAAGCCGTGCGCGCCGAGCTCACCGGTCTCAACCGCCTTCGCGGGTGGTGAGAAGCCGGCTACATCCCCTGAGGGCCCACCCCCATCGGCGACGTCGAAGCCTGACGAGCCCTGTCCGGAGGCCAGCGTGCTGGCGCGATCGGGTCGCCTTCCCGCCAGCAGGCGAGGCCGCGCCGAACGGCGTTCGCCCTGACGAAGCGAGGCGGGAGATGGCCCGTCGCGCCGCGCACTTGCAGCACCGTATTCGCTTGACGAGCCCAGTGCGCCTTGTAGCTCTCGTCCCCACGGAGGAGGTCGATCCGCCGCTGCCCTGTCTCGCAGGCCCGCTCGATCGCCGCGGCCATGAGCAGGGTGCCGGCAGACTGCACACCAGAGCGGCGACCGCCCTGATAACAGTAAGAGCAGCCCGCCACCTCCAACCAGACTTGACTGGCAAGGGTCGAGTCGCCATCGACCAGCTCGAAGACGATCAGCTCTCCGCGCGCCGCACCGGCGCGAGCCGCACGTGCAAAGCGCGTCCGCAAGTCGGTGAACTCAGAAGTGCCCCACTGCAGCGTGTGAAGGCGCATGAGCCGCTCGATGGCGGCGTCGATGTCACCAGGTCCGACGCAGCGGACGCTCCAACCGCGTCGCTCCGCCGCGTGCTGAGATTTCCTGATGGTCGATCGCCAGTTGTGCGACCGGCTGGCCATGTAATCCTCGAAGCTCTCCGACAGCTCCTCGTAGGGGGCAACCGTCTCGGCGAGGACCCAACGCGGGAAAGGCACGAGATCGATCGCCGAGAGGCCTGAGACGGCGCACCAGAGGTCGACCACGCTTCGCTCGCGCCCGAGCCACTGGCCGAGCGCCTGCAGGACTTCCGGCTCCCGACCGGGCAGGGAGGCGACGGCGGAATAGTCGGAAACGTCCATCGTGTGCAGCCACGGCAAGGCTCGCCGCCAACGCTCGTGCACGAGCGGGATCCCCCCGATCAGCTCGTCACCATCGAAGACGAGCGGGATCCGCAGAACGCCCCCAGGGCCGGCGCCGATGCCGTCGACCCACCAGGAGCGAAGAAACGGGGACGGGGACACGCAACGATCCACCAGATCGTCCCAGGCTGGGCGAACATCCTCGAGACGGTCAACCACCTCGACGAAAAGACGGTGAGCGACGTCGGTCATTTCCAGGCGACGGGAAAGAACACCTCGTGCCCTCCGAGGAACAACCGGAGAAATCGAGTGTCCAAGGCTGCTCCGGCGTCGATGCCCTCGGTTGCCAGGGCAGGAAACTGCGACCTGTAGGCCGCCAGCGCCTCGCGCTTGCGCTCGAGGAAGTCCCCCGTGCGGACGGCTTCCGGCCAGCGCAGCACAAGCTCGGTGCGCTTCCAGTGTCGCGGCAGCGCCTGTTGCCAGACCGGAAAAGTGAGCAGGCGGGCTGACCTGCCCGACAGCGCCGTGAGAGCGGCCATGCCCAGCGCCGCGTGGTCGCCGTGAGGATCCGTAGGCGAGGTAGTCACTACCTCGTCCGGTCGGAGCGCCTCGAGGAGGTCTGAGATCGCATCCACCAGATCGTCGCCGGCGAGGTGAAGGGCGCCGTCGGAGAAGTGCATCATGTGGGTCTGGCCATCTTCCAGCCCGAGCACCCGGCACGCCTGGCGAAACTCGCTCTGGCGCAGGGCGATGTTCTCCTCGGGGGAAGGTCCCTTCGGACTCAGGCCTCCATCGGTAGCGAGCCCGATATCTACTGGCGTCCCGGCCGCGAGCTTGCGCATGATGGTGGCGGCACACCCCAGGGTCTCGTCGTCAGGATGCGGCGATAGTACGACGCAAGACCGGTAAGCACTGCTGGCGGTCACGTCCCGGGCGACATGACCCACCAGAGAGTCGAGCACACGCACGAGCGGCGGACTGCTCTTTCGCCACACGGGCTCGAGATGGATCATATCGACTGGCGAGTCATCGTCGCCGGAGCGTCATAATTGGGAACTCGTCCTGGGGACGGCGGCGAGCTCGCGCATCCCGACCCGGATGATGGGGGCGGTGCGCCGAAGCAGGCCCCGCAAGGACCCTTTACGGAGATCCCTTTGCCTGATCGTGTAGGTGACCCCTCGCGACTTGGGCATCTGCGAGAGAGTCTTCCTCCAAAAGGAGACGACGTCGGCCTCCTCCTGCTCTTGCGAGTAAGCCGAGAGACAAGCAGCGGCTCTCGATCGGGCCGCCGGCCAGTGCTCAGCGGCGTCGAAGTTCCGGAGCCAGGTCTCGATCTCATGCGCGAAGGAGACGACGTCACTGTCCAGTACCGAGATCGCCCCGAGTGGTCCAAAGTACTCGCGGGCGCCGAATCCCGTGTACCCGATGACCGAGCAGCCAGACGCGATCGCCTCGAGCGGGGAAAGGGCGCAACCCTCGTGCTGGCTGAGAAAGCTGAGGAACAACGAGGCGGACCGAAGTGTCGCGGCGACCACGGACTGGGGCATCCGATCGAGGACGAGGACATCCCAGCCCCTGAGAGCATCTCTGGAACGGAGGATGTCCAAGACGATGCGGGACTCGTCTGGGCGCTTGCGGGTCATGTAGGCGAGGCGCTGCCCGTCCGGCGGCTGGTCCGGCAGGTGAAACAAGGTCGGGTCTACGGAGAGATGAATACGCTGGAACAGATTCTGGGGAAAGGCATATTCGAGGAGCTCCAGATTCTCCTGGGATACGGTCATTGTTGCCATCAGGTCCTTGGAAGCGACGTAAGGATGATCGTCCAGGGGATAGTTCCTCAATACGTAGAACGCACTCTGGTTGAAGGAGACCTTTGGCACGCCAGGCGCCAAAGAGGTGAGCAGGGTGCTCCAATTCTCGGGGATCACAAGCACATCGTCGTCTTTGACCACCAGTGGCAGCGACGTCACCTTCGACGAGTTCTCGAACCAGGTGCAGCGAAAGTTGCGGATGCCGTGCACCACACAGGCCGGAATGCCAGCCCTGTTGAGGAGGTCCACGTGCTGATAGGCCACGCGCACGCCTCCATGGGGCACATCCTGCGAGCCGCACAGGTACAGGAGCGTCATGCCTCAAGAGTAGCGAGGTGCACAAGTTGCTGTGAAAAGACCCTCATTGCCCGCAGTGGCGTTCGTCTGCCTGCCAATGCGGTCTTTGCCTGCCCGGGGCGGACGTCTCCGCCGGCGGTCGAGGCCTTTGGAACAAGTGCCTGTTGACCTCCTTCACGCCCGGTGCCGGAGATCATCGTGGCGGCACCTCTGACATGATCGTCCCGCCCTGCGCAACCTCCACGATCCGGGCAGGGCGCCCGGGCTCAACACGCGCTCGAGGGGCGCCGAAGCGCCCCTCGAGGCGGCCGTGGGAACAGTCCCACAGCCATCGTCATCTGCTGAAAAAGGCTCGGCTTCCGGGCTGCATCGAGCGGGACCAACTCTCGACCGGAGACACCGAGGGTGTCTGGATGGGTATCACCAGGTGGTCCAGCGTGCCGCCTAGCGGCCAGCCACCTCCAGGGTCCCGCAAGGTTGACTACTCATGAATTGGACCACCTCCTTTCTCTGGTGGCCCCCAATGTACCGGCACTCGGGCACCAATGTGTGCACCGCTCAGCCGAAGGGCCACCAGCCCCGTTTCCGGGTCGCCGCCCGGCGGGGCGACTCCAGCCGACGCGACAGCTTCGGCCCCGGGTGAGGCAGGTCGCTCGTCAGCTCGTAGAGGTCGACGAGGGTCTCGGCAACAAAGACGAGCTCGACCCGGCGTTGCAGCTCCTCGAGGCTGAGCCGGCCCTCGGCGTAGTGCTCGTGCAGCTCGGCGGCAAAACGTTCCCGATCTGCATCCGAGGCCCGCGGTCCACTCGGCCGGCCGCCTTTCGCGCCTGCGCCCACGGGCGCGGACTTTAGTCTGTCTCCGGGTCGATCCCCGCTCGACGCGGCTCCCCGCCGCCCGGCGGGAAGGCCCAGGAGGCAGGCGCCATGCACTACGAGGACGAACAGGTCGAGATCCACAAGCTCGTCGTCGGCCCCTTGGACAACAACGTCTTCGTTCTGCGCTGCCGCCAGAGCGGCGAGGCCCTGCTCGTCGACGCCGCCAACGAGCACGAGCAGCTCTTGGCGCTCTGCCGGGAGCTCGGAGTGCGCAAGATCGTCGAGACCCACGGCCACTGGGACCACATCCAGGCCGTGCCCCAGCTGCGCGAGGCCGGCTATGAGGTGGCGGTGCACGCCGAGGACGCCGCCATGCTCCCCTCCTACGACCTCCTCCTCGAAGACGACGAGCTGCTCGAGGTCGGCTGGCTGCGGCTGCGGACGATCCACACCCCCGGCCACACGCCCGGGTCGATGTGCTTTCTCATCGAAGGCTCCCCCGTGCTCCTCTCGGGTGACACCCTCTTCCCGGGCGGTCCCGGTAACACCGCCTCCGAGATCGGGGACTTCCCGACGATCATCGACTCGATCGAGCGACGCCTCTTCGTGCCCCTGGCGCCCGGGACGATCGTGATGCCGGGCCACGGCCTTGACACCACCATCGGCGCCGAGCGACCCCATCTCGACGAATGGGTCGCGAGGGGCTGGTAAGGCAATATTTTCCCCTACGGACGTAGTGGTAATCGCCCGGCGCGTCTAACATGGATGGCGTGCCGGAAGGAACTGCGACCGCCGAGGCCCCGCGTGCCCCACAAGCCCCGCGTGACCCACAAGCCCAGCGTGCCCCACAAGCCCCACGAGCCGAGCGCGCCCCCGAGAGCCTCGGGACCGCCGCCGCGCCCGGGAGCGGCCCCGCCGGCGGCGAGGTGCTGAGCGTCGAGGACCTGCACGTCGCGGTCGAGGACCACGAGATCCTCCGCGGTGTCGACCTCGTCGTCGAACAAGGCGAGCTGCACGCCCTCATGGGCCCGAACGGCTCGGGAAAGTCCACCCTCGCCAACACCCTCGCCGGCCACCCCGGCTACCGGGTCACAAAGGGACGGATCGTGTTCCGGGGCGAGGAGATCACGAGCTGGGCAGCCGATGCTCGGGCCAGGGCGGGAATGTTTCTCGCCTTTCAGTACCCCGAGGAGATCCCGGGCGTGTCGGTGTCGCAATTCCTCCGCCAGGCCGTCTCTGCCCGCCGGGGGACGGAGATCTCGGTGCTCGAGGTCCGCGTCGCCCTCCTGGAGTGGATGCAGCGCCTCGACATGGACCCCTCCTTCGCCAGCCGCTACTTGAACGAGGGGTTCTCCGGCGGCGAGAAGAAACGCAACGAGATCCTCCAGATGGCCATGCTCGAGCCCGAGGTCGCCATCTTGGACGAGACCGACTCCGGCCTCGACGTCGACGCCCTGCGCATCGTCGCCCGCGGGATCGAGGAGGTCCGCCGCGTCCGCCCGGCGCTCGGCATCGTGCTCGTGACCCACTACCGCCGCATCCTCGAGGAGCTGCGGCCCGACCGGGTGCACGTGATGCTGGACGGGCGCATCGTCGAAAGCGGGGGCCCTGAGCTCGCGGAGCGCCTCGACCGCGAGGGCTACGAGGCCCTGCGGTCATGACCTCGACCGTCGAGGCCGGCTCGCTCGACATCGCCACCCTTCGCAGGCAGTTCCCCCTCCTCGGCCAAAAGTCGCACGGCCGGCGGCTCGTCTACCTCGACTCGGCGGCGTCTTCCCAGCACCCCCGCGCCGTGCTCGAGGCCATGGACCACTACTACGAGACCACCCATGCCAACGTGCACCGCGGCGTCTACGCCATCGCCGAGGAGGCCACCCGCCAGTTCGAGGCGGCCCGGCAGGCCACGGGCCGGTTCATCAAAGCGCCCCATCCGGGCACCGAGATCGTGTTCACCAAGAACGCCACCGAGGCCTTGAACCTCGTCGCCCACTCCTACGGCCGGCACCTCCTCCCCGAGGGCAAGGCCATCTTGCTCACCGAGCTCGAGCACCACGCCAACCTGGTGCCCTGGCTGATGCTCGCCGCCGAGCGCGGCACCGAGCTGAGATACATCCCCATCGGCGACGACTACCGGCTCGAGCTGTCCGACCTCGACCGCCTGATCGACGGCGTCGGCCTCGTCGGGGTCTCGTGCATGTCGAACGTCCTCGGCACGATCAACGACCTCGGCCCCATAGTCGCCGCCGCCCACTCAAAAGGCGCTGTCGTCGTCGCCGACGGCTCCCAGATCGTCCCCCACCGCCGCGTGGACGTGAGGGCGCTCGGCGTCGACTTCCTGGCCTTCACGGGCCACAAGATGCTCGGGCCGACCGGCATCGGGGTGCTGTGGGGACGCGAAGAGCTGCTCGATCGGATGCCGCCCTTTCTCGGTGGCGGTGAGATGATCCGGGACGTGCGCCTCGACGGTTTCGTCCCCAACGACCTGCCCTGGAAGTTCGAGGCCGGCACGCCGCCGATCGCGGAGGCCGTCGGCTTGCACGCCGCGATCGGTTTCCTCGAGGCTGTGGGCATGGAGCGGATCACTGCCCACGAGGTCGAGCTCACGTCGCGTGCCATCGAGCTGCTCACCGAGCGCCACGGAGACGACCTGCGCATCTTCGGGCCGCCCGCCGACCCCACCGGGCGCGGGGGCGTGCTCTCGTTCGCGTTTCGCGACATCCACCCCCACGACCTCGCCCAGGTCCTCGACGCCGAGGGCGTCTGCGTGCGGGCGGGCCACCACTGCGCCAAGCCCCTCATGCGCCGCCTGGGCGTCACGGCGACGGCACGAGCCTCGTTCTACCTCTACAACGGTGAGGACGACATCGCCGCGCTCTCGGACGCGCTCGAGGTCGCAGCAGCATTCTTCGGCTGAGACACGCCGACTGACATAGGAGCCACAACACCGCCATGGCCGGCCTTGAAGACCTGTACCGCGAGATCATCCTCGACCACTACCGCTCGCCTCGCAACCGGGGCGAGCTCGAAGTCCCACCTGCCCACCGCGTGGAGGGGTTCAACCCGCTCTGCGGCGACGAGGTCGTCGTCTACCTGGAAGTCAACGACGGGGTCGTCACGGACCTGCGCATCTCCGGCCAGGGATGCTCCATCAGCCAGTCGTCGGCCTCGATGATGTCGGCCTCGGTGAAGGGCCGCCCCGTCGAGAAGGCCCGCAAGCTGATCCGCTCCTTCAAGGCGATGATGTCGATCCACGAGCAGTCCCTGGGCGGAGACGAGGCCGACGACCACGAAGAGGCCGAGACCGTGAAGCCCGAGGACCTCGGCGAGCTGGCCGCCCTCCAGGGCGTGGTCAAGTTTCCCGTGCGCATCAAGTGCGCCACCCTCTCGTGGAACACCCTCGCCCAGGGCCTCGACGAGATCGCCGCCGGCGTGCAGCCGGGCGACTGAGCCGGAGCGGACAGCGCCTCAGGAGCGCCGTCGACTGTCAGGGGGTCGGTCGCGCAGGGCCTCGGCGAGCTCATGGCGCCCGGAGATCCCGAGCTTCTCGTAGCCCAGCCGCAGGAGCTGCTGGGGCGCAGGGAAGTTGTTGGAGCTCAAGCCCCCGGCGGCCGGTAGATCGATTCCCTCTTGACACCGGCATCGACCTCGGCCGGCGTGAGGAGGGACACGGTCCGAACCCTGGCCCCACCGGCGGCGCTCACGGCGAGCATGGCACCGGCGGCCGTGACGGCGTCGGGATAGTCGACGATGAGGTAGGCGTCCTTCTCACCGAAGGCGAAGTAGAACGACTCGACCTTCCCCCCGACTGCCTCGGTCGCCGCCGTGACGGCGGCGACGCGGGCCGAACCGCCCTCAGCCCTGAGGCCCTTTAGGCCCTCGAGGGTGTAGCTCACCTCAAGCAGGTACTTCGGCATGATTCCCCCTTGTCTAGTGGGCCACCATGGTACGCGAAGAAGTTTCCGCCCGCTCCGGTGACACCTGCGTGATCTGGCTGACAAGTGCCACCACCACATCGGGGACAACTTCGACTAGGGTCCGCCCTTTGCTGCACGAAGACTGCTCTGGCAGCTCTGTACCCAATGCAGCCCAAAAAGGGGGGTCCTCTATGTTCGGCACGATCTGTTCCAACCTGCCCAACCGCCCGGTGTACCGCTATTCTCGGCGCCGCGCCCTGCTCCTCGGGGCGGTGGTCGCCATGAGCCTTGTCGCTCTGCCTGCCGCAGCCCAGGCCTCGTCGCGCACCGGGTAAGGAGAGGCCGGGAGCGACCCCGGTTCTTGAACCACCGGTGCTGGACCCCGCCGACAACGCAGGATCAGCGCTCTAGGACGAGCCCCTCGAGGTCAGGTGAGAGCACCACCGCCCGCCCGGGGACGGCCACCGCCTCGAGCGCCGCCTCGCCCGCATCGCGGACGCGCGCCGCTGCCAGCGGCCCGTCGCAGATGCCGAGCAGGCTCGGCCCGGCGCCGGACCAGCACGACACCAGTGCCCCGGCCTTGGCGAGCCGGGCCAACAGCTCCGCCGCCTCGGGGAACAGGCGCGACCGCTCAAACTGATGGAGGCGGTCGTCACCGGCGTCGCCGATCAGCACGCTGCGATCAGCGAGACCGGCGAGAAGCAGGGCCATCCGGGAGAGGTTGAAGACGGCATCGGCGCGGGTCACATCGGGCTTAAGCGCCCTCCTCGCCTCGCTCGTGGCCAGCTCGCGCTCGGGGATGAGGAGAACGAAGGCAAGTCCCGGGTCGAGCGGGAAGCGTCGGAGGACCGGGCCCGTGTCGAGAAGGGCCGCAGAGACGAGACCGCCGCTGACAGACGCCGCCGCGTTCTCGAGGTGGCCCTCGAAGCCGCCGGCCACCTTGAGGGGGTCTGGCGCTCCGGCGGCGGCCGCAACCGCCACCGCCAGGGCCGCGGACGATCCGAGCCCGCGCCGGATCGGGATCTCGGAGCGGATCCGGATCGCGAGGCGGTCGTGACCGCAGACCGCCGAGGCAACTTGTGCCGCGAGATGCTGCCCGTCGCAGGCAATGGCCGACCCTTCCCCCTCGCTGGACAAGGAGAACCGCTCGGCAGGGACGATCTCGACTTCCACATAGAGGGCCAGGGCCAGAGCCAGGACGTCAAAGCCCGGACCGAGATTGGCCGAAGAGGCCGGGGCTCGGGCGCGCACGGCGATCGTTCAGCTTCGGCTCGCGAGCGTGGTGGAGCTGGTCGTGGACGCGGGTGACCACCCGGGAGGAGCCGACGGCAAGAAGCCGTTCAGCTTGGCGGGAACCACCTGCTGGATGCCTGCGGGTGTCGACACCTCGACGGAGGCGATCGTCGCCCCCGCAGACCAACCCCGTCCGATGCCGCCTGCGACGGGGACGGCTGCCTTGACCAGGGTCTTCACGGACAGGCCCGGCCACCCGGCGACCGTCACCGGAGCCGCGACAAGGGCGTTCAGCCGCGCGTGGCTCCAGCCGGCAACGACCGCGGCGACAGGTTGGCCCGCAGAAAGGACTGGCCGCGCCTCGAGGTCGGAAGTGGCGGCGTTGAGAAGCTGCAGGTCGATCTCCCCCGCCCCGGCCAGGCTCGAGGGCTGGCCCAGGGTGGAGGCGACGACCAGGACGACGCGGTTGCCGACCTGGCGCCTTGCCGCTATCACGAGACAGATCTGCGCCGCGTCGGTGAAGCCGGACTTGAGGCCGATCACGCCGTCCTGGCCGACCACCGGGTTGTAGTTGGGGGCCGTCCCTCCGACGGGAAAGTTCATCGTCGGGCGATCCTCGATGGAGATCATGCCCGGCACGCTCATGGCGTAGGCGCCGAGGATCGCCTGGTCGATGGCCGTGCTCCTGGAACCGGGGCTCACACCGCTCGCGTCGGCGTAGTGCGTCTGTTTGAGGCCGATCGCGGCCGCCATGGCGTTCATCTTCGCCACGAAGGCGGGGATGCTCCCGGCGTCCCAGCGGGCGAGGTAGTCGGCGATGTTGCAGGCCGAAGGGATCATCAGCGCCTCGAGCAGCTGGCGCTCGGTGAGACGCTCACCGGCGACGACTTCCAGGCTGGAGTCGCCGTTCTCGACGGCTCGGATCCAGGCCTCGTGATCGGCCGCGGTCATTGTGAAGGTCGGCCCCGACCCGTCGCCGAGGGGATGGTCGCGCAGCACGATGATCGCTGTCATGACCTTCGTGACGCTGGCGATCGGCACCGAGGTCTCGTCCGGGGTGGCCCCCAAGAGC
This sequence comes from Acidimicrobiales bacterium, assembly GCA_050015255.1. Classification (GTDB taxonomy): domain Bacteria; phylum Actinomycetota; class Acidimicrobiia; order Acidimicrobiales; family Bog-793; genus Fen-455. The sequence goes on from JBEKBT010000051.1 coordinate 14,301, forward strand.
CCGACTCCCCGCACGAGCACTGCGGACTGGCCCGTAGAGGGGAACGGCAGCGGTGCGAGGGTCCCGGGGATCCGCGTCAGCTCCGGCACGAGCGGGACGAGCGAAGGCACCTGGACGCGGACCGGTCGCAGCGATCCCTTGCCGTTGAAGGTGGCGAGGGCGCGAGACCCGGACCCTGAGATGAGCCAGGCCGGCCCGGAGACGACCACGGCGAGTCCGAGGAGCACGGTCAGGCGCCGACGCCAATAAACGCGGCGCTGGCGAAGCTTGCCGGCAGCATGCCTGCGCTTGGCGTCCGGCCACGTCGCCACCCCGGTTCCGAGTGAGGCCGCGATCGTAGAAGTCATGGACGCAGAACCGATCCCCTTGCTTTGCATGGCGTTGACCCCGCCGCTGGTCCGGTCGTCGGTACTACAGCTCGTCCAGCTCCTCGGCTGTCATCAGGACGGCGCGGGGCTTGGAACCTTCGGACGGGCCGACTACGCCCCGCCTCTCGAGAAGGTCCATGAGCCTGCCGGCCCGAGCGAAGCCGACCCTGAGCTTGCGCTGGAGCATGGAGGTTGAGCCTAGCTGTGAGCGGACCACCAACTCCATTGCGAGGGGAAGGTACTCGTCATCGTCGTCCTCGACCCCCCGGCCCCGGCTCGAGGAGGCATCCTCCCCCTCCACGCCTTCGACATAGCGGGGGCCGCTCTGGCGGCGCCAGTGGGCGACGACGGCCCGGACCTCGTCCTCGCCGACCCATGGGCCCTGGATCCGCCGGGGCACGCTGGAGGAGGCGGTGAGCAGCAGCAGGTCTCCCCTGCCGACAAGGCGTTCCGCGCCTGGCTGGTCGAGGATCACACGGCTGTCGGCGAGGGAGGAGACCGAGAAGGCAAGCCGCGACGGGATGTTCGCCTTGATGACCCCTGTGATCACATCGACCGACGGTCGCTGCGTGGCGATGACGAGGTGGATGCCGACCGCACGCGCCATCTGGGCGATCCGGCAGATCGACTCCTCGACATCGCGGGCCGCGACCATCATCAGATCGTTCAGCTCGTCGACGACGATGAGGATGTAGGGCAGGCGGACATGGCGCGCCCCTGGGCCTGTGCGGGCGAGGCCGGGGCCGGCCTCGGCCACCACGGGCGAGGAGTCGAAGCCGGCCGGCCATGGGTCGCCGTCGGTTTCTTCCTCGTCGCCGGGCACCGCCTGCTCGGCGGCACCGGCGCCCGTCATGGTGGACCCGGCGGACTCGGCCCCGGTTGCCCCGTCCCCGTCCGCTTCGGCCCCAGCCGGTTCGGTCCCGGCCCCGGCTGGTTCGGTCCCGGCCGGTTCGGTCCCGGCCGGATCGGCGTCTTCGAGGGCGGCGCCTGCGAGGGCGGCGCCTGCGACCGGCTCGTCTCTGGCCGCGGCGTATGGGAAGTAGGCGGCCGTCGGCACCCCGATGTCGAGAACCGGCCCGCCGTCGAGCTCTCCGCGCTCGACGGCGGCGTTGTAGCCGGTGATGTCGCGCATGCCGCACTCGGCGAGCAGGTCGTAGCGACGCTCCATCTCCGTCACAGCCCACGAGAGGGCGTTGGCGGCCCGCTTCGGGTTGACCACGACCTGGGTGAGCAGATGGGGAAGCCCGTTGTAGTGGCCGAGCTCGACCCGCTTCGGGTCCACGAGGATGAGGCGGACCTGGTCGGGCGTGACCTTCATGAGGATGGAGGTGATCACCGAGTTGATGCACGAGGACTTGCCGGCCCCTGTGGCTCCGGCGATCAAAAGGTGCGGCATCTCGGCGAGGTTGACCATCACGGCGCGCCCTGCGATGTCCCTTCCGAAGGCGACCTCCAGGGGATGGGTCGATCTCTGCGCCTCGATCGACTGCAGGACGCTGCCGAGGGTGACGAGCTGCCGGTCGCGGTTGGGCACCTCGACGCCGATCGCGGAGCGCCCGGGGATCGGGGCGAGGATGCGCACGTCAGCTGAGGCCATGGCGTAGGCGATGTCCTTCGCGAGCGCGGTCACCCGGGCCACTTTCACCCCTGCGCCGAGCTCGAGCTCGAAACGGGTCACCGTCGGTCCCACCGTGTAGCCGACGAGATGTGTCTCGACCCCGTGCGCACCGAGGGCCCGCTCGAGGACACGGCCTCGCTCCTCTATCACCTTGCGGTCCAGGTCCTGCTCCTTGCTCCGCTTCAAGAGCTTGAGCGGCGGGAGCTTCCACGAGCCGAAGGCGGGCGCGACCGGCAAACTGAGCTGCTCCGGCTTGCTTGCGACGGCCGCGACGCGAAGCCCGCCTCCCTCGGACGACTCCGCACCGGCGACTGCCGCCTCTGCCGGTCCCGCGCGATCTTCGCTGACAGCGGTCTCCGGAGCCTCTCCGGCCCCCTCGGGCCGATCCCCGTCCGAGGTTGCGGGGAGGACGGACACGTGACCGTTGCCGGGGGCGACTCCGCCGCCATTGGCCGGCCAGACGCCGAAGCCGTCGGCGCCGGTGTTGGCGTCGGCGGTCGCCCTCGCCCGAGAGCGGCTCTCGACTGGCTGCACCCGCATCGCTGCGACCCAGGCGCCCAACAGGCCGCCCGTCCAGTGCCCTGTGGCCCGAAGACCACGGCCGGCCAGGCGTATGACGGCGAGCAGCGGCATGCCCAGCAGTCCGCAGGCAGCCGCAAGACCGATCGCGCCGAGCACCACCGCGGCCCCGGCGACGCCGATGAGCCTCGAGAGCCCGTCGCCGACGCCGGCACCGGCGATGCCGCCGGCCCCGGCAAGGCGGAGCCAGCTCGCCGAGACCGAAGGCGATCCCGCCACCAGGTCCGCGAGGCCGCTCGAGACGACGAGCAGGAGCAACAAGGCCACGAGCACGCCCTTGAGGCCACGCCGGGCGCGCCCGGCAAGGAGGACGACCCCACCGACGACCAGCGACGCCGGCACCACGTCCGCCCCCCAGCCGAAGGCCCGCCCGCTCTCCTTGCGGAGCAGGTGACCAGCGGGGCCGAGCAAGTTGAGATGGATCCCGAGCCCGGCGAGGACCCCGACCAAAAGGAGAGCCCAGCCCCAGGCGTCCTCCGAGGGCGCCCCGAGGAGCTCGAAGAGCCGTCCGGCGCCGTGCCGGAGAGCAGTCGTCTTCGGTGCGGACCGGGAGGGGCCCTTCTTCTTGCGCGTGGCGGGAACGGCGGCTCGCGGCGCTCTCACGACCGGCTTCGGCACCGTCGCTGAGCGCGTCGGCCGCTTGGGCTTACCCCTCGCGGGGGCGTCACGGGAAGGCGCGGATTGGCTGGAGAGGACACGTCTCGACACTGCCACGATAGGCACAACGCTAACACCAGCCACTTCCGGTGACTGGGACCTCAAGCCCCCCGGAGTCGGGAAGTCCGGCTCAGGCCTCGAGCACGACAGGCACGATCATGGGCCTGCGCCGGGTGCGGTCGCTCACGATGCGCCCGACCGTGCGGCGCATAACCCGGCGCAGGGCGTCTGGGTCCGGGCCGCCCTCGCCCACGGCGACCTCGATCGCTTTCACGAGGGCCGAGCGCAGCTCCTCGACCACCGACTCGGCTCCGGGCTCGTCGAGAAAGCCACGGCTCACGATCTCGGGAGCGCCGACGATCTCCCCGGAACGGCCGTCGATGGTGACAACGGCGACGACGACGCCTTCTTCGGCGAGCACGCGCCGGTCGCGCAGCACCCCGACGCCGACGTCGCCGACGATGCCGTCGACGAAGACGTGGGCGGCGGACACCTCACCGGCGAAGTCGATCCCCTCGTCGCCGAGCTGCACGACGTCGCCGTCCTCGCAGATGAGGACCTCCTCGGGCGCGACGCCCATCTCGATCGCGAGGCGGGAATGGCGCACGAGCATCCGGTACTCGCCGTGCACGGGCACGAAGCTGCGCGGCCGGGCGATGGAGAGGAGAGTGGCCAGCTCGCCCTGGTGGCCGTGACCGCTCTCGTGCACGTGAGCGACGCCGGCGTGAATGACCTCGGCGCCCCGGCGCGCCAGGCCGTCTATCACCTTGGCCACCGCCCACTCGTTGCCGGGGATGGCGTGCGAGCTGAGCACGACGACGTCGCCCTCCTCGATGTGCAGCCACCGGCTCTCACCAGCGGCCATCTGCGCCAGCGCGGACATGGGCTCGCCCTGCGAACCGGTCGAGATGACGCAGATCTCACCGGGGTTGAAGTCACCGATCGTCTCGATCTCGGCGAAGTAGCGGTCAGGGATCGTCAGCATGCCGAGGTCACGGGCTATGCCGACGTTCTTCACCATGGAACGGCCGAGCAGGGCCACTTTGCGGCCGCTCGCGATGGCGGCGTCGGCGAGCTGCTGGATGCGGTGCACGTGGCTCGCGAAACAGGCCACGACGATGCGACGGCCCCGTTGGGCAATGAAGATCCTGCGGAGCGACTCGCCGACAGAGCTCTCGCTGCCGGTGTAACCGGGCAGCTCGGCGTTGGTCGAGTCGGAGAGGAGCAGGCGGATGCCCTGGGTGGCGGCGATCTGGCCGATGCGGGCGAGGTCCGTCCGCCGCCCGTCGACCGGCGTCAGGTCGAGCTTGAAGTCGCCGCTGTGGAGCACGACACCCTGCGCGGTGTGGAAGGCGAGGGCGAAGCCACTCGGCACCGAGTGCGTAACGGGGATGAACTCCACCACGAACGGGCCGATGCTGCGGCGCTCGCCGTCGTGCACGGGCACCAGCGGTGCCTTTTGGCCAAGGCCGGCCTCGTCGAGGCGGTTGCGGGCGAACCCGAGCGTCAGGCTCGAGCCGTAGATGGGGGCTTCGACGTCTCGCAGGAGGTAGGCGAGCGCCCCGACGTGGTCCTCGTGCCCGTGGGTGAGCACGATCCCGTCGACGTCGCCGGCGCGTTCGCGGATAAAGCTGAAGTCCGGCAGGACGAGGTCGACCCCGGGCATCTCGGGGTTCGGGAACATCACCCCGCAGTCGAGCACGACCAGGCGGCCCTCCTGCTCGACGACCGCGCAGTTACGGCCGATCTCCCCGAGGCCACCCAGGAAGGAGATCCGGACCGCTTCAGGCATGCGAGCTCGCCGCTGCGTTACGGACCAGACGGCTCGCGCGCCAGGAGTCCAAGGCGGCGAGCATGGCGCGCGCCTTCGGCTCGAGCCAGTCCGGGGCAGGTCCCATCGGCAGGCGGCACTCGCCCGCGGGCAGACCCCGCGCCCGGAGCACGGCCTTGGTCGGCAGCGGGTTCGGCGCCTCGTCGCTCGACTGGAACGAGACGGCCTCGATGAGGGCGGCGTTCAGCTCGCGGGCGCCGTCGACGTCGCCGTCGAGATAGCGCCTGATCATCTCGCCCAGCTCGGGACCGACCCAGTGCGAGGCCACGCTCACGACGCCGACTGCGCCCACCGCCAAGAGGGCAAGGGTCAGCGAGTCGTCGCCGCTGTAGCAGTCGAAACCCTCCCCCGCCCTCGCCACGAGCCGCGCCGTGCCGGCCGGGTCAGCGGAGGCGTCCTTCACGCCGATGATGTTGGGGCAGTCGCGCACGAGCTGCAGCATCGTCTCGACGGCGACCTTGCGCCCGGTGCGGACCGGGATGTCATAGACGAGGACCGGGAGGCTCGTGGCGGCGGCGATCGAGGCGAAGTGCGCCGCGATGCCCGCCTGCGAGGGGCGGTTGTAGTAGGGGGTCACCGCCAAGATCCCGGCCGCGCCGGCCGCGGTCGCCGCCCGCGTGAGCTCTACGGAATGGGCCGTGTCGTTGGTCCCCGAGCCGGCGATCACCGGCACCGTGACCGCGCCTGCCACCGTCGCCCAGAGCTCTACGCGCTCGGAGTCGCTGAGGGTCGGGCCCTCACCGGTGGTCCCGGTCACGACCAGAGCGTCGCTCCCGTCCTCGACGAGATGGCGGGCAAGGGCCACGGCCCCGTCGATGTCGACTCGCCCCTCGGCATCGAAAGGAGTCGCCATCGCGGTCACCACTGCGCCAAAGCGCCCGGCGCGCCGTGCCGCCCTCGTCATGATCGCGGCCTCGTCACGGATCGAAAGTTAGCAGCACACCACCGGAACGGAATTTGAAAAGTTAGCAGCACACCACCGGAACGGAATTTGAAACTCCGAACTCGACCCGGAGAAAGCGACGAGAGCTGGTCTCTCGTCGCGCCCGGGACGGCCTCAAAGCCCGAGCAGGTCTCCCAGCCCGACGGTCAGCCCTTCGAGCCCGGCGACGCGGCGGACGGCCAGCAGCAGGCCGGGCATGAAGCTCACCCGGTCCAAGGAGTCGTGCCTGATCGACAGCGTCTCGCCCTTGAGGCCGAAGATGACCTCTTGGTGGGCGACGAGCCCGGGGAGGCGCACCGAGTGCACGTGGACGCCGCCCTCGGCCCGGCCCCCTCGTGCGCCGGCCACGAGCTCCTTCTCGGTCGGGTCGGCGGACCAGTCCCCCGCCCCGGCCGCGTCACGCGCGGCCTGCATGCGGCGGATGGTCTCGAGCGAGGTCCCCGAGGGCGCGTCCCGTTTGCGTTCGTGGTGGAGCTCTATGACCTCCGCGCCCGCCGTGAAGGGGGCGCACAGCTCGGCACAGCGCATCATGAGGGCGGCGCCGATGGAGAAGTTCGCGGCCACGACGGCGTGTGCCCTCCCGGAGAACCACGCCCGCATCGCCTCGAGATCGCTCTCGTCGAAGCCCGTCGTGCCGCACACGGCGTGGACGCCGTGATCGGCGCACCAGCGCAGGTTGGCGCGCGCCGCCTGGGCGACCGTGAAGTCGACGCCCACCTCGACCCCCGCCTCGGCCATGGCCTCTGGGGATGCGGCGACCTCGAGCCGGGTGCCGCGCAGGGCGGCGACGTCCTCGAGCGGTCGGCCGGCGGCCGCCGGATCGACGGCCGCGACGAGCTCGAGATCGCTCGCCCCGAGGACCGCGGCGCAGACTGCAGCCCCCATGCGCCCGGCGGCTCCGAACACCCCCACGCGTGTCATGCGAAGTCCGACTCGGAGAAAGGCCCGACGAGGGCGAGGGTTCTCGGGCCCGTGAGCACTTCCTCGGCGAGGGCTCGAACCTCGTCGGCCGTGACGGCGGCGATGCGCCCGAGCAGCTCCTCGGTGGTGAGCACCGAGTCGAACAAAAGCAGCGCCGAGCCGATCCGGGACATGCGCGAACCGGAGTCCTCGAGCGACAGGAGCACGTCGGCGCGGAGGTGGCCCCTTGCGACTTCGAGCTCACGGGCGGTTATGCCTTTGGCGGCGAGACTGTCGAGCTCTGCGTGAAGCAGGTCGAGCACCTCGTGGGCGTGCTCGGGCGAGGTGCCGACCGAGACGGCGAGCGTCCCGGCGTCGTCATAAGAGCTGCGGTCGGACCCGATCGAGTAGGCGAGGCCCCGTGCCTCCCGGATCTCCTGGAACAACCTGCTGGACAGGCCTCCGCCGAGGATGTGGTTGAGCACGGTCAGGACGAAACGCGCGGGCGAATGCCGGTCGGGAGCGCGCACGCCGAGCACGAGCTGGGCCTGTTCAGTGTCGCGCGACTCGACCACGAGCGGGACGCAGAGCTGCGAAGGTACCCGGCGAACGGGGGGGACGCCGCCGGCACGGTCGGCAAAGCGGGCCTCGATTCCGGCCGCGAGACGCTCGTGGTCGAGATCGCCGGCGGCGGCGATCACCATGTTGCCCGGCAGGTAGTGCGTGTCGAAGAAGGACCGGATCGCCGGCACGGTCACCTTACTGATGACTTCGGGCTCGCCCAGGACCTCGCGCCCGAGCGGGTGGCCCGGGAACATGGCGGCGGCGAAGAGCTCTTGGACGACGTCGGCCGGCTCGTCGCGGTGCATGAGGACCTCTTCGAGGATCACCTGGCGCTCGGCGTCCACCTCTTCGGGCCTGAGCGCCGGCCGGCAGAGGATGTCGCAGAGGATGTCCAGGCCGAGCTCGACATCCTCGGCCAGTGCCCGCACGTAAAACGTCGTGTACTCCTTGGTCGTGTAGGCGTTCATGTCGCCCCCGACAGCGTCGACCTCTTCTGCGATCTCGCGGGCGGTCCGTTCCGGCGTGCCCTTGAAGAGCAGGTGCTCGAGAAAGTGCGAGATGCCCGACTGCTCGGGTGTCTCGTCGCGAGAGCCGGTCCCGACCCAGACGCCCACGCACAGCGAGGCCACCTCGAGCATCGCCTCGCTCACGAGCCTGATGCCGCTTGGCAGCTCCGTGGTCGTGATCAAGGGGAAACGGCTCCGCGCACCAAGGCGCCCGCGACCCTCAGCTCAACGCCCCCCGCCCCTGGGCCGGCGCCGGGCTGAGCCTCCCCCGGGACCGCGTCGGGCGCCGCCAGAGCCTTCGGAGCTGCGCCGGGCGCCGCCGCCCGCTGCGCCGCCGGCAAGGTCGGCGGGCCCGAGGTTGCCGAAGGTCGACTCGAGCTCGGTCTCGAAGGCGTCCTCGAACGAGGCTCGCCGGCGCGCCACACCGGTCTCCTCGGCCTCCGGGCCGGGGCGCCCGGCGCCGCCGCCCGTCCCTCTCGAACGCCTCGCGCCGGTCTCGGCCCCAGAGGCGGCTTCGCCCGAGCCACCGTTGCCCGAGAATTCCTCCGGGGCGGGCTCGCCCGCGAATGACAGCGAGACCTTGCCCTGCGGGTCGATCTCGTCGACGCGGACCTCGACCTCCTGGCCGAGGGTGACGACGTCCTCGACGCGTTCGACCCTGCGGCCCTGGCCGAGCCGCGAGATGTGGATCAGGCCGTCGCGTCCGGGAAGGATGTTGACGAAGGCCCCGAACTTGGTGATGTTGACCACCCTGCCCGTGTAGACGGCGCCCACCTCGGGAGTCGGCGGGTCCAGGATCAGCTCGATCCGCCGGCGGGCCTCGTCGACCACCGAGCGCTGCTTGGCACCGATGGTGACCACGCCCACCGTGCCGTCGTCGTCGACGTTCACGTCGGCGCCGGTCTCCTGCTGGATGGCGTTGATCACCTTGCCCTTCGGGCCGATGACCTCGCCGATCTTGTCGACGGGGATCTCGAAGCTGACGATCTTCGGCGCGTTCTCCCCCACCTCCGCCCGAGGCTCCGAGATCGCCGCCAGCATGACCTCCAGCACCTTGAGCCTGGCCTGGCGCGCCTGGCTCAGGGCTTGCGCCAGCACGTCGGCCGGGAGGCCGGCGATCTTCGTGTCGAGCTGCAGGGCCGTCACCACCTCGGCCGTGCCGGCAACCTTGAAGTCCATGTCTCCGAAGGCGTCCTCGGCGCCCAGGATGTCGGTCAGGGTCGTGTAGCGGCCCTCGGCGAACACGAGGCCCATGGCTATGCCGGCGACCGGCGCCTTGATCGGCACCCCGGCGTCCATGAGCGACAGCGTGGAGCCGCAGACCGATGCCATCGAGGTCGACCCGTTCGACGAGAGCACGTCGGAGACGAGGCGGAGCACGTAGGGGAACTCGCTCTCGGGCGGGATGACGGGCAACAGCGCCCGCTCGGCGAGCAGGCCGTGGCCGATCTCGCGGCGCTTGGGGCCGCGCATGAACCCGGTCTCTCCGGTCGAAAAGGGCGGGAAGTTGTAGTGGTGCATGTACCGCTTGGTCTCGTCGATGCCGATGGTGTCGAGCAGCTGGTTCATGCGGGGCATGCCGAGGGTGCAGACGTTGAGGACCTGGGTGTCGCCCCGCTCGAACAACGCCGAGCCGTGCGCGGTCGGGAGCAGGCCCACCTCAGCCGACAGCGGCCTGATGTCGGTCGGGCCCCGCCCGTCGATCCGCACGCCCTCCTCGACGATGCGCTTGCGGACGATCTTCTTCGTGTAGGCACGCGCCGCCGCGCGGATCTCGCGCTCGCGCTCGGGGAACTCGATGGAGAGCTCCTCCACGATGGCGTCGGTCGCCTCGTCCAGCGCGGCGTTGCGCTCGGTCTTGGCCGTGATCGCGTTCGCCGCCTCCAAGCGGCCGGCTCCGACAGCGGCGACTTGCTCGTAGACGTCCTCGCCGTAGTCGACGTACAGCTCGAAGGCGATCGTGGCCTTCGAACCCGCCTGGCGGACGAGCTCACGCTGCAGCTCGATCGACTCGCGGATCCAGGTCTTCGCGACCTCGAGGCCGTTCGCGATCACCTCCTCGGTGACGAGGGGCGCACCCTGCTCGAAGTACTCGAAGGCCTTCTCGGTCCCTCCTGCCTCCACCATGACGATCGCCACGTCGGATCCCGGCTCGTCGCTGAGCGCCCGCCCGGCGACGACGAGCTCGAAGGTCGAGGCGTCGCCCTCCTGGTAGGTGGCGTGCGGGAGCCAGGTCCCCTCGGTCGAGTAGGCGATCCGCACGGCACCGATCGGTCCGTCGAAGGGAATGCCCGAGATCATGAGCGCCGCCGAGGCGGCGTTGATCGCCAGCACGTCGTGGGGGTTCAAAAGGTCGGCGCCGAGGATCGTGCCGACGATGTGAACCTCGTTGCGGAAGCCCTCCGGGAACGAGGGCCGCAACGGCCGGTCGATGAGGCGGCAGGTCAAGATGGCCTGGTCGGTTGCCCTGCCCTCCCGGCGGAAGAACGACCCGGGGATCTTGCCGGCGGCGTACATGCGCTCTTCGATGTCGACGGTGAGAGGGAAGAAGTCGGTGCCCTCACGGACCTTTCGCGCGGCCACCGCGGTGGCAAGCACGATCGTGTCGCCGCTCCGGGCGACGACGGCGCGGTCTGCCTGACCGGCGAGCTTGCCTGTCGAGAAAGACAGCGTCC
>JBEKBT010000052.1:0-20295 GCA_050015255.1 Acidimicrobiales bacterium
TGGCGACGTCAACCGACCGCAGACGTCCCTCGGCCGCGGCGAGAATGCCTTCGTCGGTCGGCGTGCAGGTCATGCCCATCTGGCGGAGCTTCTCGAGAAGCATGTCCATGTGCTCGGGACGCGCCCGTCTCACCAGCACTTCCCCACCGACAAGGCCCACGGCGGCGACGAAGGTGGCCGCCTCGACCCGGTCGGGGATCGCCCGGTGCTCCGCAGGGCGCAGCTCGTCCACTCCCTCGACTTCGATGCGGGAAGTCCCGGCACCTTGTATGTGCGCCCCCATCTCGGTCAAGGTCTCGGCGAGGTCGCAGATCTCCGGCTCCCGGGCGGCGTTCTCGATCACGGTCGTGCCCTTGGCGAGCACGGCGCCCATCAAGATGTTGTCGGTCGCGGTATGGCTCGGGAATTGGAGCACGATGCGAGTGCCGACGAGGCGGTCGCAGTACCCCTCGACGTAGCCGTGCTCGGTCACAAAGGTGGCGCCCAGGTTCTCGAACGCGCTCAGGTGGAAGTCGATCGGGCGGTACCCGAAGTCGTCGCCGCCGGGCATCGACACCCTGGCGGTGCCATAGCGCGCGAGCAGGGGACCGAGCACGACGATCGATGCCCGCATCTTCTCGACGAGCTCGTAAGGGGCGACGGGCGTCACGTCCTCGGGGACGGTGATCTCGAGATGCCCATTGGGGCCTCGGCCCTCATGGAGGACCTCGGCCCCCATCGCGCGGAGCACGTCCGACATGATGGCGACGTCACGGATGACCGGGACGTTGTCGAGGCGGTGCAGGCCAGGGGCGAGAAGGCAGGCCGCCATGAGCTTCAGCACGGAATTCTTCGCCCCGTTCACGTCGACGGTGCCCTGCAGCGGGCCGGACGGGCGCAAGACGAAGCGATCCACGGCGAGACAGTACTGCCGGGACGGGGTCGGAGACAGCGACTCGGAGCCCGGCCGGCACGCCCTCCACCGTGAGCAGCCGGAGCTGCCTCTCGGTCGCTCGCGAAGCACGCGACCGCCCGCTATCGTCGGCGCCGTGAACGACAGCGTCAGCCACTTGTGGTCGGCGAGGGCGAGAAGGACAAGGCGGGCCTTGAGCGGCGATCTGTTGCGAGGCGTCCGCTACGACCATGGCGGGGCGATCACCGAATCGCTTCTCATGCGGTCGAAGCCGGGCATCGCGCGTCTCGTCGAGGTGCACCATCAGCTCTCGGAGCTGCGCAGGTTGTCGGCTATCGAGCTCGGCTGAACCTGGCCGTGTCCCCCGGCTCACGTCTACTCCTGGACGACCCGCGATGGTACGAGAAGGCGGTCTTCTACGAACTGCTCCCTCGCGGCTTTTTCGACTCCAACGCGGACGGGATCGGCGACTTGAAGGGCTTGCGCGAGAAGCTCGAGTACCTCCAGTGGCTCGGCGTCGACTGCATCTGGCTGCTGCCCTTTTACCCCTCGCCGCTGCACGACGGCGGGTACGACATCAGTGACTTCATGACCGTCGCGCCCGAGCTCGGAAGCGTCGACGACCTCGCCGCGGTGGTCGAGGAGGCCCATCGCCGGGGGATCCGGATCATCTCCGACCTCGTGATGAACCACACGAGCGAGGAGCATCCCTGGTTCGTCGAGTCCCGGTCGTCGCGTGACAACGACAAGGCCGACTGGTACGTGTGGGCCGACGACAACCACCGCTTTGCCAACGTCCGGGTGATCTTCTGCGACGTCGAGCAGTCCAACTGGACCTTTGACCCACGGCGCCGGCAGTACTACTGGCATCGTTTCTACCATCATCAACCGGACCTGAACTACGAGAACCCAGATGTCGCCGACGCGATGCTGGGCGTCGTCCGGTTCTGGCTCGATCTCGGTCTCGACGGGTTCCGGCTCGACGCCGTGCCCTACCTCTACAAGGCAGAGGGGACGACTTGCGAGAACCTGCCTGCTACCCACAAGCTGCTACGCCGCATCCGCTCCGAGATCGACAGCTCCTACCCCAACCGTGTCCTGCTCGCGGAGGTCAACCAGTGGCCGGACGTGGTCACTGAGTACTTCGGCGACGGGGACGAGTGCCACATGTGCTTCAACTTCCCGCTCATGCCGCGCATGTTCATGGCGGTCCGCCGGGAGCAGCGCTTCCCGATCACCGAGATCCTCGCTCAGACGCCCCCGATCCCAGACGGCTGCCAGTGGGGGATCTTCCTGCGCAACCACGATGAGCTCACCCTCGAGATGGTGACCGACGAGGAGCGCGACTACATGTACGCCGAGTACGCCCGCGACCCCAGGATGCGCAAGAACCTCGGGATCCGGCGCCGCCTCGCCCCCCTTGTCGACAACGACCGCCGCGTCGCCGAGCTGCTCCACGGCTTGCTGCTGTCCTTGCCGGGCAGCCCGGTGCTCTACTACGGCGACGAGCTTCTCATGGGCGACAACATCTACCTCGGGGACCGGGACGGGGTCCGAACGCCGATGCAGTGGTCGCCGGACCGGAACGCCGGTTTCTCCCGGGCCGACTTCGCACAGCTCTACCTGCCCCCGCTCATGGACCCGGTGCACGGCTACCAAGCCGTCAACGTCGAGGCGGAGCAGCGCGACCCCTCGTCGTTCCTCCACTGGCTGCGGCACATGCTGGCGGTGCGGCACCAGTACCCTCAGTTCGCCAAGGGTTCGTTCGAGGTCCTTCCCGCTGACAATCCCTCCGTGCTCGCCTATGTGAGGCGGCCCCGTGCCGGCGCGGCCCAGCCCGACGAGGCCTCCGTCGCCGGAGGCACTCAGCGCTCCATCGAGCCAGCCGACGCGGATGACCTGACCAGGTTGTCCGACCCGCTTCATCCGGACTGGCCGACCGTCTCTGTGCTGTGCGTGTCGAACCTGAGCCGTTTCGCCCAGCCGGCCGAGCTCAGCCTCGGTCGCTGGGAAGGCTGCACGCCGATCGAGCTCTTGGGACGGGTGCCCTTTCCGAAGATCACGTCCAAGCCCTACTCCGTCACCCTGGCGCCCTACGGCATCTACTTGTTCGAGCTCGTGGAGCGCTGTTAGTGCCGCCCGCTCCGTCTGCACTCGAAGGGCTCGTCGTCCCCTATCTCCAGCGCCAGCCCTGGTTCCTGGTGTACATGGCTCGCTACGACAGCGGCCTGTGGCCCGGCTTCCGGCTGGCTGACCTCGAGATCGTGCTCGACGGTCGCCCGGGGCTGGCAAGCGTGGTCGTCACCGCCGCAGGCCGCCCCTTCCATGTCCTTGTCGGGTGGCGCGACGCGGCGCAGGCACCAGCAGCCCTGGGAGACCACCAGGGCGCGGTGCTCGGAATGTGCGACGACGGCTCGGGAGAGGTGCTGTGCTATGACGCCCTTGCCGACGAGGAGCTCGCCACCGTGCTGCTTGCCGTCGCCAGTGCCGGGTCCGAGAGGGCGAGGCGGGCGCGCGTCGTGCAATCGCTCGTGAGCCACGCCTCGCTCGTGTTCGACGAGCGCCTGTTCATGAAGTCCTACCGGGTGCTCGAACCAGCACCCCGGCCCGAGATAGAGCTCCTGGGCAGGCTGGACGAGGTCGGCTTCGAGCAGATACTGAGGCCGGTCGCGAACTGGAAGCGGAACGGGTGGGACCTGGCACTTGTCCGCGAGTACATCCCGGGTGCCGTCGAGGGCCGCTGGCTCGCGCTGACCTCCCTGCGCGACCTGTTCGGCCGCAACATCGACGAGGAGAAGTTGCGACGTGACGAGGTCGGCGGGGCCGGCGGCGACCTCTCCTCGGAGATGCGCCGCCTCGGAGAGATCACGGGCGGCCTCCATCTGGCCCTCGCCGAGGCCTTCGGTGTTCGCCCACTCGCTGCCGGCGAGGCCTCGCCCGGCGTCGGCATCAGGGTTCACGGGGATTACCACCTCCGCCGGGTCTTTAGGACCGACGCCGGTTGGATTGTCGGCGGTTTCGGTGACGATCCGCTGATCGGCAGGTCCGACGACAACCTGGCGCGGCGCGAGCCGCGTTTTGCCTCGCCGCTCGAGGACCTGGCGGATCTTTCCTACTCGCTTCGCCAGGTGGCGACCGAAGCCGTAGCGGCGCAGCCGCCCGTCACCTGGGCTCAGGCCGAGCGGCTCGCCAAGGCCTGGGAACGTCGCAACCGGGGCTCCTTGTTGAGCGGCTACCTCGGCGTCGATGGGATCTCGAGGCTCGTGACCCTGGAGCGCTCGGAGGTGGCGGAGGAACTCAAGTCCCTCGTCGCCGCGCGCGCCACCGCGACCTGCTAGCAGACGGGTCGCCCGAGGTGGCCTGCCTCGCCAGTGTCAGGAGGCGGCGGTCACACGCCCGTCTGCGGGATCGGGCTCCACGCGACCAAGGGCCTCGCGCAGGTCTTCGGCGGCCTTCTCGGGTCCGACGACGTTGATCATGACCCCGGTGCCGAGCTCAAAACCTGCACGGGTGGTCAAGCAGGGCAGGATGTGGACGTGCCAGTGGTACGCACTGGTCGCACGGTAGGGAGCTGAGTGGAACACGACGTTGTAGGCCACGTCTCCGAGGCTCTCGTTGATCGCCCGGAGAGCACTGCGCACGGCGCGCCCGACGCCCACGATGCCTTCGGTGGACGCCCGGTGGAGATGAGCACCGTGGTCGCGCGGGACGACGAGGACCTCGTAGGGCGTCCCGCTCCAGTACGGGCAGAACGTCACAGCGTGATCGGTCGCCCGGATTATCCGGTAATCGACCCTCTCCTCGGAGGCCGCAGCCGCACAGACGAGGCAGCCGCCTGCGAAGCGGTCGAAACCGGCCAGCTCCTCCGCAAGCTCCCTCGGCACGAATGGGATCCCGAGCAGCTGGCCGTGCGGGTGAGCTATGGAGGCACCCGCCTGGCGCCCGTGGTTGATGATCACCTGGCTGTAGCGCAGGCCGGGGGTGGTCTCGTGCTCGCGCACGCGGTCGCGAATGGCGAGCATGACAAGCGCCATCTGCTCGTCCTCGAGAGAGGCCAGGGTCTTGTCGTGGTCAGGGGAGAGGACGAGCACTTCGTGGATCCCGCTCGCCGGGGCTTCTGTGAACACCGGCCCACGGTTCTCGACGACGAATGGCCTGTCACCCTCGAAGGCCGGGTAGCGGTTCGGGAGCACGCGAACGAGCCAGTCTCCGGAGCTTCCATAGACCTCGAGCGCGGGCGGGGCGAAAGCCTCCATTTCCGGGCAGAACGGACACGGAATGCCCTCGAGCGAGTCGAGCGTGAGCTGGCGCGGGACAAAGAGCGACTGTCGCTGAGCACGATCGGTGGCCACCGTCACCCACCGGCCCGAAAGCGGGTCGAGGCGAAGCTGGTTCACGCTCGGGCGCGAACCTTCAACGAGTGCAGGCGG
This sequence comes from Acidimicrobiales bacterium, assembly GCA_050015255.1. Lineage (GTDB taxonomy): Bacteria > Actinomycetota > Acidimicrobiia > Acidimicrobiales > Bog-793 > Fen-455. The sequence goes on from JBEKBT010000052.1 coordinate 5,323, forward strand.
AGCCTTGTCATTTGCCTTCACAATATCGCCATAAACGCCCGGGCGAGCGGACGGCCGAGATGACGGGCCCAGGTTACGACCTGCTGGTGGTGCTGCACGCGCTGAGCGCGGTGCTCGGCTTCGGCGCGGTGGGCGTCACGGGGACCTATGCCACTCGCGCCAGGTCGGTTCGGGAGCCACGCAAAGAGCCTCGCCTGAGGCGATATTTCCACCCGAGCACGAACTGGGCCGAGCGGTCCTTGCTTTTGACCCCCGTCCTTGGTGCGGTCGCGTTGTGGACGGGGGACCGTTCTGCCGTCTCGCAGGCCTGGCCATGGATCGGCCTGGGCTGTTGGGTCCTTGCCGCGGCAATCGCGACCGCCTGGTGCTGGCCCGCGGAGCGGAGGATCCAGACCTGGCTCGCGGACAGCGGCGACCCCGACGAGAGCGCGTCGGGCGAGCTTGCGCAGTTCCAGGACGCGTGCCGGGCACTGCAGTGGGGTGCCTCCGCGATGTCGGTGTGCTTCCTGGCCGCTGTCGTGGTCATGATCGGGCAGCCGCGATGATCTCCCACGGGCGCTGATCTCGGGGAAAGGACTGTCTCCTCCGGGCGGCCTTCGTGGGTTTGCGGGAGTGCCGGTAGATTGGCCTTTGTGGAGCTCGAGGTGATGCGGCGCGCTCGCGAGCTCGCGCCCGGCAAGCGCGCGGCGCGCCTCCGGGTCGCTCTCGTTGTTCTGGTCGCGGCCGGGTCGCTGGCGGCCTGTTCGGTGGCCGCCGGAGGGACTGACACCGGGTCGGCGGGGCGACCCGCGGCTGCCGGCCACGCCGGCCAGCTTGGCCACGGCCGCGGCGCCACCAGCGCGTCGAGCGGACCAGTGGGGACAAGTCGGGACCCAGTGAGGTCGCCCACGTCTTTCGGCGTCGGCTTGGGCATCGTGACCTGGGACGAGACGCAGGGCTACACGGAGAACTTCTACGAAGGCACGACGCAGCCGGGCAGGGTCATGCAAGTCGAGATCCTCTACCCGACGCTCGTTGTGAAGCCGCCGACCGTCGTTCCCCTGGCGCTGCCCGCCTATCGTTTCGGCCCGTACCCAGTGATCGTGTTCGCGCACGGATTCGATGTCGACCCCAATACCTACCGCGCGCTGCTCGCGTCCTGGGCCGAGGCAGGTTACGTGGTCGTCGCCCCTTTCTTTCCCGACACCAGCCTGCCTGCGATCGAGGCCCAGCACGGAGTCGACACCGAGTCGGACATGTTCAACCAGCCAGCTGACGTCGCTTTCGTCGTATCGCAGGTGGACAAGGCCGCGAAAGGCTCGCCGCTGACCCGCGTCCGCTATCTGGCTGGAATGATGAACCCGGCCCGGCTCATCCTCGCCGGCCAGTCCGATGGTGGCGACACGATCGCTGCGCTCATGTACGACCACGCCTACGCGCCAACGCGCGCCTCGATGCCTACCCAGCCGGCCGCCGTGGTGCTCCTGTCGGGAGCTGAGTGGACCCGCACGCAAGACGTCTACTCGGCTCCGAGCGGGGGTGGCCCACCCGTGCTCGTCGTGCAGAGCTTGACGGACTCGTGCAACGACCCTGCCGACGGCTCCCGGCTCTACAACATGCTCACAGGATCCAAGTGGTTCCTCGCTCTCGAGGACGCGACGCATCTCGGTCCCTACGTAGGAGTGAGCACAGCTGCCCCGGTCGTCGAGAAGGTGACGGTCGGTTTCTTCGATCTCGCAACCGGACGGCGGGACATGACGCCTCAGATTCTCGAGCAGGAAGGCAACCAGCCCGGGATCAGCACCATCACGCGCGCAGCGAGCGTGCCGCTTTACCCTGCGCCGACATGGGTGGCGGATGCCTGCTTGCTGCCACCGGGGACCCCGACAGATTGACCGGCACCAGGGGCGAGCGGATCGCCTATCTCGACCACGCCGCAACGACGCCCATGTGCGCGGAGGCCGTTGCCGCCATGCTCCCGTTTCTCGCCGACCACTACGGCAACCCTTCCGGTGGTCACTCCGTCGCGCGCTTCGCCCAGCGAGCTCTCGACGAGGCCCGAGAGGAGCTGGCGCGCTTGCTCGGGGCGAGTCCCGGCGAGATCGTGTTCACGAGCGGCGGCACCGAGGCGGACAACCTCGCCGTTGCCGGCTTCGCAACAGGGGCTGGGACCGTTGTCTGCAGTGCCGTCGAGCACCCTGCCGTGTTGGAGACGTGTCGAACAGTCGGGGGCCGAACGGTCGGTGTCGACCGTCGGGGTGTGATCGACCTCGACGCGCTCTCTGGCGCACTGGACGAGAAGGTGCGCCTGGTCTCGGTGATGCTCGTCAACAACGAGACCGGGGTGCGCCAACCGCTCGAGGCCGTCGCCGCTCTCGTGCGCGAGCGCGCCCCACGGGCCCTGCTCCACAGCGACGCCGTGCAGGCCTTCGCCTGGCTCGATGTCGCCGAGCTGTCGGCCGGGGTGGACCTGTTGAGCGTGAGCGCGCACAAGTTCGGAGGCCCGAAAGGCGTGGGCGTTCTCGTCGTAGGGGAGAGGGCTTCCTCGCTCAGGCCGATCCTGCACGGCGGGCCGCAGGAGCGCGAACGGCGTGCGGGGACGCAGAACGTGGCCGGCATAGTCGCCACCGCCGCGGCGGCGCGGGCCACGGCCCGCGACCGCGAGATAGCTCACAGGCGAGTCCGGGACCTGGCGACGCGTCTCGTCGGAGGGATCCTGGGGTCGGTTTCGGGCGTGCACGAGGCCGTGCCACGAGACGACCGCATCGACGCCATCTGCAACCTGGGGATCGAAGGTGTCGAGGCGGAGGAGCTGCTCGTGGTCCTTGACGAGCTCGGGGTCTGCGCGTCGGCAGGATCGGCATGTGCGAGCGGAGCCATCGAGCCGAGCCACGTGTTGCTGGCGATGGGCCGGAGCAGCGAGGAGGCGAAGCGCCACGTGCGGCTCTCCCTCGGTCACGCGACAACGGCCGAGGACATAGACGCAGCCCTTGCCGCCTTCCCGAAGGCTGTCGAGCGGCTGCGCGCCTGAGCCTTCGCCGCGCCGGCTCGCGATCCTCGCCGCTCTGCGAGAATTGGTCCGTGCGGGTACTGGTCGGGCTATCGGGTGGTGTTGACTCGTCGGTCGCCGCCGCGCTCCTGCTCGAGGCGGGCCACGAAGTCGTCGGCGCCACCATGAAGCTGTGGGGCGGCGCGGGTGACTCCGGATGCTGCTCGGTCGGTGACGTCGAGGACGCCCGGCGCGTGGCGGCGCGGTTGGGGATCGATCACCACGTCTTCAACTTCGCCGAGGAATTCGAGCAGATGGTCGTGGAGCCGTACGCGAGGGCGCACGCCCTCGGCCGGACACCGAACCCGTGCATCGAGTGCAACCGCCATCTCAAGTTCCGCCGGTTTCTCGACCGGGCCGTGCGGCTCGGCTTCGACGCCGTGGCGACGGGGCATCACGCCCGGATCGCGCTCGACCCGGCCACGGGCGCGCCGAGGCTGTGGCGTGGCCTCGACGCCGCCAAGGACCAGTCCTATGTGTTGTCGATGCTGACCGTCCGCGAGCTCACCCGCATGCTCCTGCCGGTGGGCGAGCTCACAAAGCATGACGTGCGGGCCCGCGCCGCCGCCCTGGGGCTGCCCACGGCGACCAAGCCCGACAGCCAGGAGGTGTGCTTCGTCGCGGCGGGAGCGGGACAAGGGCCGCGCCAGCGTTTCCTGGCGGAACGGATCGAGCTGCACCCCGGGCGTCTCGTCGACCATGCCACAGGAGCTGTCGTCGGTTCGGTTCCCGCTGTCGAGCTTGTGACTGTCGGGCAGCGACGCGGCCTGGGCTACTCGGCACCTGGGCGCCGTTACGCGCTCGAGGTCGACGCGGCTTCGGCGACGGTGGTGGTTGGCTCTGAGGACGACCTGCTCACGGACCATGTCGAGCTCACCGGGCGAACCTGGGTCGCAGACCCCCTTCCGGCCGGCGCCCCCGCACTCGCCCAGGCGAGCGCCCACGGCCGAGCGAGGCCTGTGAAGCTCACCGAGACCGGGGTGAGCTACCTCGAGGGACCGGATCGCCGGGTGGCGCCGGGCCAGACGCTCGCCCTCTACGTCGGCGACCAGGTCGTCGGTTCGGGGACGGCCGCCTGACCCACGCCGCGGGTCACTGATTTTCTGCGGACACCGGGTCTCCTGTCGGCAGCGAGCACGAGGACGAGCGCGCCAGGACCGGCGGCGAGTCGTGATCGCCTGAGCCCCGTGCCTTCGCCTGAGGGCGATTGCAGCACAACCGAAATAGTGCGGCCAGCGCCCATCTGCGATGCTGCGACGGCGTGCCGACCGGCACGGACGAAAAGGGGGCGGTTGACATGGCTTCTGAGTTGATCCTCGAGTTCGAGGGCGTCACCGAGAAGGAGTACAACGCGGTCAACAAGGAGCTCGGCATCGATGCCGAAAGCGGGGAAGGTGACTGGCCCGACGGGCTGGTGTCCCACGCCGCCGGACTTGACGATGACGGGAACTTCGTCGTCGTTGAGGTCTGGGACACACCGGAGCACCAGGCCAAGTTCATGCACGACCGGCTCGGGGAGGCGCTCAAGAAGGGAGGCATAACCGGGCAACCTTCGATTACTTGGGTCGATCTCGTGTCTCACCAGCATTTCGGGAGCTGAGTCGACCGAAGATTCTTTCGAGGCCGCGAGACCCTTCGAGGCCTCCAGCTAGCCGAGCTGAGTCGCTGCGCGTGGTGCGGCCACATCAATCGGCCGGCGGACGGCGGCTGGTGCCTCGCACACTGGTCGCCGGTGGCCGGTCGCCGGTACTCGAAACTGGTGGCCGAGCGGCCGCTAGCGGGAGCTTCCGCGAGCGCCTCCTCCTCTACATGCGGCGCCACTCCCGGCCGCCGTCGGGGCCGCTCCGCGGCCTCTGCTGGTTCCACCGGCCCGCTGTTGCCGGCCCTAGCCCTACGATCGGCGGGGTGAGCTCGGACCTAGGCGGCGTGCCGGAAGCGGCGGTTGCGAGGGCCGCCGAGCTGCGCAAGCTCATCAAGGGCTACGACGAGCAGTACTACCTCGAGGACGCCTCGGACATCTCCGATGCCGAGTATGACGCCCTGAAGGACGAGCTCTCGGCGCTCGAGGAGAAGTACCCCCAGCTTGTCGAAGCGGGCTCGCCCACCCAGACCGTCGGGATCGCGCCTTCGCCGCTGTTCGCGCCCGTCACCCACCGCACCCCCATGATGAGCCTCGACAAGGTCACGACCCTCGAGGAGATCAAGGCCTGGGGCACCCGCCTGCAGAAACAGTTGGCGCCCGAGGACGGATCGCCCTTCGTCTGTGAGCCGAAGATCGACGGGCTGTCCATCTCGCTCACCTACGAGCGCGGCCGCCTGGTGACCGGCGCCACCCGCGGCGACGGCCGCGTCGGCGAGGACGTGACGCCCAACGTGCGCACGGTCGCTTCCATCCCCGCCGAGCTCACCCTTGCTTCGAGCGAGATCCCGGAGATCCTCGAGATCCGCGGGGAGGTCTACTTCCCGGTATCGGCCTTCGAGGAGCTGAACCACCGCCAAGAGGCGGCCGGCCTCCGCCCGTTCTCGAACCCTCGCAACGCGGCGGCGGGCTCCCTTCGCCAGAAGGACCCGGCCGTGACCGCCGGGCGGGCGCTCGGTGCCTTCTTCTACCAGGTCGTCGGGGCCTCCGAGCTTGCGACCCAGTCGGCTTCGCTGGAGCTGCTCCGCCGTGCCGGCCTGCCCGTGAACCCCGAGACGAAGCTCGTCTCCGACCTGGACGCCGTGTTCGCCTACTGCCGCGACCTGGAGGCACGCCGTCACGAGCTCGGATACGACATCGACGGGGCGGTCGTGAAGGTGGACGACCTCACTCTCCAAGCCCGCCTCGGGGCCACCTCGCACGCGCCCCGGTGGGCGGTTGCCTACAAGTTCCCTCCAGAAGAGCAGACCACGCGCCTCGACGACATTCTCGTCTCCATCGGCCGGACCGGGAGGGCGACGCCGTTCGCGAAGCTTGAGCCCGTTCGGATCGCCGGCTCGGTCGTGGCGTCGGCCAGCTTGCACAACGAGGACCAGGTCCGCCTGAAGGACGTCCGCCCCGGTGACACGGTCATCGTGCGCAAGGCGGGCGACGTCATCCCCGAGGTTGTGGGCCCGGTGCTCAGCGCCCGAGGACCTGGGACCGAGCCGTGGAGCTTCCCGAAGAACTGCCCGAGCTGCGGGAGCCCGCTCGTGCGCCTCGAGGGCGAGAGCGACACCTATTGCGTCAACAGCAATTGCCCTGCGCAACGGGTGCAGAGAATTGTTCACTTCGCTTCACGCGACGCCATGGACATCGAAGGTCTCGGTGAGCAGCGCGTCGCCCAGCTCGTCGCGGCCGGGCTCTTGTCCGATGCGGCCGACTGCTACCGGCTCCAGGTGGGAGACCTTGTCGGCCTGGAGGGATTCGGTGAGCTGTCGGCGACGAACCTGGTGGCGGCGATCGACGACTCGAGAAACCGGCCCCTTGCCAACTTGCTCATAGCCCTCGGCATCCGTCACATCGGCGGCACTGCCGCGGCGACTTTGGCCTCCACCTTCGGCGATCTGGACCGGCTCATGGCGGCCTCCGAGGAGGAGCTCGCGTCCGTCGACGGCATCGGAGCGGTGATCGCCGCCAGCTTGGTCCGGTACTTCGGCTCGCAAGCCAACCGGGCGATGATCGAGCGCCTTCGCGCCGCTCGCGTCCGGTTCAGCGCCGGCGAAGCGCCTCATTTGCCTCAGACCCTGGTTGGCAAGACGGTCGTCGTCACGGGCACGTTGAGCGAATTCAGCCGTGAGCAGGCAGAAGCTGCCATAACGGGCCGTGGGGGCAAGTCCCCGAGCTCGGTCTCTGCCAAGACGACGGCCGTCGTCGTGGGCGACAGCCCTGGGGCCGCCAAGCTGACCAAGGCCGAGTCGCTCGGCATTCCCGTCCTCGACGAGAAGGCATTCGTCAAGCTCCTGGAGACCGGCGAGCTGCCCTGATCGCAGGCTCAGGTGCCGCCCTCCACCGGTGTTGGGCCAGCAACCGTTACCCTTTTGTCCGATACCCATGTCGAGCATCGCGGAACAGGTCGGCCGGGTCATCGGCGGCCGCTACCGACTACTTGCCGTTGCCGGTGCCGGTGCCTCGGCCCAAGTCTTCGCCGCCGATGACACGCGACTGGCCAGGCGCGTCGCCGTCAAGCTCCTTCACCCAGCCCTTGCCGGCGACGCGATGTTTCTCCGCAAGTTCCAGGCCGAAGCGCGACTGGCCGCTTCGCTCAACCACCGGAACGTCCTGCACGTCTACGACTGGGGCGACGAGGACGGCACTCCCTATCTCGTGCTCGAGTACCTGGGTGGGGGAAGCCTGCGATCCCTGCTCGACACGGGCTTCCTGCTGAGCCCGCAGCAGGCGGCGGCCATCGGTGTCGAAGCCGCCCACGGTCTCGCCTACGCCCACCGTCGCGGTCTTGTCCACCGTGACATCAAGCCTGCCAACCTGCTTTTCGATGATGACGGGCGCCTGCTCGTGGCGGACTTCGGCCTGGCGCGCGCCCTTGCCGAAGCGGCGACAACCGAACCTCTCGGCACGGTCATGGGAACCGCCCGCTACGCCTCCCCCGAACAGGTCGAAGGCCGGCCCGTGGACGACCGTACGGACGTGTACTCGCTCGCGCTCACCTTGTACGAGTCGGTGACGGGGCGGGTTCCCTTCGCCGGGGAAACGACCGTCGCCACCTTGATGGCGCGCGTCGGAGCCGTGCTCCCGCCGGCCCGAGAGCTCGGGCCGCTCGCGCCGGTGCTGGCGCAGGCTGCCATCTCGGAGCCTTTGGCCCGACTGGACGCGGCAGCGCTCGCATCGGAGCTCGAGATGCTGCTCGAAGAGCTCGAAGCGCCGCGGCCACTCCCGCTCGCCAGGACAGATGTCGTGCTCTCCAGCCTGCCCCGGGGGCTCGATCGTGATCCGACCGAGCGCTTCGGGCTTGCCCGCTCGCCCACCCCGCCAGCAGGCCCGGCCCCGCTCGTGCCACCCACCGCCGCGCCACCGCCGCTGCGGGCGCCTGGGCAAACCCAGCCCGTGCCAGAGCCGCCACCTTCTGCCGCCGCCCAGCCGGAGGCCCGGGCCGCGATGCCGACAACGGCGCTGGCCGGCGTGCGCCGGATCACCTCGTCAAGCGCCGTGCCGGCGCTCGAGCCGGTACGCAAGAGGCGCAAGCACCGGTGGCTGCCGTGGCTTCTCGTCGTGTTGGTGCTCGAGCTGATGGCGGGCGCCGGGCTGATCGCGACGGGCCGGATCATGCCTCGCGACACGGTTCCACCGGTCGTCGGGCTGCGGGTCACTGCCGCCAACGCGGCCATTCGGCGAACCGGGCTGTTCCCGGAGGTCACCGGCGAGCGGTACAGCGCGAGCGTTGTGGCGGGAGGGGTCATCTCGCAGCGTCCTCGCAGCACTGTGCGCGAGAGGGCGGGCTCCATCGTGAAGATGGTGATCTCGGAAGGGCCGCATCCGACTTTGCTCCCGCGCCTTGCCGGCTTGAGCGAGGCGACGGCTGGAGCAGCGCTCCTGCATGCCCACCTGGTGGGTCACTTCTTCATCCACTACAGCGAGACAGTCCCTGCCGGAGAGGTTGTGGACTGGAGCTCCGTCGCCGGCACGAAGGTCTTCTACGGAGATGCGGTCGACGTGGTGATCTCGAAGGGCCCGAGGCCCGAGACGATCCCATCCGATCTCAGCGGTGGCGTGCTCAACTGGACGCAGGCAGAGGCCGCCCTGGCCGACCTGTACCTGAAGCCGATTGAGGATCCGCAGTACTCGACGTCGATTCCTGCCGGTTACGTCGTCACCACCAAACCTTCGCCGGGCAACGCCGTTCCCGGTCATTCGACGGTGCTCGTGTTCGTCTCGTTGGGGCCGCCATATGTGAATGTGCCCCAGCTTTACGGTGATTCGGTGGCAGCAGCGGAGCAGGAGCTGAGCTCGCTGGGCCTCAAGTGGGTTCCCTTCGGCCCACCAGGAGCGAATTTCGTGCTGACAGAGCTTCCCCAAGCCGGTCAGTCCGTGCAGGTCGGCTCGACGGTCGATATCTACCTGTACTGAGTCGGCCCGCGCCCGGCCAGCGGCTCGCATCGCCAGCAGCGGCCCGCAGGACCATCTCGCTTGACCTGGGACGGCGCGTGCTGCCAACGTGGCAGTGCGTGCCGCAAGTATGGCGGGGCACGCTGCCAACGTGGCGGTGCATGCTCGCCGGTGCCATGCGTGTCGGCGATTTAGGTCACCACTGGCAATGTCACCCACCCCGGTCGACGGGTTGGAGCAGACCAACGGAGGAAAGGCACGGTCATGGGTGCACTCGAGGGCAGGGTCGCGATCATCACCGGTGCGGGACGTGGGATCGGCCGAGAGCACGCGCTCTTGTTCGCGAGCGAAGGCGCCAAGGTCGTGGTCAACGATCTCGGGTGCGCGGTGAACGGCTCGGGCGACGACCGGACGTCGGCGCAGAAGGTCGTGGACGAGATCAGCCAGTTGGGCGGCGAGGCGATCGCCAACACCGACGACGTCGCCGACTGGAAGGGCGGCCATAACGTGGTCACGGCCGCTCTCGAGGCGTTCGGGGACCTGCACATACTCGTGAACAACGCCGGGATAATCGGAGACAGGGTCCTTGTGAACATGACCGAGGAGGAGTGGGACCTCGTTCTGCACGCCAACGTGAACGGCCATTTCGTCCCCACGCGCTGGGCCGCTACCTACTGGCGCGAGCAGTCCAAGGCGGGCGCCAAGGTCAGCGCGGCGGTCGTCAACACCTCCTCGACCTCCGGGCTGCTCGGCAATCCCGGCCAATCGAACTACGGGACGGCCAAAGCGGGGGTCGCGGCCTTCACCGTGATAGCTGCTCAGGAGCTCTCCCACTACGGCGTCAGGGTCAACGCGATCGTGCCCGCCGCCCGCTCTCGCATCACCGAGTCGACTCCCGGGCTCTGCGACATCGTGCAGCCGCCCGCAGACCCGGACGTGTTCGACTCGTGGGACCCCGCCAATGTGTCGCCTCTGGTCGCCTATCTCGCCAGCGAGTCCTGCCCGCTCACCGGCAAGGTCTTTTTCATCCAGGGCGGTATCGTGCAGCACTTCCAGCCGTGGACCCTCGGGGCGCAGATAGACAAAGGTGGTCGCTGGACCATCGACGAGCTCGGCGCCGAGGTGCCCAAGATCGCCGGCAGCGTCGTGGCGCCGACAGGGGCGCCGCAGACGAGGTAACGCTCCGCGGCCGAGGCCGGCGGCCCTACTCGGTGATCGCCCGGATCTGTGCCGCCAGCTCCCGGTGAGCTGGGTCAAAGGGGGTGTTCTGCATGGCGAGAAGCTGGGTTATGTCGCCGTCAATCTTGATCCGTCCCGACATGAACGCCTGCATGGCCGCCTGCGCGTCGCCGTCCACGAGGATCGCCTTTGCCGTCTCGTAGTCAACCGTGACCGTCAAGTCGGGAGACTCGAGGTGGCCGGTGCCCATGACGAGCTCTCCGGAGCTCGAGTCCACGTGGGCGTCGATGGTGCCGTCGCCGATCGGAGATTCGGTGAGGATGAGGTTCATGCGCACACTTTGCGCTGTGACAGCCTGCTGCGTCGCGACCTCGTCTTGCAGTCGCTTGACCTCCGCGGTCCACTCATCGCTCAGAAACGCGAACTTCTCCACCTCAGCTCCTCTGCTCGGGCCGGTCGGCTCGTGAAGCGGACACTACCGTGCTCGACAACCCCCGACGACGGCCGGGTTACGATGCTCGCGTGCCAACGCCGATCGTTGCCGGTGCCGAGCCGTTCTCAGCAAAGGGCGGTCCCATAGGCGTCGTCGTTCTCCACGGTTTCACCGGTAGCCCACAGTCGATGCGCCCGCTCGCGACAGCTTTCGCGGCAGCCAACTTCTCCGTCGAGCTCCCGCTGCTGCCCGGGCACGGCACCAGCGTGGGGGACATGGTCCAGACGCGCTGGTCCGACTGGTCCTCGGCCGCCGAGGCGGCTTACAGCGACATCGCCTGTCGCTGCGAGACGGTGTTCGTGGCGGGTCTGTCGATGGGCGGCTCGCTCGCGATCTGGCTCGGCGAACGGCATCCCGAGATCGCCGGCATCATCGTCATCAACCCGCTCGTCGACCCGCCGGCTTCGAGTTTCCTCGACATGCTGTCCGGGATGATCGAGGAAGGCGCCGTCTCGGTCCCTGCCATCGGCTCGGACATCGCGAAGCAGGGGGCGCCCGAGACTTCTTACAACGCCTCGCCGATCGAACCCATGCTCTCGATGTTCGACGGCGTCCAGGAGATCGCAGCCGGGCTGGGCGGTCTCTCCTGCCCGGTGCTGCTCTTCTCGAGCCGGACCGACCACGTCGTACCGCCGGAGTCGGGCGACGTCCTTGCCGCCTCCGCCGCAGGTCCGGTCGAGCGGATCTGGCTCGAGCGCAGCTTCCACGTGGCCACGCTCGACCACGATGCCCCGCAGATCGAAGCGAGCGCCGTTGCGTTCGTGAGCAAGGTGGCCGCAGCCGGTGAGTGAGCAGGAGCGGTTCATCTCGCCCGATGAGGTGCGCCACGTGGCGCGCCTTGCCAGGCTCGCCCTCGACGACGACGAGGTGGGGCGCATGGCGCTGCAGCTGTCCGCGATCCTCGAACACGTTGACGCCGTGCGCCGCCTCGACACAGCTGACGTGCCGCCGACGGCTCACCCGTTCCCGGTCGAGAACGTGCTGCGAAGCGACACCGAGACCCCGAGTTTGGACCGGGAGACGGTGCTCTCGCAGGCTCCGCTGGCCGAGAACGACCGTTTCCGGGTCCCCCGTATCATGGGCGAGGCACCGTGATGGCGAGCCCAGCCCCTGAGTTCGCTTCCCTGGCCGAGATCGCAGCCAGCGTCCGTTCGGGCGGGATCAGTGCCCGGGCGCTCCTTTCCCAGTCGCTCGGGCGCATTCGCGAGCTCGAAGGCGACCTGCACTGTTTCAACGAGGTGACGGTCGAGGTGGCCGAGGCCGATGCCGACGCCGTCGATCGTATGGTGCGCTCCGGGCAGGACCCGGGACCTCTCGCGGGCGTGCCCGTCGCCCTGAAGGACAATCTCTGCACCGAGGGCATCCCGACAACCTGCTCCTCGAGGATCCTCGCGGGATGGCTGCCTCCCTATGACGCCACGGTCGTGAGCCGGCTGCGAGGCGCCGGCGCCCTCCTGGTGGGCAAGACCAACCTCGACGAGTTCGCCATGGGTTCTTCGACGGAGAACTCCGCCTTCGGACCGACGCGCAACCCTTGGGACACCGGCCGGGTCCCGGGCGGCTCGTCGGGCGGGAGCGCAGCTGCTGTGGCGGCAGGGATCGTGCCCCTCGCCTTCGGCAGCGACACGGGCGGGTCGATCCGCCAGCCGGCGGCGTTGTGCGGGATCGTAGGCGTGAAGCCCACCTACGGAGTCGTGTCGCGCTACGGGCTGATCGCGTTCGCGAGCTCGCTCGACCAGATCGGACCGTTCGCGACGACTGTGGCGGACGCGGCGCTCGGGCTCGAGGTGGTCGCCGGTCACGACCCAATGGACTCGACGTCGCTCGAGCGACCGGCACCGAGCCTGCTCGCCTCGCTCGCCGAGGGCGTCTCGGGGCTACGGGTCGGGATCGTCGAGGATTTCCTGTCGGATGGCTCTGAGTGTGGCGCCGCCGTCGTCGCCGCCGGCGAGGCCTTGGCGATCGCCGGGGCAAAGGTGGACCAGGTCACCATCCCGGAACTGTTGCTCGGACTGCCTGCCTACTACGTCATAGCGCCCGCCGAGGCCTCCTCGAACCTGTCGCGTTACGACGGCGTCCGCTACGGCCTTCGTGTCGACGGGCCGGACACCGAGACGATGAACGCCAGGACCCGGGGCGAGGGTTTCGGGCCTGAGGTCAAGCGCCGCATCATGATGGGCACCTATGCCTTGTCGGCGGGCTACTACGACGCCTACTACGGCCAGGCGCAAAAGGCCCGTACCGTGGTGATCAGGGCCTTCGAGGCCGCCTACCGGAACTTCGACGTCCTGTTGACGCCTACGACGCCGTCTGTGGCCTTCCCGTTCGGGTCCAAGACCGAGGACCCCATCGAGATGTACATGTGCGACCTGTGCAGCATTCCCTCCAGCCTCGCCGGCCATCCGGCCGTGAGCGTGCCCTTCGCGCTGAGCCCGGAGCGCCTGCCGATCGGCGTCCAGGTCCTCGCCCCGGCCTTGGGAGAGGCGGTCATGATGCGCGTCGCCGCCAGCCTGGAGGCCGCCGCGCCCCGCGAGGCACGAGGGCCGGTGACGCCATGACCGGTTACCCCGTGAACAATTACGAGACGGTGGTCGGCCTCGAGGTCCATTGTGAGCTCGCGACCGCCACCAAGCTGTTCTGCGGGTGCCGCAACGCCTTTGGGGACGAGCCGAACACGAACATCTGCCCCGTTTGCCTCGGCCTGCCGGGCTCGCTGCCCGTGATCAACAGGCGAGCCGTCGAGCTCGCCCTGAGGATCGGTGCCGCCCTCAACTGCAGTCCGCGGCGTTCGATCTTCCACCGCAAGAACTACTTCTATCCCGACATGCCGAAGGACTACCAGATCAGTCAGTACGACGAACCCATCAACGTCAACGGATGGCTGGAGCTGCCCGACGGGTCGCGCGTCGGCATCGAACGGGCGCACATGGAGGAGGACACGGGCAAGACGACCCATGTCGGTGGCGGGGGCCGCATCCACGAGGCCGGCTACTCGCTCGTGGACTACAACCGCGCGGGCGTGCCACTCGTCGAGATCGTCTCCCGTCCGGACATCCGCTCGGCGGCACAAGCGCGTGCCTATGTCGACGAGCTGCGCTCGATCCTCGTGGCCACCGGTGCCTCCGACGGCCGCATGGAAGAGGGCTCCCTGCGGGTCGACGCCAACATCTCGGTGCGCCCTCTCGGCGCGACTGAGTACGGGACTCGCTGCGAGGTGAAGAACCTGAACTCGCTGCGGTCGCTCGAGCGGGCCATCGACTACGAGGTCCAACGCCAGATCGCGCTGCTCGAGTCCGGCGAGCGGGTCGCCCAAGAGACCCGTCACTTCGACGAGGGGGACAGCACCACCCATGCGATGCGCTCCAAGGAGGAGGCGAACGACTACCGCTACTTCCCCGAACCGGATCTCACCCCGCTCGTGCCGGACGCGGCCCTGCTCGCCGCGGCGGCAGAGGGGATCGGCCCCATGCCGGCCGAGCGCCGCCGCCGGCTCTCAGGAGTCCTCGGCGAAGACTCAGAGCTCGCCACGCGCCGCGACGGGTCGACGGACCAGGTCGTCACAGTGGTCGACCTCGGGCTCGATGAGCTCGTCGAGGGCGCCGTGGCCGCCGGGGCCGATCCACGGCTCGCGCTCGCAAGGGCCGCCAACGAGGCAGCAGCGAACCCCGAGGAGGCAAGACGCCTCGACCCACGGGCCTTCGCCGCGCTGATCAAGATGGAGTCCTCCGGTCAGCTCTCGGCAACCCAGTCCAAAGAGGTGCTTTCAGAGCTGATGAGCCAGGGCGGTGACCCGTCCCAGATCGCCAGCAGGCTCGGCTACGAGCAGATGGACCCTGCGGTCCTCGCTTCGATGGTCGACGAGGTGATCGCCGCCCACCCGCAGGAGTGGCGGCGCTACTGCGATGGCGACGAGAAGGTGGCGCAGTTCCTCCTCGGCCAGGTCATGCGCGCCTCCAAGGGACGGGCGAACGGCAAGCTGGTCGCGGCGGCCTTCGCTTCCCGGCGCGGCTCCTTTTAGGCCGCGGGGCTCCGGCGGGCGGCTCACGACGCCGGTGGCGTCGTTGGCAGGCACATCGGGCTCTAGGGACCGAGCCGGCCGCCTGGCGGGCTGACCACTAGCTTGAGACGAATGTTGCGTCCTGAAAACTGGACCAGCCCTGCGGGTGCAAGTCCCGTCCGGGTAATCGCCGGAGAGCCCGGTAGCAGGCCCCGGTCCGTGGTCGAGAGGTCAGGGACTGAGCGGGGTGTCAA
>JBEKBT010000053.1:0-19826 GCA_050015255.1 Acidimicrobiales bacterium
GGGCTACAGGCAATCCGTGAGCACGAGCGCGCCATCGGTGACGACGACTTCGGCCCTCGGGTGGCGATGCGGCTCGCTCTCTGAATTGAGTCCCCTACCACTTGTCTCCGTCCACCTGAGACATAATCCGGAAGGAACCGGGCTGGGACCACTCAGAACGAGCACTCAGAACGTCGTCGCGACCCCAGTTCAGGCTGCGCCCGATCGGCTACGAGCACGGTTGGCCGGTCAGCGCCTGCCGACTCGGTGCACCTGGCGAATGAGCTGACGCCGTCATTCTCGTGCGCCCGCGAGCCAGCGTTTTGGGGCACCTACAACAGTCGAACTACGCATTTCTACAGCTGTAGACTTTCTCACAGCGGGAATGAGGAGGTGGCTCATGCGGGCGATGGTCGTCAAGGAGTTCCGACAGCTGCTGCGGGACAAGCGCACCCTCGGCCTACTGATCGGGCTCCCCATCGTCCTGCTCGTCGTCTTCGGCTACGCCGCGAACTTCGACGTTTCGAAGATCCCGACCGTGGTGGTGGGCCCACAGGCCGCTGAAGTCGCTGCGCAACTGCACGCCCCGTTCGAGGTGACCGAGATCGACCCCGCGGGCGACCGGGCGACCGTCGCAAGTCAGCTGCAGGACGGGAAGGCCGTGGTAGGGGTCGTCACCGGCCAGAGTCCGATGCCTGCCCTCATGGACGGGACGCAGCTGTTCTCGGTCCAAGCAGCCAAAGGGGCGTTCGCCCGCATGGCCCAGGCGGACGTTGCCGACGGGGTGAAGCCCCCGGCTGTCACTCCCGAGGTGCTCTACAACCCGGACATCAAGACGTCGTGGATCATGATCCCCGGGTTGACCGGGCTCATCCTCCTGTTCATCGGCACTATGACCACCAGCCTCGGGATCGTTCGTGAGCGACAGGCCGGCACCATTGAGCAGCTGGCCGTCATGCCGTTCCGGCCCTGGGATGTGATCTTCGGCAAGATTCTCCCCTATTTGCTCCTTGCCTGCCTCGACCTAATCGCCATCGTGCTGCTCGGCATGGCGCTGTTCGGGGTGCCGTTCGTGGGCAGTGTCGCTACCTTCGGGATCGGTGCCCTGCTGTTCCTGCTCGTGACGCTGGGCATGGGCGTGCTCATCTCCACGGTGTCCCAGAACCAGGGACAGGCCATTCAGCTGGCAATCATGTTCGTCGTTCCCCAGATCCTGCTCTCCGGCCTGATCTTCCCGGTCGACGCCATGGCCGCCGGGGTCCGCTGGATCGCCTACATCCTCCCGCTCACCTACTTCGTGGACATCAGCCGGGGAGTGATGCTCAAGGCCGAGCCCATCAGTGCGCTCTGGGACCCGTTCACTGTCCTGCTCGTCATGGCCATCGCGGTGCTCGGACTCGCGGTACTTCGGTTCCGACGCGACCTCGCCCCGAGCACACGGCACCACTCGGCGGAGGAACCCGAGCTGAAGGCAGTGGCCTGATGAGCTGGGGTGTTGAGCACGGGACCGTCACCTTTGGTGCCAAAACCGCCGTCGACGACTTGACCATGCAGGCCGTACCGGGCTCGGTGACCGTCGTGGTGGGCGGAGACGGGGCCGGTAAGTCGACGCTGCTGCGGGCACTCGTCGGGCTAGTCCGTCTGTCTGCGGGGACTGCACGCCGCCCAGGCAAGCGATCTATCGGCTACATCCCGGCGACCGCGGGGCTCTACGTCGACCTCACCGTGGAGGAGAACCTGGCCTTCATCGGTCGCGCTTACGGGGTCACCGGCGCGGAGTACGTCACGCGCTCAGAGGGGCTGCTCGAGCGCATCGGTCTCACCCAGGCCAGAAGCCGGCTCGGGGGACAGCTCTCCGGTGGCATGCAGCGCAAACTCGCCGTGGCCATGGCCTTGTTCCACGATCCCGAGCTCCTGGTGCTGGACGAGCCCACGACCGGTGTCGATCCGGTCAGCCGTGCGGAGTTGTGGCGGCTCATCGCCAGAGCGGCGGCACGTGACACGGCGGTCGTCGTTGCCACCACCTACGTCGATGAGGCCAACCGGGGCTCGACCGTGCTCCTAATGGACCAGGGCCGTGCCATCGCCACCGGCTCGCCCTCGGACATCATCGCCGCTGTCCCCGGTGCGGTGGGCGTGGTCCGGGATGCCGTGAGACCGCGGGGGCCGAGTTGGCGTTCTGGCTCCTCCTGGCGAGTGTGGGCTCCCTCGGATTCGCTGCCCGAAGGCGCGGAATCGGTCACGCCCACGTTCGACGACGCCGTAATGATCGCGGCCCTGGCGGATGGGGAGAAAGCGTAGATCCATGGACCACCTCGCTGAGTCGCGATCGGCCACGATTCGTTTCGGGGACTTCACGGCCGTAGACGACGTCGACCTCGCCGTCGGCTCCGGAGAGGTCGTCGGGCTGTTGGGAGCCAACGGCGCGGGCAAGACCACCCTCATACGCATGCTCCTCGGTTTGTTGACCCCGACACGTGGGACGGTCTCCCTCTTCGGAGGCCCACCCTCTCGTGCGACGCGCCGCCGGGTTGGGTACGTGCCCCAGACCCTCGGGTTGTACGACGACCTGACGGTGCAGGAGAACTGGGCGTTCACCGGTGCGGCGTTCGACACCAAAGAGCAGGCATTGCCCGAGAGCATCGCCGATTCCGGCCACGAACTCGTCGGCGACCTGTCGCTGGGACTCCAGCGACGGGTGGCCTTCGCGGTGGCCTTCTCCCACGACCCGGACCTCCTGATCCTGGACGAGCCCACCTCAGGGGTCGGTCCGTTGAGCAGGGCCCGGTTGTGGGAGGACATCAGGGCCAGCGCGGAGAACGGGACCGGTGTACTGGTCACGACCCACAACATGGAGGAGGCGGAGCAGTGCGACCGCCTGGTCTTCATGGTTGATGGACGCGTCGCCGCGGCCGGTACCTTGAGCGACGTGATCGGTGATCGCCAGGTGGTCCAGGTCGATTCTGACGACTGGCGCCAAGCCTTCTCTGCACTGGACGGAGACGGGTTCGTCGTCCAGGTCCAGGGTGACTGTCTCCGGGTGCCCGGCACGCCAGGCCAGGTCGACGAGCTCCTGCGCCGCCATCAGCTCACCGGGAACGTGACCGCCGTGCCGGCCAACCTCGAAGAGACGTTCTTCGACATCGTCACCAGTGCCTCGCGGCAATGACGAGGTCCGGACGCCGGCCAGGGGCGCCGCATACCCGGGAGCACATTGTGGATGTGGCCCGACGGGCGTTCGGGGCTCGGGGCTATCACGCGACGTCCCTGCGCAGTATCGCCAGCGAGGCAGGTGTCGACCCCGGTCTCCTGATCCACTACTTCGGCTCCAAAGAAGGCGTCTTTCGGGCTGCCCTCGAGGTCACCATCCGGCCCAGCGCGCTGTTCGAGGGCCTCGAAACCCTGGGTAGCCGGGAGGTCGCGGAGCACATTGTCCGCCGCTACCTGGTGCTGCTTGACCGCGCCGAGCCACGTGATGTGGTGATGGGCCTCGTCCGTTCAGCGGTCTCGGATGAGCAGGCGGCCGACATGTTTCGTGAAGTACTCCTCAAGGAACTGCTGATGCTGCTGGTGCCCTTTATCGACAAGCCAGACGCCCCGCTGCGTGCTTCGTTGATCGTGGCGCAGCTCGTGGGCATCGCCATGCTCAAGTATGTGGCTCGAGCCGAGACAGTGGTCCGAGCCACCAACGAGGAGCTTGTCGCTCTGGTGGGTCCGGCGATCGAGGGGTACCTGCGATAGCGCCGAAAAGCGTTCTTGACCGGGTGCCCCGAAAGTCCCGGTAGGAGTCACTCAGAACGTGTACGCCGAATATCGGCGTCAACGGGATGCGACCGCGCCAGATCGACGGCCCCTTGGTGCTCGCCCGCGCCGAGTACGCGAACGCCGCCGCCGCAAGGGACAGCGAAGCCCTCGAGAAGGCGTCCCGGGACTGCGAGGGCCTCGGTGCGGTCCTTTGTGCCGCCGAGGCGAGCACCGAGGCCGCCGCCAACCACCGACGAGCCGGCCAAGCTCGCAAAGCCGCCGCCGCCGAGCAGAAAGCGGCGCGGCTCCTGGCCCGCTGCGAAGGGGCCACCACGCCCGCCGTGCGCACGATCACGGCCCGTGTGCAGCTCACGCCCGGCGAGCTCGACGCCGCCTTGCAGGCAGCCGCCGGCCGCACCAACAAGGAGATCGCGAGCGACACGTACCTATCGGTGCGGACCGTCGAGAGCCATCTCCAGCGGGTGTACGAGAAGCTCGGGATCTCCGGGCACCACGAGCTCGCCGAGGCCCTGCACGACCAACCGACCGCTGAGTCTGGCACGAGTTCCTGACGAGGCCCGTCACGGGCCCGGTGGCCCCTCCAGCATTCCTCGCCATCGCTCCTTTTCCGAGCAACACGGTCGTCGCCCTCGCAGAGCCCCGGCTGTCGCAGGCCATCGCGGTCAGCCGTTGGGAGAAGCGGACCGCCCCATCTTCCTCTGGCCAGGAGGCGGACTCCATCTTGATCCGCTGTGGCAGTGGCGCTGAGGTGATGGCGTCGCTTTTGGAAGAGTCGTTTGCCGCACCGGAGTGGTGTGGCTAACACGAGGTCGACCGACGGGCTGACAACCTTGGTCGTCATCTTGCAATCAGGCAGACTGCGAATCGCGGCAAACCTGCCGATTGCGAAAAAGGGGGGAGAATGAGATTGAAAACTTCCACACGGAAGCTCTCTTGTCTTATTGGGCTGGGCGGACTCTTGTTCGGACTGTCGATAGTGAGTCCTGCGATCGCAGCTTCGGCTTCGGCTCGGACCGCTCCGGAGACCTGCACGGGCACGCCCACGGCGCCGGGTGTACTGACGGGCACATATGACGGGAACGTCGTCGTATCGGGCATCTGCGCGGTAAACGCAGGCCAGGCGGTCGTCGAGGGGAATCTGACCGTGACAGCCGGGGGGGCGCTCAACGCGACCTTTGCCCGCAACGACAAGACGAAAAGCGCCTATTCGAACCTGACCGTGACGGGCAACCTGTACGTGGACGCGGGCGCCACCCTCGGCATGGGTTGCGATCCGACCAACTCGCCCTGCTCAGACGACCCCACCCCGAAGAGCCCGACGCTTTCCAGCTGGGACTGGGTCGGCGGCGACCTGATCGCAACCGATCCCCTCGGAGTGATCCTGCACAACAGCTTCGTCGCCGAGAACATAGTCGAGCAGGGTGGCGGCGGCGGTTACAACTGCAAAGAGCACGGGGTCTTCGTGGCCCTCAAGTCGCCCGTCTTCAGTGACTACGAGAACGTTGTCGTCGGCGGCAACATGACCATCAAAGATCTCAGGACCTGCTGGCTCGGCAGCCTTCGTGACGACGTGCACGGCAATTTCTCCGTGATCGACAACAAGATGGCGGATCCGGACGCCGATGAGGTCAACACGAACTATGTCAACGGTTCGCTGACATGCTTGGCGAACAGTCCGGCGGTTCAGTTCGGTGATTCCGGCGGATCGGCAAACGTCGTCAACGGAGCAGCAACGGGTCAGTGCAGCTTCGCCAGGCTCGTGCCGAACCCACCACCTAAGGGCACGCCGCAGCACATCTCGGTCCCCCAAGTGCCGTAGAACTGCTGCCACCCTCGTAGTGCTCGCGAGCGCGAGTGCTACGAGGGTGGGCTCGCAGCAGCCCAGGGGGCGTTACGTTGACGCGTCAGCGCCGCCTCAGCGCCGTCTCAGCGCCCCGAGCGCCCGCATGGGCTGCCCCAAGCCGAGGATCGTCAGCGCCCGGCTCTCACCGCGTTCTGCCTAGCTGATCCAGTCCCATTAGCTGGCCCTGCTCGCCATTTGCGCCCGTTCGTGCAAGCGCTGCCTACCCCGTCGCGAACGTTCGGAGGTCAGCCGAGCTCAGCTATGGCTTCGGTGTATACGGTCATTCCCCGTCCGATGGCCTCGCCCGTCACGGCCCCCAGGACCCCGAGCCCGTCCACGCTCAGTGAAGCCCTGGTGAACCAGCGCTCGAACCGCTCGTCCTCGTCGCGGAGCCGGCTCAGGTTCGCCAGCTGGCCCCGGACCAGGAAGAAGCCGTTGAGATCTCCCCCGTGAGCCTCCAAGAAGAACGCCTCGAACGACTCGATCTCTCCTCGCTCCTTGAGCTCACCGAAGTAATTGACTCCCTCGCCGAAGGCAGCCACGGCGCCGGCTTCTCGACCGCGGGCCGGCTGGTTCCATCCGATGAAAAGCGCGTGATCTGACACCTTGGGTTCCTCCCCCTCTTGCGAACTCCTGACGGCGTGACCCTAGTACGTCGGGCCGGACGAGACCCTGAAGAACCTGACGAGACCGTGAAGAAGTCGTCGATCAGCGCATCGTGCTCAGAGCTGGCAGTCTTTGCTGCTCCGTCGCTGCCGGTAGGCTCGAGGACGGGGAGAAGGAGACGGAGATCGTGTCGATGTCCAGCGTCGAGGAAGCGATTGCTGCGATCGGCCGGGGCGAGATGGTCGTCGTGGTTGACGACGCGGACCGGGAGAACGAGGGCGACCTGGTGATGGCAGCCGAGTTCGCGACGCCTGAGAAGGTGGCGTTTTTCCTCACGCACACCTCGGGACTTATCTGCGTGCCGCTCACTCCCGACCGGGCCGATGAGCTCGAGCTTCCCCTCATGGTTTCTCACAACACCGAGTCCCAGCGCACCGCGTTCACAGTGACCGTCGACTACCGCCACGGTACGACGACGGGTATCTCCGCCGGTGACAGGGCGGCGACGATCAAATCGCTCATCAGCCCCGACACGAAACCGGCCGATCTTGCCCGGCCGGGCCATGTGCTCCCTCTGCGCTACCGCCCGGGAGGGGTCCTGAAGCGCGCCGGCCACACCGAGGCGACGGTCGACCTCGCCCGCATGGCAGGGTGCTATCCCGCCGGGCTGCTCTGCGAGATAGTGACCGAGGACAAGCAGCGTATGGCGCGCCCGCCCGAGCTGGAACGCTTCGCCTCGAAGCACGGCCTGCCCATCATCTCGATCGCTGACCTGGTCCGCTACCGGCGTCACCGCGACAAGCTCGTGGAGCGCGTCGCGGCCGCCCGCATCCCGACCGAGTTCGGCGAATTCATCGCCTACGGCTTCCGGTCACTTCTTGATGGCCAGGAGCACATCGCCTTCGTGGCCGGCGACCTTTCCACCGAGGAGAGCGTCCTCGTGCGGGTGCACAGCGAGTGCCTGACCGGCGACGTGTTCGGTTCGCTCCGCTGCGACTGTGGGTCGCAACTCGAGGCGGCCATCCGAAGGATCGGCGCCGAAGGCGTCGGGGTCATCGTCTATCTCCGTGGCCACGAGGGACGAGGCATCGGGCTCACCCACAAGCTGCGCGCCTACAACTTGCAGGACAAAGGGAGGGACACTGTCGACGCGAACATCGAGCTCGGCCTTCCTGTCGACAGTCGTGAGTACGGCATCGGGGCCCAGATCCTCGTGGAGCTCGGGGTGACGAAGATGCGTCTCATGACGAACAATCCGGCGAAATACGGCGGTCTCGAGGGCTATGGGCTCGACATCGTCGAGCGGGTGCCCTTGGAGCCGGCCCCGAACCCGGAGAACGTCGCTTACCTGCGGACAAAGCGGGAACGGCTTGGCCATTTGCTGGGGAGCCTCGACATGGCGGGGTCGGATGCGGCCTCGAGAGACGCCGTCGGCGATCGGGGAAGCCTCCGCGGTGCCGGGGACAACGATGAGTTCGACTGACGAGTCGGCAGACGGCGCATCGGGCCCGCAGCCCGCGCCCGACGTAGCGGGTGTGCTGCCGCATCGCCTTCCGGCAATGGAGGCCGTCGACTGGGAGGGCATCCGGGGTTCCACCGACGGGACCGGCCTCCGGATCGCTCTCGCCTGCAGCCGTTTCAATGGGCAGGTGACCGGCCTGCTCCTCGCCGGCGCCCTGGCCGAGCTCGACCGCTGCGGTGTCGCCAAGGAGGACCGCACGGTCATCTGGGTGTCGGGCGCCTTCGAGCTGCCGCTGGTGGCCATGGCAGTGGCACGGACCGGCCGCTACGACGCCATCATCTGCCTCGGGGCTGTCATCCGCGGCGAGACCTCGCACTACGAGCTCGTGGCCGGCGAGTGCGCGGCCGGCATCCAGCGCATCCAGCTCGACATGAGCCTGCCGGTCGTCTTCGGCGTCCTCACGACCGACAACCTCGCTCAGGCGCTCGCCCGCGCCGGCGGGGCACTTGGCAACAAGGGTACGGAAGCGGCCATGACCGCGATCGAGATGGTGAACGTGCTGCGGAAGGTCAAGTGGAACCGGCCAGGGCCGCCCGACAGGGCGAGCACCGCGCAGAAGACGCAATAGGGAAACCTGGCCCGGGCGATGTTGCGTCTCGTTCTCCCTAAAGGCTCGCTCGAGCAAGCGACCTTCGAGCTGTTCGCTGCCGCCGACCTGGCCGTTCGCCGGGCGTCCGATGTGGCCTACCGGGCCACGATCGACGACCCGCGCATCGAGGAGGTGCACATCTTGCGCCCCCAGGAGATCCCTACCTACGTGGCAGAGGGCCTGTTCGACATCGGAGTGACCGGCCGTGACTGGGTGGAGGAGACCGGTGCCGAGGTTGTCAGCCTCGGCGAGCTGCGTTATTCGAAGGTGACGACCGAGCCCATCAAGGTTGTGCTCGCGGTCGCTGCGGAGTCACCCGTGCAAAAGGTCCAGGATCTTCCTCAGGGTTGCCGGATCTCGACCGAGTACCCAGGGCTCACCAAGCGTTTCTTGACAGAACGGGGAGTGGAAGCCGAGGTTCGTTTCTCCTTCGGAGCGACAGAGGCGAAAATCCCGGACATCGCCGACGCCGTCGTCGAGATCACCGAGACAGGACGGGCGCTTCGTGCGTCGGGCCTCAGGGTGATCGACACCCTGTTGTTGTCGTACACGGAGCTCATCGCGAACCCGGTCTCGGTCGCCGACCCGGAGAAGCTCCGCGCTATGGGGCAGCTCCTCGTCCTGCTACAGGGCGCCCTCGAGGCCCGGGGCAGAGTGCTCGTGAAACTCAACGTCGCCCCGATAGACCTTCCCAGCATCATCGCCGTGCTGCCCTCGATGCGGTCGCCGACTGTCGCGAAGCTGTTCGGAGAGGCCGGCTACGCCGTCGAGGCCGTGGTTCCCAAGTCGGAGATAAACATCCTGATCCCGGCGCTCAAGGAGCGGGGTGCTACCGACATCATCGAGCTCCCGATCGCGAAGATCGTCCATTGAGCGATCCCGGGCCGCGTTGGCCAGGGGAGGACGGCTCTGCCTTCGGGAACGTCGTGGCCGGCGGCACGCGTAGCTCGCGGCTCGGCAGGGTCCAGGCCTTCGATTCGGAGCGTGGGCTCGGGCTTGTGGTGGCTGTCGATGGTGCCGTCTTCGGGTTCCACAGCACGGCCATCAGCGACGGCAGCCGGCGGGTCGCCGTCGGCGACGCGGTCTCATTCGCGGTCGCCGCTGCGCATGGCGGTCGCTACGAAGCGGTGGGGCTCATCCCGGTCGACCCGGCTTGAGCCTGACTGACGGTCGGCTCGGTTCACTCAGCCCGGCCGGGCTCCAGGTCTTGAAGACCCGGGAGGCCGTCGAGGCTCGTGGTGTTGTTCGATCGCCAGTACTCCCTGATGCCGACCACGCCTTTGCGACCGGCCGATTCCGCCAGTTCAGTCCTGTGCGCCTTGAAGCCCATCAGGGGCACGCCGAAGCCGCATGAGTCGGAGACACGGTCCGCGGACACGACGATGATGGATCGTGAGCCCGCATGCTGGTTCGTCGGGAACCTGCCCGAAAGTTCGTCGAACGCCGCCTCGTCGCGGCCGACGACCAGGCCGCGGCCGTGGATGCGGACGATCCTCGGGTTGCCTTCGAAGGCACAGAACATGAGGACTATGCGGCCGTTCTCGCGCAAGTGGGCGATGGTCTCGACGCCGCTGCCGGTCCTGTCGAGGTAGGCGACGCGATATGGGTCGAGTACCGCGAGCTCGCCGTTGTTGCTTTTCGGTGAGCAGTTCACCAGGCCGTCGCCCGAAAGCGGGGCAGACGCGACGAAAAAGACCGGTTGTGACACGAGGAAGCTGGCGAGGCGGTTGTCGATTGAGGCGTAGGTCCGTCCCATGGGGAGATCGTAGGGTGTCATGGCACTGCCCTGAGCCGTGGCAGGCTTGAGACCATGGGCAGCTTGCATGTTGAGGCAACGACTGACCCGGTCGTGGCGATCGAGCGGGCGCGGGGGTATCTCGCCTCTCATCCCGTCGAGCTCAATCTGATCTGGAGCATCATGAGGCAACGAGTCGACTCGGGCGCGCCTGGTCGGTACTGGTTGCTCGAGTTGGACGGCTACACCGCGGGCATCGTCTTGGAGTCTCCACCCGGTCACTCCGTGGCGATCTCGCCACTGCGAGGCGATCTCGCCGCCGGCATGGCCAGGGCAATCTCCGATGAGGGTCACCGCCTCTCGGGTGTGGCCGGCGAGGCGTCCGCGGCGGCGGCCTTTGCAGGCTGCTGGACCGAGGAAGTAGGTACGGCGGCGGTGGTTGAGGACGCGCAACGCCTTTACGTGCTCGGCGACCTCGTCCAGTCCGAAGGCGTGCCCGGTAGGCTCCGCCGCGCCGAGATCTCCGAGCGCGGGCTGGTGATCGAGTGGTGGTCCGCCTTCGAGGTCGAGACCGGCTTGCCTCGCGTTGACGTGTCCGGAGTTGTCGACTCGGGGCTGTCGACCGGTCGCCTGTTCATCTGGGACGACGGCGGTGCCCGATGTCTGGCGCGCGCCACCGAGCCGCTCGGTGGCATCTCCCGGATCGGAGCGGTCTTCACGCCGCCGAGCTGGCGCCGCCGAGGATATGCGGCGGCATGCGTGGGGGCGCTCTGCGCGTGGGTGCGCGGTGAGGAAGGCGCCAACTCGACCCTCTACGCCCAGCTCGGCAACCCCGGCTCGAATGCGATCTATCGCCGGCTCGGCTTTCAGGCCGTCTCGGAGGTGCTCGCCTACCGGTTTGGCGAGGTTGCCAAGCACAGATGAGACGAGTTTCAGCCCCCGAACCAGCCTCGACGTCGTCGGCTCGATCGTGCGCGACCGCCGACGGGACGCTGCCGCGGCAGATCGACCTGGTCGTGACCGACCTCGACGGAACGCTTTGGGACGGGACCGGACGGGTGCATCCCCGCACGCTTCGGGCGCTCGCGACCCTTGGCTCGGCTTCGATCCCGGTTCTGGCTGCCACAGGTCGTAGCGCAAGGAGCGCGTGGCCGGTCATGCAAGCAAACGGGATCGAGTTGCCGGCCGTGTTCCTGGACGGCGCGATCGGCCTGGAGTTCGGAGCGACCACTGCGTTCTGCAGGTATGCATTCACTCCCGCGCTTGCCGCCGAGGTTCTCGGGATCCTCGATCAGCTAGGCGTCAGCCCGTGCATCAATGTCGATACCCCGGGTCGCGACATCGTGCTCGGTGAGCACCCTTTGACTCATCCGGAGTACCTCCGCCGTCTCGAGCCGTGGGTGCGTGAAGAGGATCCCTGGACTGCAGTGCGCAGCCTGTGTGTGTTGTCTTTCTCGCTCTTGGGGCCCGACGAGTCGACGACAAGGGACCTCGCGGCTGAAGTGACGGCCCGGGCTCCTGTGGCAGCCGCATTCTCCCCCGACCGGACCTACGGCGGCGTCCACTTGAGCTTCCGGCCGCTCGGAGTCAACAAGTGGACCGGAGTCGAGGCGTACTGCGCCGTCAAGGGGCTGGATGCGGGCCGTGTGCTCGCGATCGGCGACGCCGACAACGACGTTGAGCTCCTTGACGGGGCCTCGCTCGCCCTCGCCGTGGCCGACGCGACAGCAGCGGTCCTCCAGCGCGCGGACCGAGTGCTGGCAACTGCGAGCGAGGGAGGCTGGGCCCAGATCGTCGATCTGCTGGGCTCGTCCAGCGAGACCTGTTAGCGGCTGGCACCGGCGCTCTCTCGGTGGCCACTGCGTACTGAGTGGTTCCAGCCAGGCTTCCCAGCCAGGCTTCCCAGCCAGGCTTCCCAGCCAGGCTTCCCAGCCAGGCTTCCTGGTCGAGTTGGTCAGGCGTCGCTCTCCGGATGGGCTTGCCCGTCGGAAGCCGGGGTCACCGATGAGATTCGGACGAAGGCGAGCCTAATCTGGGACAAACCTTCGGCGAGCGGCCGGGCGTGCTGGCCGAGGCGGTCACCGAGCCCGTCCACCAGCAGGCCGAGGGCATCGATCGCGAGGCGCGCCTTTTCGAGCTGGGGCGGCTGCTGAGAGAGGTGCAAGGCCGCCAGCTCGAAGAGCCCGTAGCAATGGTTCGCGACCACGTCCTCGGCCGGGGCCGCGGCAAGGTGCTTGGCGACCTCGAGCAGCTCCTCCTCGGCTGCTTGGTCCTCCTCGCTCATCGTGGTTGCCCCGGCGTTTTCCAGGCGACTGGGCGGCGGCTTTTCCTGCGACCTGCCGGGCGACCCAGGTCTGCTGGGCGACCCAGGTCCGCCGGGCGACCCAGGTCCGCTGGGCGACCCAGGTCCGCTGGGCGACCCAGGACCAGGAGATTCTCCAGTACCGGACCCCCCTTCGCCCGGTCGCGGCACGCGATGTTCCCCTTCTGGTGTCCACAGGCTGCTCATGCTGCTAGCGTACGTGGTGACAAAGTAAGGGAAGCGGGGTGCGCCTGGCGGCGTGACTCCCACCCGGCCACCGTGGGCTCTGCCAATGTGTGCGCCTGGTCTTGAGTGTGGCTGGCCGGTTTCCCGGCTTCCCTTTCGTACGGTCGAGCAATGTCTCGGCCCTGACGAGAGGACGACGCCCAATCACCACTGTTCCCAGCTCCAATGAGCCACGGATCAATGACCGTATCCGTGCTCGTGAGGTCCGGCTTGTCGACGCTGAAGGCGACCAGCTCGGGATCACGCCTCTTGCACAGGCGCTCGCCATTGCCCAGCAGCAAGATCTCGATCTGGTGGAGGTGGCGCCTCTGGCGAATCCCCCGGTCTGCCGGATCATGGACTATGGGAAGTTCAAATTCGACGCTGCGCAACGGGCGAAGGAGTCGCGGCGCAAGACGAGCAACATCGGCATCAAGGAGATGAAATACCGGCCGAAGATCGGACCGGGTGACTTCGACACCAAGACCCGCCAGGTGCTCAGGTTCTTGAACGAGGGCCACAAAGTCAAGGTGACGGTGATGTTCCGGGGACGGGAGGTCATCCACCCGGACCTGGGAAAGCGCATTCTCGACCGAATTGCCGAGCAAATCGACGGAGTGGCCAAGATCGAGACGGAAGGTCGCCTGGACGGACGGAACATGGTCATGGTGCTCGCACCCGATAAGCGGGCGAGACAGTCATCAGAGGCGAGACAGTCATCAGAGGCGAGACACGTGACCGGGGAACGGAACCGGGTGGCCACCAACGGCAACGCGCCGGCTGAGGCTGGACCGACAGATGACCTCGGCTCAGCTTCAGTTGAGGTGACTGTGGAGGTGGCTCCTGAGATGGTGACTGTGGAGGTGGATCCCCAGGTGGAGACCCACCGGTAGGTAGGGAGTGGTACAGGAAGCAACAAGAAAGGCGCCGCGGGATGGTCCCGGTCGCCGGTGTAGCCGCCCCGCGCGAAGGCCCGTGCGGGTCGCGGCGACAGAGCTGCGCCACTGGACCGAGACGGGAACGGTCCTAGAGGTAGAGCACTGACAGCAGTGCAAGACGAAGACACAAGACGAAGACAGAATCGAAGGCGAGGGACACGGAAATGCCGAAGCAGAAGACGGACCGGGGTGCAGTGGCCCGTTTCAAGATCACTGGGACCGGGAAGATCAGGCGCCGGCAGCAGAACCGTGGCCACATGCTCGAAAAGAAGTCATCGGTTCGCACTCGTCGCCTCGCCCACGAGGTCGGGGTGTCCTCAGCCGACCGCAAGAGCGTTCGCCGGCTGCTCGGGATCTAAGGACCAGCCGAGCCTGCCTGAGGGGACCCCATCCGGTGAGGTCCTGGCCTGGTCATGCGCTCCGCTGCTCCGACACGAACTCAAGAACACAACTGATCGCACTGGTATCGACGATGAAGGGAGCCCCCAAATGGCCAGGGTGAAGCGCGCAGTCCACGGCAAGAAGCGCCGGAGGACCGTTCTCGAACGCGCACAGGGCTTCTATGGCAACAAGTCGCGCTCGTACCGGGCCGCGAACGAGCAAGTCATGCACTCGCTGCAGTACGCCTATCGCGACCGCCGTGCCCGGAAAGGCGACTTCCGGAAGCTCTGGATCCAACGCATCAACGCCGCAGCACGCCTGAACGGCACGACCTACAGCCGATTCATTGCCGGCTTGCACAAAGCAGAGGTGGAAGTCGACCGCAAGATCCTCGCCGATCTCGCGGTTCGCGACCCACAAGCGTTCTCAGCACTCGTGCAGATCTCCGTGGCAGCTCTCGGAGACGACGCCTCGTACACGGGCGAGGAAGACAACGTTGATGAGGCAGCTTCCTAAGTCTAAATACCAACTTGAGCGTTAGTCTCACTAACGGTCCGAGCGAGCATCAACGTGAGCTTGAGCGTTAGACGGCTTGGCGCACGTGACCAGCGTGTTCAGCGTCTGCGGCGACTGCTCCGCCGCTCGAGTGTGCGAGACACCGAGCACGCCTTCGTGGCCGAGGGCGTGAAACTTGTCGAGGCCGCGCTGGACGCCGGTGCTCCGGTCGAGTTGCTCTTTGTAGCTGCCGATTGGCGGTCGTCAGCGCCCGCAGTGGCCGTCGTCGAGCGAGCGGCCAGGGCTGGGCTGGTTATCTTCGAGCTAGGCCCCGGGATTATGGAGCGGGTGGCCGACACTGTGAGTCCACAATCCGTCTGTGCGGTCGTCGAGGCGGTCGACATAGGACTGGACGAGTTGCTGTCCGGTCGTCAACCGCGCGGGTTCCGGTTCCCATCCGGTGCTGGGCCGCGCAGCGTGCCTTCCGGACCCGGGCCGCGCAGCGTGCCTTCCGGACCCGGGCCGCGCAGCGTGCCTTCCGGATCTGGGCCGGAAAGAAGACCCGACTTGGTGCTCGTCTGTGTGGACGTGCGCGATCCGGGCAACCTTGGGGCCGTGCTCCGCATCGCGGGTGCCACTGGCGTCAAGGGCGTCATCTGCTGCGCGGGCACCGTCGACCCGTTCAATCCAAAGGTCGTGCGCGCAAGCGCCGGCGCGGTGTTCCGGGTGCCTCTCGTGGTAGGCGCCACGCCGGCCGAGGCCCTCGGGGCCTTGGCCGAGTTCGGTTTCCGATGCTGGGCGACTGTGCCCCACGGTGGGACCGACTACGCCGTCGCCGACCTCGAGGGGCCAACCGCGCTCGTGCTCGGCAACGAGGGAGCCGGGCTGCCAGCCGAGGTCGTGAGCGGGCTGAACGGTTCGCTGACGATCCCGATGGAGGATGGGACCGAGTCGCTGAACGTGGCGATGACCGTTGCCGTGCTCTGCTTCGACGCGGTGCGCCGTCGCCGCACGTCAGCGAGCTGAGAGTGCCATAGCATGGCCCGATGGCATCCCCCGACCAGGCGCTTGTGGCATCGCCGGGCCAGCCGCTTGTCGTCCCATCGCCGGACCAGCCGCTCGAAGGTGGCAGCGTGACCACTGGACCTTTGACGCCCGAGTTCTCCGGGGAGATCGCCGAGCTCGAGACCGAGGCGATAACCGCCCTCGAAGAAGCTACTGATCTGGAGGCGCTCGACGAGTGCGAGCGCGTGGCGTTCCGATCGAAAAGGTCCCGTTTCGCAGAGCTGTACCAGCGGCTCGGGTCGATGGTGCCCGAGGAACGCCCGGAGGCGGGCCGGCTTCTGAACGAGCTGCGCGCCCGGCTCGAGACGGTCGCGGACGGCCGGCGAATGGAGCTCATGGCGGCTGCCAGGGCCGAACGGCTTGCCGCGGACCGCCTGGACCTGACCGAGGTGCTGCCCGGGCACCTGGCGGGGCACCTGCATCTCGTCACCCAGGTGCGCGAGGCGCTCGAGGACGTCTTCGTCGGCATGGGTTATGAGATCGCCGAGGGGCCCGAGGTCGAGACGGGCTGGCGTAACTTCGAGGCGCTCAACATCCCCGAGGACCATCCCGCCCGGAGCCCTCTCGACACTTTCTACGTCGACTTCGGCGAGCCCTGGAGCGTGCTCTTGCGCCCTCACACCTCGCCTGTGCAGATAAGGCTTCTGCAGCGGGGCGTGCTGCCCATCTATGCGGTGGCGCCCGGTCGCACGTACCGAAAGGACACACCGGACTCGACCCATTTGCCCGTGTTCCATCAGATCGAGGGGCTCGTCGTCGACCGCGGTGTCACCTTTGCGGACCTGAAAGGGACGATCGACACGTTCGTCCGTGCCATCTTCGGCGCAGGGACGAGGACCCGGCTGCGCCCCGCGTACTTCCCGTTCACCGAACCGTCGGCGGAGTTCGAGATGTCGTGCGTGATCTGTGGCGGCGAGGGTTGCCGGACCTGTGCCGGCGTCGGCTGGATCGAGCTCGGCGGCTGCGGGATGGTGCATCCGGCGGTGTTCGAGGCGACCGGCGTCGATCCCGAGCAGTGGACTGGGTTCGCCTTCGGGTTCGGGATCGACCGGATTGCGATCATGCGGCACGGCATCGCCGACTTGAGGGTGATGATCGAGAACGACTTGAGGTTCCTCGGGCAGTTCTGAGCGCTCGAGCGAGCTGAGATGTTGCGCGCGAGCGCCGGGCTTGGGCAGTGTCTGCAAGGTGACGAGGCAAAGCGAGGCAACACAACGCGGGGCACGGCAAGTTACCCCGGACGAGGCTTGAGGAGACGAGGAAGTGCGCGTTCCACTGTCGTGGTTGCGGGAACTGACACCGCTCGAGACACGACCAACCGATCGCTCTGAGGTGGCCGCGCTCGCAGGCGACCTCGACGCGCTCGGCTTGGTCGTCGAGGGCGTGGAGAGGGTCGGCGAAGGCTTGCGCGACGTCGTGTTGGCCCGCGTTCTCGAGATCGCCGCCATCCCGAAGGCGGACAGGATCCGGCGTGTCGTAGTCGACGCGGGCGGCCCCGAGCCGGTCGAGGTGGTTTGCGGAGCGTGGAACTTCGAGGTCGGAGACATCGTCCCGTTCGCGCCGGTGGGTGCGCTGCTGCCGGGTGACTTTCTGATCGAGCAGCGGCGGATGCGGGGCGTGGTCTCTAACGGGATGATCTGCTCGGGTCGCGAGCTGCGGCTTTCGGAAGATCACGACGGGATCCTCGTACTCGGGCGGAGCGTGCCGGGGGATCCGGAGCGTTTGCTTGCTCGCTCTGATCAGGTGCTCGCCGGCACTGGTCATCAGCTCGAGCTCGGCATGCCGCTTGCCGACTACCTAGGGCCCGGATACGAGCCCGATGTCGTGTTCGACCTGGCCATCGAGGGCAACCGGCCCGACTGCCTTTGCATCGCTGGCATCGCGCGGGACATAGGCGCCCGCCGGGGTCTCCCGCTCCAGCTTCCCGAGCCCGTCGTGGAGGAGGGACCTGAACCCGCCTCCGCGTTCGCAAGCGTCGAGGTACTCGCGCCGGAGCTGTGCCATCGGCTCATTGGCAAGGTGCTGCTCGGCGTGACCAGTGTCGCGTCGCCAGCGGTCATCGGCCGCCGACTGACCTTGGCAGGGATGCGGCCGATCGACGCGATCGTCGACGCGTCGAACTGTGTGATGCTCGAGCTCGGCCAGCCGACGCATCCATACGATCTCGACCGGCTCGCTGGCTACGGGCTGCGAGTTCGAGCGGCTCGTGCCGGCGAGGAGCTCGTCACTCTTGACGGGGTGACCCGAGTGCTGGGGACCGCTACGGCCAAGCCGGACGACCTGCTCGCGGGAACCGACTGTCTCATCTGCGACGCCGAGGACCATCCGGTCGGGATCGCGGGGATCATGGGCGGCCAGTCGAGCGAGATCAGGTCGGAGGCTTCGCGGGTGCTGCTCGAGGTCGGTTCTTTCGTTCCTGTGGCCGTCGCTCGGACTGCCCGGCGAGTCGGGCTCAGGACAGAGGCATCCGTGCGCTTCGAGCGCGGGGTGGATCCGGAGATGATGGAGCGCGCGGCACTGCGTTTCTGCGAGCTCGTGGTCGCTGCCTCTCGAGCGGCGGGGGTCGCTCCGCCCGTGGTTGCGGCGGGTTCGCTCGATGCGCACCCTGTGGCCTACGTGCCATGGCGGATTGCAGTCCGAACGGACCGGATCGGTGCACTGCTTGGAACCGAGCTTCAAGACTCGGAGGTCGGGGAGCTCCTGGAACCTTTGGGCTTCGAGACAAGCCTTCCCGACGACCGCTCCTCGGGTGTTCTCGAGGTCGAGGTCCCTTCGTTCCGCCCTGACGTCCGTCGTGAGGTGGACGTGACAGAAGAGGTGGCGCGGCGGATCGGTTACCAGGAGCTGCCGGTGTCGCAGCGGCGGTCTCCATTTGTAGGTCGGCTCACGGATCTGCAGGTTCTGCGCCGCCGGCTGAAGCGGGTGCTGGCCGGGCTCGGAGCGCACGAGGCATGGACGATGTCGATTGTCGAGCCGCGGGACCAAGAGCGCGGGGGAGTGGTCGGTCCTCTTGTCGAGCTGCTGAACCCCATGGTCGCAGAGGAGTCCGCCTTGAGGGGAGGACTGCTTCCGGGTCTGCTCGAGGCGATGCGCCACAACGTCGGTCACCGCCATCCCTGGCTGCGGCTGTTCGAGATTGGCGACGTGTTCGCGATGCCGCGCCCGCCGACAGCGTCGGAACCGGAAGAAGGATCGTCTAGGCCTGCCGCGCTAGGCGCCCCGGAGCTGCCTGACGAGTGGGAGCTGGTCGCACTGCTTCTTGCGGACGTCGACGACGACGCCGGCGCAGCGGTGAACGCCTGGCGCGTGATCGCAGACGCGCTCAGGTTAGAAGCGACCGAGCTCCGCCCTGCCGTCAGGGCCGGCCTCCACCCGGCGCGGACCGCGGAGATCGTGGCCGGCGGCGTCGTGCTCGGCGTCGTTGGTGAAGTGGACCCGGAGACGCTTCGGGCCTATGACCTGCCGCACCCGCGAGCGGGCTGGCTTGAGCTCGACCTTGGGAAGCTCGCAGCCGCACCGCGCCGATCGCTCGCCGCACGACCCGTGAGCCGGTTCCCCTCCAGTGACGTCGACCTTGCCTTCGTTGTGGCCGACTCAGTCCCCGCCGCAGCAATCGAAACGACACTCGGCCGCACCGCCGGCGACCTGTGCGAATCCGTAGAGCTCTTCGATGTCTACCGGGGGCCGGGCGTGAGCGAGGGCTCACGAAGCCTCGCCTTCCGGTTGCGGTTCTGTGCCCTTGAGCGGACCCTGACCGACGCCGAGGTCGCGGAGCTCAGAACTCAGTGCATCAGCGCGGTCGAGACTGAGTACCAGGCCACGCTCAGGGGTTGAGGTCCTCGCAGACGGAGCGGGATCAAGGGAGCGAATCAGCGCATGGGATTCAGCCGGGGGACTAACACAGCCGGACTCTTGAGAGGCCGCCGACGCCGCGCTGCGCTGGGCGACGCTACGTCGGGCCGACGCTGCGCTCGGCCACGCTGCGCTCGGCCACGCTGCGCTGGGCGACGCTACGTCGGCCGCGCTGCGCTCGGCCACGCTGCGCTCGGCCACGCCGAGCCGGCCACTGCGTCGGCCGCGCTGCGCCGCGGCGGGCCGGCTCAGGCGGCGTGGCTCGAGCCGTCGGCGCTCCGGCGGTCGGTGCCGTCGCCGGTTCCGCCGAACAGGCTCGGCTGCTCTGGCTCAGGGGGCCGTTGTGGCCCGGCCGCGGCGGGCTGCTCGGCCGCGGCGGGCTGGTGTGGCTCATCTCCCTGCTCGTAGGCGCGCTCGGGCCCGTCGCCCGCGTCAGGCTGACCAGTAGGGGGTGGATCTGTGCCCGGGGGAGCGGTTCGATCCCGGGGCGGCGAGGCGCCCGGGCCGTGCCGGGTGCCGTCGGGGTGCA
>JBEKBT010000054.1:0-19810 GCA_050015255.1 Acidimicrobiales bacterium
GGCCCTCACGGTGCCTGCGGTGCCGGCGCCCCCGCCACCTGGCGCCAGCCCGCCGTCCGCGGCACCCCCGCCGTCCGCGATGACCCCGCCGTCCGCGATGACCCCGCTACCTGGCGCCAGCCCGCCGTCCGCGGCACCCCCGCCGTCCCCGCTCTGAAGGGCAGTCTCGACGGCGCTTCGCAGATCGGAGACCGCCTGGGACAGCTCGGCTGTCCGAGCCGGGGCCTCGCCCAGCCAGAACGGGACGTTGGGCGACGCCCCTTCGGCATCGACGACGCGGACCGTGCCCGGCTCGATCCTGCGGATGCGCCAGGTCGCGCTCCCGAGAAGGAAGACGTCGCCCGCCATCGACTCGACGGCCCAGTCCTCGTTGACCGTGCCGACGAGTGTCTCCTCCGGCTCGAGCACGACGCGGAAGTCGGCGACGTCCGGGATCGCCCCGCCCGATGTCACCGCCGTGAGGCGGGCGCCGCGCCTCGGTCGGAGAACGCCGTTGACCCGGTCCCGGTGCAGGTGCGCCCCCCGCCGGCCGCGGCCGGTGACGACGCCCTGACTGACCAGGTCCACGACGGCCTCGAAGTCCTCGTCGCTTAGCCCGCTGTAGGGGGCAGAGCGGCGCGCAAGGGCGAGCAGCTCGGACTCGGGGCATCCCTCAGGATCCGAGGCGGCGCACTCGGCCACCAACTGCTGCGCGAGCACGTCCAGGGGCGCCACCGGCGGCACGACCGCGTCGAGGTCGCCGGAGCGGACCGAGACGAGCAGCGCCGTGCACTCGACCAGCTCGTCGCGCGTGAGCGGGTAGAGGCGCCCGACGGGCACGCCCCCGACATGGTGCTGGGCGCGCCCGACGCGCTGCAGGAACGTGGCGATGCTCCGCGGAGATCCCAGCTGGCACACGAGCTCCACCGGTCCGACGTCGATGCCTAGCTCCAATGACGCGGTCGCCACCACCGCCCGGAGCTCCCCGGCGCGAAGCCGCGCCTCGACCCGGAGCCGGCGGTCCATGGAAAGGCTCCCATGATGGGCCTGGACGCTGTCGTCCCCCAGGCGGTCGGCCAGCTGATGGGCGACACGCTCGGCCATTCTCCTGGTGTTGACGAACACGAGCGTCGTCCGGTGATCTTCGATGTGGGCGGCGATGCGCTCGAGGACCGACGCCATCTGCTCGTGGGTCGACACGGCGCCGAGCTCGTCGTCGGGCAGCTCGATCGCCACGTCGAGGCGCCTTTGATGGCCGACGTCGACGATGGTGCAGCGTGGCTCGCCACCGGGCAGCGTGCGTCCCGGCCCGGCGCCCACGAGCAGCCGGGCGATGGTGGCTATCGGCCGCTGGGTTGCCGACAGGCCGATCCGCACCGGCCGGCCCGCCCCGGGGTCGGCCTGCGCGACCAGGCGGTCGAGGCGCTCCAAGCTCAAGGCGAGGTGCGAGCCGCGCTTGTCCCGGGCGAGGGCGTGAATCTCGTCGACAATCACCGTCCTCACGGTCGCGAGCATCTTCCGGCCCCCTGCCGAGGTGAGCAGGAGGTAGAGCGACTCGGGGGTCGTCACGACGATCTCCGGGCGATTGCGCAACATGGCCGAACGCTCGGAGGGAGGGGTGTCGCCGTTGCGAACCGCAACCTGCACCTTTGGCGGCGCGAGGCCGAGCTCGGTCGCGACCTCGGCGATCTCGGACAGCGGCTTGCGCAGGTTCTCGCTCACGTCGACCGTCAGCGCCCGCAAGGGCGAGACGTAGACGACATCGGTGCCGCGGCGCTCGCCACCGGCTTCCGCGGCGCGATAGCAGCGGTCGATCGCCACGAGAAACGCAGCCAGCGTCTTGCCCGAACCGGTGGGCGCGGCGATCAAGGTGTCGACCCCCGAGGCGATCGCCACCCAGCCCTCGGCCTGGGCCTCGGTTGGCCCGGCCGGATAGCGCCTCCGGAACCACTCCGCGACAGCGGGATGGAAGCCCCGCAGCGCATCGTCTGCCTCGCGGCCCATCTCGGCCCCCCTTACCGGCTGCACGGTTCGTGATACTATCCGAACACCTGTTCGGAGGCTACGCCGTCGGGGCCGGAGCCGCGTGGCGGACAGCTAAGTCGACTATCTCTATACAAAGAGCGCTCTATACAAAGAGCGCTCCCGTGGGCCAACATGGCGCCCATGGACCTGCTCGTCGTCGTAGGAACGGACCAGCCGCCAGAACGCCTCGCCACCCGGGCACACCACATCCTCACCGTGCCCTCGGGCGAGGCGACGCCCACATTGGTAGCCGAGATCCGCGCCCGCATCCCCCGCCACGTCGGCGTCTTCGGCTCGGGGGCGGCGAGCATCGCCGCCAAGCTGCGCAGCGCCGGACTCCCCACGGAGATACACACCGACGAGGACCTCTCCGGCCGCAAGGACCTCGCCGGCGTCGAGATAGTCCCGCTGACCGATCGCGGGCCGAAGATGGAAGTCGCCGACTCCCTCCTCGACCTCGTCGGCAACACCCCGATGGTCCGGCTCGACCGGGTGGGACGGGACCTCCCCTGCCCGCTCGTGGCCAAGCTCGAGATCCTCAATCCCGGCGGGAGCGTCAAGGACCGGCCGGCCTTGGCGATGATCGAGGCGGCCGAGCGCGCCGGGCTGCTCGGACCGGGCTCGACCATCGTCGAGGGCACCTCGGGCAACACCGGCATCGGGCTCGCCATCGTCGCCGCCCGGCGCCGCTACCGCTGCGTGTTCGTCATGCCCGACAAGATGGCTCCCGAGAAGGTGGCGCTGCTGCGCGCCTACGGCGCGGAAGTGGTCCTCTGCCCGACGGCAGTGGCGCCGGATCACCCCGACTCGTACTACTCGGTGACCTCACGCCTCGCCGAGGAGATCCCCGGCGCCTATCACCCCGACCAGTACCACAATCCCGAGAACCCGGCTGCGCACGAGAGGACCACAGGCCCGGAGATCTGGCGCCAGAGCGCGGGACGCGTCAGCCATTTCGTCGCCGGCATCGGCACCGGCGGGACGATCTGCGGCATCGGCCGCTACCTCAAGTCGCAGAACCCCGATGTCCAGATCGTGGGCGCCGACCCGGAGGGCTCCGTCTACTCCGGGGGATCGGGACGGCCGTACCTCGTCGAGGGCATCGGCGAGGACTTCTGGCCGACGACCTATGACCCGAGGGTCGTCGACCGCGTCGTGATGGTGAGTGACACGGACTCGTTCCTCACCGCCCGGCGCCTGTCCGTCGACGAAGGCATCCTCGCCGGCGGCTCGACGGGCACGGCGGTCTGGGCTGCGCTGCACCTCGCGCCGGAGCTGCAGCGCGACGACGTCGTCGTCGTCCTCATCCCCGACTCGGGGCGGGGCTACCTGTCCAAGCTCTACAACGACGAATGGATGGCCGACCACGGCTTCCTGCGCACGAGCGGGCACACAGTGGCCGAGCTCCTCGAGCGCAAAGGGGCCCGCCTCACCGGGATGATCCATGTCCACCCGAGCGAGTCCGCCCGCCAGGCGATTGCCGTCATGGCCGAGTTCGACGTCTCCCAGATTCCCGTCATCCAGGCCGAGCCACCGCTGGCGGCGGCGGAGGTCGTCGGCGCGGTGCACGAGCGTGACCTCATGCAACGAGCGGTGCGCGACCCCGAGATCCTCGACCGGTCGGTGGCAGATGTCATGGGGCCGCCACTTCCGTCGGTGGGAAGCGGCGAGACGGTGGACACCGCCCTCCTGCGCCTGGAAGAGTCGCCGGCGGTGATCGTGCTCGACAACGGACACCCGGTCGGCGTGGTCACCCGCTCGGACGCTCTCGCGTTCTTGGCCCAGACCGGCTCGGCGAGGGAGGGTCGATGAGCACGCAAGATCAGGCGGGCGCCGGGCCGGGAGGAAACGGGCCCGGAGAGCACGGGCCCGGAGAGCACGGCCAGGGTTTCGCCACTCGTGCCATCCATGCCGGCCAGGAGCCCGATCCGCTCACGGGGGCGGTCGTGACCCCGATCCACCTCGCCACCACCTACGCCCAGCAGGCCGTGGGCTCGCACAAGGGCTTCGACTACTCGCGCACCCGCAACCCGACGCGGGTCTCGCTCGAGACGACGATCGCCTCGCTCGAGGGGGCGGACCGGGGCTTCGCCTTTTCGAGCGGGATGGCGGCCGTGGACGCCGTGCTGCGCCTCTTGCACCCCGGCGACCACCTGATCATCCCGAACGACGCTTACGGCGGGACCTACCGGCTCGTGGCCAGCCTCTATGCCGGCTCCGGGGTCAGCTTCTCGCCGGTCGAGCTGCAGGACCTCGACGCCTTGCGGGCGGCCTGGCGCGACGAGACCCGCCTCGTGTGGCTGGAGACGCCGAGCAACCCCAACCTGCAGATCATCGACATCGGGGCCGTCGCCGCCCTCGCCCACGAGCATGGGGCCCGCTGCGTTGTCGACAACACTTTCGCCACTCCGTTTCTCCAGCTCCCCATCGCCCTCGGCGCCGACGCCGTCGTGCACTCGTCGACCAAGTACCTCGGCGGCCACTCCGATGTCGTGGGCGGGCTGGTGGTGACCAGTGACGAGGAGCTGGCGAACCATCTCGGTTTCGTCCAGAACTCGGCCGGGGCGGTGCCGAGCCCGTTCGACTGCTACCTGGTCCAGCGCGGGCTGAAAACGCTGGAGGTGCGCCTCGTCCGCCAGTGCGCCAACGCCCGAGTCATCGCC
Organism: Acidimicrobiales bacterium; assembly: GCA_050015255.1. Taxonomy (GTDB): domain Bacteria; phylum Actinomycetota; class Acidimicrobiia; order Acidimicrobiales; family Bog-793; genus Fen-455. The sequence continues at coordinate 4,668 of JBEKBT010000054.1, forward strand.
AACCACCTCGCCGAGCACCCGGTGGTCGAGGAGGTCTACTACCCGGGGCTAGTCGGCCACCCCGGCCACCGGCTCGCCTCACGCCAGATGCGCGACTTCGGGGCGATGGTGTCCTTCACGCTCAAAGGTGGCGAGGCGGCCGCGTTGAAGGTCGCCGCCGGCACGCGCCTTTTCACCCTGGCCGAGTCGCTCGGGGCCGTCGAGTCGCTCATCGAGCTGCCGGCGAAGATGACCCATTCCTCGGTCGCCGGATCCGAGCTCGAGGTCGATCCGTCCCTGATCCGCCTGTCGGTCGGCCTCGAGGAAGTCCACGACCTGCTGGACGACCTCGACCAGGCGCTCGCATTGGCGGGGTGAGCAGTAGGGAACGGTCCCGGCCAAGGCTCGAGGGTGCCGCCGGTGCCGAGCCGGCCGGTCCGCCGGGTGCCACGGCCCCTCCTCGGCGTCGGAGGCCCGTGCCTCAGCGGCTCACCGTTGGCCGTTCGGCCCCGGTGCCGTGCTGCCATTCCATGAAGACCGCCCGGAGAAGGTCGGGCTGGGACACCATCCCGACCAACTCGCCTCCGTGTCCGACGACGGGCATGCGGTGGAACCGTCCCGCGATCATCGTGCCGAGGGCGCGGACCAAGGAGGCGTCCGCCTCGACCGTGCGCACGTGCCTTGTCATCACCGAGTCCACGGGAGCGGAGAAATGGTCCCGGGCCACCGTCACCAGATCGCTGAAAGCGCGGAAGCTGTCCGCCTCGCTGATCTCGGCCACGGTCGGGAGGACCGCCTTCAGAAGATCGCGTTCGGTGACGATCCCGAGCAGGTCACGTTCGCTCACCATGCCGACGAGCTCGCCGCCGTCGACGACGAGGGCGCACTCAGCGTCGTGGAAGAGCAGGGTCCGGGCGACGTCGGCGATCGTCTCGCCGCGTTCCACGCGGCAGAAGTCTGTGTGCATCACGTCCCGTACACACAGCATGGCTGCCCCTTCCGGAGCTCATTCTAGTCCTCGAAGGCTGTTCGGAGCAGGCCGGGTTCAGTCCCCAGGGCCCTAGGCCCTTCAGGCGACGCAGCCGTGAACCTGCGGTGCGGCCCCGGACCTTTAGGGCCGGACGGGAGCGTCAGTCCGCACCGCTCCGAGGCATGATCGCAAAGCAACGGTCCTCGAGCCTGCCCAGCGCGTAAGAGGGGTACATGCCCCAGAAGAGCGCCCGGCACTTCTCGGACCAGGCGAGGGCGGCCGGCGACGACAGCCGGCGGTGGACCTGCAGGATCCCGCCCTCGAAGACGCGGTACTCGGCCCAGCTGCCCGGGAAGTCCTTCACGCAGGCCACCTCCGCGTAGGGGACGTCGCCGGTCTCGGGGAAACGGCGCACGCGGTTGCGGTGCGTGTGCCCGGCGAAATAGCCGGCGATGGCGGGACGCCTGGCGATCAGCGCGACGAGGTGCTCGGAGTCGTCCGGGTTGATCCCGAAGTAGTCCCCGGATCGGTTCGACGAGCCCGGCTGCCAGGGGTGGTGGTGGCCGAAGACGAGCACCGGGCGGTCGGCGCGGGCCGCGAGCTCGTCGAGCCACTCCAGCTGCTCGTCGCGAACCTGGCCGGAGTCCCGGCCCTCTATGACCGTGTCGAGCAGGGCCAGGATGACGCCGGGCAGCACCCGCTCCTGGCAGGACTCGGACGCAAAACGGCGCCCGGTGAAGGCGTCGTGGTTGCCGCGCACGTGCAAGAGGAGGTCGTCGAAGGTGTCGAGGTAGCACTGCAGGAAGGCGTCGTAATCGGCCACCAGCCCCGAGGCCGTGAGGTCGCCCTTGACCACGACCGCCGCCGGGTCGAAGCCGACGATCTCGGTCACGGCGGCATGGCTCATCATCTCGGGGTACGGCGTCGCCCCCACCGGCGACGAGCACACCACGAGGGGCCCAAGCTGCTCAAGAAACTCCTGCAGCTTGTCCCTGATCACCCCGAGATCGGTCCCGGCCGCGGCGAGGTAGCCGACGGCCTCGGTGACGTCGGCGAGCTTGCCGCACTCGGTCTCGCCGAAGTGGAGGTCGTTGACGGTGGCGAACCTGCACAACAGCTCGCCCGGTGGCCGCTCGAGCGTGCGCGTCTCGATGCCGTGGCGCACCAAGCTCGCGCCGGGCTTGAGGCCGGTGATGACCTCGTAGCCCGGTCCCGAATCGCCGGGCTCGTCGCCAGTAGTGAGCAGGTCGGGGGAGTGAAGATGGAAGACGACCTCGTCGTCCGCCACGCTCGTCAGGTCCCAGACCTCCGCCCCGGGGGTCACCGCGGTCCTCCTTCCCCCCACGGCTGACCTTGGCGCAGGGACACCGGCGGGCGCCACCACCGACTCGAGAAACGCCACGCGTGCTCCCGAGCGTCCCCCGCTCTCTCACGCCCGCCTCGGTACTGGTCCGGGCGTGTGCTCGGCGCCTTGGGCCAGCACATCGCGACGGCCGCGGCGATCGCCTCGGCCACTTCCGGCGGAGCGCTGAGGGGACGGGCAGGGATGTCCGGGTGTGCCAGGGGACGCTGGCTCAAAGCGGAACGTTCCCGTGCTTGCGCTTCGGCAGCTCCTCGCGCTTGGACGCGAGCAGCCGCAGTGCCCGGGCCAGAACGGCGCGGGTGTCGGCGGGATCGATCACGGCGTCGACATAACCACGTTCGGCGGCCACATAGGGGTTCGCGTAGCGCTCGGCGTAGTCGTCGACCAGCTCGGCGCGGCGCGCCGCCGGGTCGGGCGCGTCCACGAGCTCACGCCGGTAGACGATCTCCACGGCGCCCTGCGGGCCCATGACCGCCAGCTCAGCCGAGGGCCAGGCGTAGGCGAAGTCGGCGCCGATGGACTTCGAGTCCATGACTACGTAAGCACCGCCGTAGGCCTTGCGCGTGGTCACCTGCACCCGAGGCACCGTTGCCTCGCAATACGCGTAGAGAAGCTTCGCTCCGTGGCGGATTATGCCACCGTACTCCTGGTCGGTCCCGGGCATGAAACCCGGGACGTCGACGAAGGTCACAAGCGGGATGTTGAAGGCGTCACAGGTCCTCACGAAACGGGCCGCCTTTTCCGAAGAGGCGATGTCGAGCACCCCGGCCAGCACGCTCGGCTGGTTGCCGACCACCCCTACGGCGTGCCCCGCTATACGAGCGAAGCCGCACGTCAGGTTGTTCGCCCAGTGAGGGAAGTACTCCAGGTACTCACCGCCGTCCACCACCGCTGTGATCACCCGTTTCATGTCATAGGGCTGGTTCGGGCTGGCCGGGACCATGTCGCGAAGCTCGACGAGCTTCGCGTCAAGGTCCTCGGGCTCGTCCAGGTCCGGCGGCGTCTCGAGGTTGTTGGAGGGCAGGAACGACAACAGGTAGCGGACCTCGTCGAGACAGGACTTCTCGTCGGGCGAGACGAAAGTGGCCACTCCCGAGCGCGTGGCGTGGCTCATCGCCCCGCCGAGCTGTTCCAGGGTCACGTCCTCACCGGTGACGGTCTTCACGACATCGGGCCCGGTGATGAACATGTGGCTCGTCTCGTGCACCATGAATATGAAGTCCGTCATCGCCGGCGAGTAGACGGCCCCGCCCGCGCACGGGCCGAGGATGACGCTGATCTGGGGCACCACGCCCGACGCCTTGACGTTGCGGTAGAAGATGCCGCCGTAGCCGTTGAGCGACACCACGCCCTCTTGGATGCGTGCGCCGCCCGAGTCGCACAGGCCGATGATCGGCACTCCGACAGAGAGCGCGAGGTCCATGACCTTGTGGATCTTCTCGGCATGCGCCTCGCCGAGCGACCCTCCGAAGACGGTGAAATCCTGGCTGAAGACACAGACGCGCCGGTCGTCGATCGTCCCGTAGCCGGTGACGACCCCGTCGGTGTACGGACGCGAGCGCTCGAGGCCCATGCCATGCGAGCGATGGCGAACCAGCAGGTCCAGCTCCTGGAAGGAGCCCTCGTCGAGCAGGTAGTCGATCCGCTCGCGGGCGGTCATCTTGCCCTTTGCCTTGTGGGCCTTGACCGATCGCTGCGATCCCGCGTTGATCGCTTCCTCCCGCCTGGCTCCGAGTGCGGCGAGGCGGGCGCCCATCGAGTGGTCAGACGTGGGTTGCTCCGTCATTGCGGGAAGGCTACCGGGCGCCGGGTGCGCGGGCCGCCTATCGCTGGAAGCGCCGTCGCCGATGGCCGGGCACGCGGCCGCCCATGGCCTGGCACGCCCTGCAGTTACCGCCGGTCACGGTGGCCGCGAAAACAACCCGATCCCGCGCGCCCTACGCTGCGGACGTGAGCGATGATGACCTGGTGCGCCGGCTGCGCTCGGGTGACGAGTCAGCCTTCACCGAGCTGATCAACGCCTACCACCCGTCGATGGTCCGCCTCGCCCAGAGCTTCGTCTCGAGCCGCGCCGTCGCCGAGGAGGTCGCCCAGGATACCTGGCTCGCCGTTCTGAAAGGCATCGACGGCTTCGAAGGCCGGTCGTCGCTCAAGACCTGGGTCTTCCACATCCTCGCCAACAGGGCGCGTTCGACCGGGGCGCGCGAGCAACGCACGACGCCGGTGGACCTCGGGGACGAGGGGAGCGTCGACAGGCGGCGCTTCGACGAGACCGGCGCCTGGTCGGACCCGCCGGCCCACTGGTCCGACGAGATCATCGAAAGGCTTTCCAGCGGCCCGTTGTTCGCTCAGGTCCAGGCTGCGGTCTCCCGGCTGCCTGAGAGCCAGCGTGCCGTCGTAACACTTCGCGACCTCGATGGACTGTCCAGCAAGGAAGTATGTGACGTGCTCGGGATCAGCGAAGGCAACCAACGGGTTCTCCTGCACCGCGGGCGCAGCCGGATACGAGCCATCTTTGAAGACGAGGTGGCGAAGCAATGAGACTGCTCACGCGCCGGCGCGACATCGTCTGCCGGGAGGCAGTCGAGCTCGTGACCGACTACCTCGAGGGCAAGCTCTCGCGGCGTGACACGCGGGCTTTCGAGGCTCACCTCGGGGCCTGTGACGGCTGCGAGGAGTACGTGCGGCAGATCAAGGCGACCATCGAGATCCTCGGGAGTGTCCAACCTGAGGATCTCGCCCCGGAGACCCGCCAGGGCCTGGTGGAGCTCTACCGCCAGTTCAGGGGCGAGCACAACTGAGCGGTCGCTCCTCGGGCTCGCCGCCAGCGCCCGGCCGATCGCGGTCGCCGCGGCGATCGGCGCCGCGCGCTCAAGGCCGCTCACCTCGACGGGGCGCGCTCAGCCCTGCTGCTCTTGGACCAGCTCGATGAGCGTGCCAAAGGCGCTGCGCGGGTGCACGAATGCCACCGTCGTCCCGCGCGATCCGGGCCGAGGGCTCTCGTCTATCAGCTCGGCGCCCGCAGCTCGCATGTGCTCGATGGCTTCGGCACAGTCGCTCACCCTGTAGCCGACGTGGTGGATGCCCTCGCCTTTGCGCTCGAGGAATCTCGCGACGGGAGAAGTGTCAGAAGTCGGGGCGAGCAGCTGGATAAACGACTCGGCGACGCTGAGCAGTGCCTCTTCGACCTCGTCGTGCTCGACCCGCTCTCGATACGCCACCCGGGCGCCGAGCGCTGACTCGTACCAGGCGATCGCGGCTTCGAGATCGCGCACGGCGATGGCGACGTGGTCGATCTCGGTCACTTCTCCCAACGGCTGCATGCGCAGGCACTCTACCGCCAGCGCCCCTCGAGGCCCCGGGGGTGAACGCGAGGCCGACGCGACCTAGCCTTTGTCTCATGCAGGAGAGCTGGTCCTCGTTCCCGACGATGCGGAGGTCCCGATGCCCGGTTCGCTGATCGTCTCAGGTGCCCGTACGCCGATCGGCAAGCTGGCCGGCGCGCTCTCCGCTTACTCGGCCACAGATCTCGGTGGTGTGGCGATCGCGGAGGCGCTCTCCAGAGCTGGCGTCGCCCCCGAGGATGTCGACTACGTCGTCATGGGCCAAGTGCTCGGGGCCGGCCAGGGCCAGATCACCGCCCGCCAGGCGGCTGTGAACGCCGGCATACCGATGGTCACGCCCGCCACGACGGTCAACAAGGTGTGCCTCTCCGGCCTGCACGCCATCCACCTCGCCGACCTCATGATCCGGGCGGGGGACGCCGCCATCGTCGTCGCGGGCGGGATGGAGTCGATGACGCGGGCGCCCTACCTGCTGCCCGGTGCCAGGTCCGGGTACCGCCTCGGTGACCAGAGGCTTGTCGACTCGATGATGCACGACGGGTTGTTCTGCGCCTTCGACCATGTCGCGATGGGCATGAGCGCGGACCTCTACAACCGTGCGATGGGAATCCCCCGCGAGCGTCAGGACGCGCTCGCTGCCTTGTCACACGAGCGTGCCGCGACCGCGATCAAGGCCGGCCGGCTCGCCGAGGAGATAATCCCCGTTTCTGTGCCTCAGCGAAAGGGCGATCCGATCGTCGTCGAGAACGACGAGGGAGTACGGCCCGGGACCACGGTCGAGTCGCTCGCGGCGCTGCGACCCGCCTTCGATGAGGAGGGGACGGTAACGGCCGGCAACGCCAGCCAGATCTCGGACGGCGGCGCCGCAGTCGTGGTGATGTCGCCGGAGCGGGTCGATGAGCTCGGCCTCAGTCCCCTCGGCGAGATCATCAGCTACGGCCAGGTGGCCGGGCCGGACGCTTCGCTTCTCACCCAACCCTCCCATGCCATCCAGGGAGCCGTGGCCCGTGCCGGGCTCGGGATCGGCGACATCGACCTGTTCGAGATCAGCGAGGCCTTTGCGGTCGTGAGCGCCGCCTCGATGGACGAGCTCGGTGTCCCCGGTGACATCGTCAACGTGAACGGTGGTGCCATCGCCCTCGGCCACCCGATCGGGATGTCGGGCACCAGGCTGGCCATAACCATGCTCTACGAGCTACGCCGCCGCGGGGGTGGCCTCGGGGCCGTCGGGCTCTGCGGCGGTGGCGGCCAGGGGGACGCGGCAGTCCTGCGCGTAGTGGCCTGAGCCTGCCGGCTCGAGGCGGGAGGCCTCCGTCTCCTGTGGGCGCCCGACTTCCCGGCGACACCATGCTTTCCGGCAACACCATGCTTTCCGGCGGCACCCGCCGGCTCAGCCGCTGACCTCCCGACGGCCCTCGAGGGCACGCCCCAGAGTCAGCTCATCGGCGTACTCCAGATCGCCACCTACAGGCAGCCCGCTCGCGATACGCGTCACCTTTACCCCGAGCGGCAGAATCAACCGAGCTAGGTACATCGCCGTCGCCTCCCCCTCGAGGTTGGGGTTCGTGCACAGGATCACCTCGACTACTCCCTCGGTGCCCAGCCGCACCAAGAGCGGCCTCACGCGCAGCTGCTCGGGCCCGACCCCGTCGATCGGGCTCAACGCACCTCCGAGCACGTGATAGGTGCCGTGGAACTCCCGAGTTCGCTCGACGGCGATGATGTCTCGCGGGTCCTCGACGACGCAGATGATGCTGCGGTCACGTCGCGAATCGGAGCAGATGGTGCAGAGCTCGGTCTCCGCGACGTTGAAGCACCGCTCGCAGAGCCGGATGCGGTCCTTCACCTCCGCGATCGCCTGTGCGAGGCGCAGGGCGCTGTCCCGGTCCGTCTCCAACAGGTAGAAGGCGATGCGCTGGGCCGAGCGCGGTCCGATGCCCGGAAGGCGGCCGAGCTCGTCGACCAGGTCTTGGATGGGTCCGGCAAACACTGGCACGGGCCGGTCAGACCTGAGGCTCGTCGTCGACTACGTCGTCGTCCGCTTCTTCTGTCCGCTCGTCGTCGTCTTCGTCGTCGTCGTCTTCGTCGTCTTCGTCTTCGATCTCGTAGTCGTCGTCTTCGTCGTCGTCGTCGTAGTAGTCGTCGAGCACGTCTTGGCCACCCAGCGCGGCACCACTGCCGAATTCGCCCGGATCCAGTCCCATACCGAGATTTCTCATAAGGGCGTTGATGTCAACGCCGCCCAGGAGCCCCTCGAGATCGAGGTTGCCGACGAGCGCGCCGAAGTCCGTCTCTCTCCCAAGTGGCGGCTCGATCTGTGCCTGCAGGGAGGACCTCAGCTCGACGATCCGGCCGAGGGCATCGCGCAACGCCGCCAGCACGGCGTCCTCGAGAAGGGCCGGGTCAGCCGGGTCGATGATGGAAGGGTCGATTCGCACAGACTCGGCCTGGAGTGAACCGGTCAGCCGTACGACGACCGCACCGCCGGCCGCGCGGCCCTCGACAACGGTTGCATCTATCGCCGCCGCTTGGGATTCGAGGTCTGCCTGGGCAGCCTGGAGCTGCGAGAACAAGTCGCCCAAGCCTCCTGTCGGAGACGAGTCGCCCTCTGCCATCTCAGACCTCCTCCGCTCCGGGAAAAACCTCCATGAGGCGCTCTTGTGCCCAGGAAACGGCGTCGCCGGGAACGTGCTCGCCGAGTGGATCGAGGTCGTCGGGGTCGAGCAACTCCTCCCCGGCATCGTCTGGATCATGGCTCATGGCGGTCCGGGACACCGCGATCGCTCGGCTCGGGTCAGATGAGAAGGATGCTGAGCGGTCGGTTCCTCCCGATCCTCCGGCGCCTGCGGTTCCTGGTGTCGGGACTGCGCCCGGCGCGCCAGTCGCCCTCAGGCGCGCTGGTGCTGGCGAGCCGTAGGCGTCGGGATCTGCTTGCGAGACGCCTCGGGTGCCGCCGACGGCCGAGGTCGACGGCAGGTGAGCAGCCCCCACGTCGGTCTCGGCAACAAGCCGTAGGTGAACGGGGCGGCCGAAATACCGGCCGAGAGCTTCCGCAACCTCCTCGGAGTGCTCCTTCGCTCGATCGACATGGGTGGAATTGGGGAGAGCGAGGATCGCCGTCGCACCTTCGGTCGCGAGAAACCGGCCCACCGCGAACACGGCGCGCACTCGGGGACGCAGTTGGGCGAGCACGTGGTCACCCCACGCCTCGACCAGTTCGTCCCTGGTGGGTGGGGGCAAGTCGCTCTCCGGCGGTGGCTCCATCACGGCGCTGGCGCTCACCGTTGGCACTGGTGGCACCGGGACCTGCGACGACCGAGGGGCGCCCTGGGTGACGCTGAACGGAGCACTGCCGGGCCCGAAAGCGCCGAGCGCCGGTTGCGATTCGAGGATGTCGCGATTCGTGGCGGTTCGCTCGCCTGATTGAGAAGCTGCTGAGGCGGACGGGGTCGTCGACTGCGGTGCTGCTGCGGGCGGTGGAGTCGGGATCTGAATGGCCGGCGACAGCGGAGGAGGGGGCGGGCTCGCCGGCGGCGTCGCACTGCCGGCAAAGCCGGCAAGGTCCTGGATTCGGCGTTCGAGGCGTTCGATCCTCTCGAGCAAAGCACCCGTGTCGTCGTCGACCTCCGGATGAGTGAGGCGGACAATGGCAACCTCGAGGGTGATCCTGGCGTCGAGGGCGTCCCGCATCGCCACCATGGCGGTTCCAAGCACCTCCATCGCTCGGACGCTCCGAGCCGGGCCGAGCAGGAGGCCACCGTGCGACGGCACTGGTGCGGCGGCCGGCGTTGCCGGCCCAAGAGCCGCCACCGGCGGTGGCTCACCCTCCCTCGCCAGACCGGGGGCCATGACTGCCAGAAATTGGCCACGCAGTTCGTCGAGCAGTCCAGCTGCTATCCGCGGCGCGTCGAGGCCCGCGACGAGAGCGCTCTCGATCACCTGCAGGGCATGGGCGGTGTCACGCTCGGCCAACGAGACCAGCAGCTCGTGGAGGAAGGCGCTGTCGTCCTCCACGACGCCTGAGGCCACTACCTGGTCGAGGGCGGAGAGAGCGTCGCGCGCCGAACCTCGCCCGCGGCGGACGGCGGCCTCCACGGCCGTGTCCGGCAGCTCGAGCTTGGCGTCTCTCGCTATGTCTGCCAGCAGCAGAGCCAGCACGTCGGCATCGAGCAGACGGAACTCGTAGTGCTGCGTCCGGCTACGAATGGTGGGGAGGACCTTCTGAGGATCGGTTGTGGCTAGCACGAACACGACATGGTCGGGAGGCTCTTCCAGAGTCTTCAGCAGCGCGTTGGAGGCCGCCTGCGAAAGCATGTGAACCTCGTCGACGATGTAAACCTTCCAGCGCCCGGGCGTGGCCAGCGACGCCCGCGCGACGAGGTCCCGCATCGCCTCGACTCCGTTGTTGGATGCCGCGTCGAGCTCATGGACGTCGAACGAGGCGCCTCTGGTGATGTCGACACACGAGTCGCACACGTCACACGGCTCGCCCTCGACCGGGTTCGTGCAGTTCAGAGCCTTTGCGAGAATCCTCGCCGTCGATGTCTTCCCGGTCCCGCGCGGCCCGGAGAAGAGGTAGGCGTGCGCCACGTGGTTGTCACGAACAGCGTGGCGAAGAGCGTTGACGACGTGGTCCTGACCACGGACCTCCGCAAAGCGCTGCGGACGATAACGCCGGTAGAGAGACTGGTAATCGACCACTGTGCGAGCCTACGACTTGCCGAGAGCGCCGACCGCGGAACCACAAGCGGGACGCCACGGCCCCGCAGTCCGGACTTCAGAGCCCTTAGGGCTCTCGCGCTGTCGTGCGCAGCAGCCAGGTCCCCTGCGGCACACAAACGAATCCGCTGAGAGCTGCTGCCTTCCGGCCCTGACTCGGTTCACGGTCGCCCGTTGCGCAGAACCCGGCTACTGCGCGCGACAGCGCCAGCAAGTGCAACGATAGCGTGCTGCAGTCCTTTGGAGGAGTGCGAGAGCGGCCGAATCGGCACGATTGGAAATCGTGTGACCTGCAAGGGTCCGTGGGTTCAAATCCCACCTCCTCCGCTGCAAAATCCCTGGTGAGGGGCTTGTGACCGCCGCCTGCGAGGCTTGCCGCCGAGGCGCAGAAGCGTTTTGACCACCAAACTGACCACCAAACTTCGCAGGCGGCCACGCGGTCGGAGCAGAAGTCAGCCGCCCACCGGAGACGCCCGTCACGCCGCAAGGCGATCCATCGTTTTCGCGTTGTCAGCCGCGGCGCTGCTTGCGAGGTCGTCCCTTGACTGGAGAGATCTGCCCCAACGGTCATCGTACGGGACGGCGGAAGGGTCACCGTCTCCTCCCCAGAAGTCCGTGATCCTTCCCTCCTAGACGCCTTGGCGGCCCGGAAGGGGAAGGATCAGACAGCGGAGTCCCGTACCGGAGACGCAAGCTCCTGTGGGGCGAGCGCACGATCGATCGCCGCCGCAGCGTCTCGGAGCGCGCTCGCGTACACATGGGCGTAGGTGTCCATCGTCAACGAGTACGAGGAGTGACCAAGCGTTTCCATGACGACCCGAGGAGCCACGCCCTGTGCGAGAAGGAGGCTGGCTGCGGTGTGTCGACAGTCGTAGAGGCGATGGTGCGCAACGCTTGTCCTTTTCAGCAACAGGGTGAACTGCCGTGACATCTCGCTCCTGTGGAGCGGTGCGCCGCTCTCGGAACAGAAGACGAGATCGAGGTCGTACCAGCTCTCGCCCGCCCGGAGGCGATCGGATGCCTGTCTGATTCGATGACTCTTCAACGACTCGAGACAGACGCTCGGGAGAACGATCGTGCGCCGGCTCGTGCGAGACTTCGGCTCTTTGAACCGATAACCGTCGGGGCCACGCTCGAGGGCCCGGCGGACATGCAGTAGGGATTGGTCGAAGTCGATGTCGGACCACGTGAGTCCCAGTGCCTCGCTGGGTCGCAGTCCGAGGGCCATGGCGACGGTGAAGAAGCATGCCAGTCGGTGAGATCGTGCGGCGTCAAGTACCTGCCTTGCTTCATCCGCGGTGAACGGAACAACTTCCTTGCGCTTGACAGTGACCGGCTCCACGACGGACGCGACGTTTCGCTGAATTAGTCCCCATCGCAACGCGACATTCAGCGCGGCGCGCAGAGTCGCATGAACGTACTGCACCGTCCGTGGCGCCAGTCCCTGTCGTCGTAGATCGTTCAGCAAGCGCTGCACCATGGCCGCGGTGAGCTTCGTGAGCCGAACGTGGCCGATCGTGGGAACGATGTGCCGCCGGACATTGGTTTCGTATCCGCGCCAGGTTGCCAGCTCTCGCCTGGGAGCGACAACCTCCGTGAGCCATTGGTTCAAGAAGGCACCAACCGTGACGGAGTCATCGCCGAGCACCCCGGACTGATCAAGGGTCGTTTGAGCGTCCCGCAGCGCCTTTGCGACTTCCCCCCGTGTTCTGCCGTAGATCGACTTTCGAACCCGGCGGCCATCCTTCCACCCGATCTCGACCCGTGCTTCCCATCATCCGTCAGGACGTTGGTGAATGAGTCCGTCGCCTCTTCCCCGTCGTGGCATGAGCTTGTCGCGCTCCCTATCCGTGAGGATCAATGCCGATGGGCGCTCTGGACGGAGCGCAGCCGATCGACAAATTCGTGGAGGGCGGAGACCGGGATGCGGCGACTTCCGCCAATACGGATCGAAGACACCTCTTCGCTCCTCAGCAAATCGTAGACTTTTGAGCGCCCGATCGCGAGCACTTGCGCAACCTCTTCCGGTGTGAGCAGGAGGCGCGCACTGTCGAGAGAAACTCGCTGCAGGGCGACCGGTGTTCCGTCACTCCGAAGTTGGTCGGACAGCGCGGTCCTGAGTGGCATCTCGGCTCCTTCTGTCGGGAGGGCGGCCCAGAACGTCACACCCTCTACTAAGGACGCACTAAGGACTCCAGGCTAAGTCCGAGCGCCTGCTAGAGCGGTGGCCAGCTCGATCGGGTGCGCACGCCCGAGCGGCCCGAAGATCAGGCGCCGAAGCTCGTGGTTGAGTTGCGCGACGTCCAGCAGCCGGATGTTCCCGGCGTCCATGATGACCAGCTCGGAGAACCACGCCATCTCGTTCATGCATCCGAGCACGCTCCGATCCGCGGTCTTCGCGAGCTCTACCTCGTCGGCGACAAGATCGCCGAATGTGTTCGAAGGGAGCCCTTCGGAGTTGAGGGCGTCCCTGATCAACGAGACGACGAATCGACCGAGTGGTCGGAGGTCACTCGCGCGCACGTCCGGGGTGAAGATCGAGAAGAGCGTGCCCGCGTGGGTGACGAGGAGGCACTTGCGTCCCTCGATCCAGATCAGGTTCGCGTAGAAGTCGCTCGAAGAAGCTGGCGCCGCGGTGTTGATGCCGGCTTCGTCTTGCCGCCGATCGTGGTGAGCAGTCGACTCGTGCATCGAAGCAGCATCGTGGCGAGCGTACCGAGACCCCCCCGGTTCTGGTACGACAGGGCACCTCGAACCCCCCGGGTTCTGGTACGCCGTAAGCACACCCCCCGAGGGCGCGACCACGCGTCCAGCCCGAACGCTGCAGTAGCGCGGCGCCCGGGCGATGCGAGAGCGGTCTGCTGGACTCGCCGAACGGTGCCCGACCTCGGGGACGGGGCCGGGGTCCATACAAAGGGTCCGCGGTCGGACGCGTCGACTCGCTAGCCGCCGTCGCACTCACCGTCGTGGTCGCGGTCGGCGTCATCTCAGCCGGGCTCGACATGATCACCATGCTCGTCGGCATCGTCGTCATCGAAGTTGACGCCGCCAAGTTGTCGAGCAATCCGTGCTCTCTATGAAGCGGGGCCGTCTGTCAAGGATTGATCGTTGGCGCCAGTCTCTGGCGCCCTGAGCCGGGGTCAAGGGCGGCCCCAGAGGGCCGTGCCACGCCGTGGGACCCGCAGCGAAGCGGAGGGCCCTTGACGCCGGCGTGTCTCAAGTCGTGCACGGACCACCATTTCATCGGTCCCGCAGCGGAGCCGCGGGACGTGGTGGCTGTTGTCTCCCGTCATGGCTCGAGCGGTGCTCATCTCTCTATCGCCTCCTCGAGGGGAGGATCAGGTCGGGTGGGAGAGTCGTTCCGGTGGCCCATCTCAGTTGAGGGTCCTCGTGGGACCAGAGCACACGCGTGGGGCCTGCCGGACCGAGCGATCGGGACGCGTCATGCGGCGACGCGGGGGGTTGCGACGTAGGGGGCGAAGGGCTCGCCCTTCTTGAGCATGTAGAAGATCGCCTCGGCGAGCTTGCGGGCGACCTCGACCCGGGCGACCTTCTTGCCACGCTGGCGGCCGAGGCGCTTCGCGGTCCGCTCGTAGTGCCCGGCGTAGGCGGGGTGGCGCGCGGCGTGGGTCGCGGCCTCGATAAGCGCCCAGCGGAGGTACTTCGGGCCGTTCTTCGAGAGCGATCCCCGGTTGTCTTTGCCGCCGGACTGGTAGACGCGCGGGCAGAGCCCGGTGTAGGCGACGAGCTTGTTCGGCACCGCAAAGCGCGCGATGTCACCGATCTCCGCGGCAATCGTGTAGCCGAGGACCCATCCGATTCCCGGAGCGGTCATGAGAAGTGGCACGTAGGGATGGTCCGCGGCGAGGTTGCGAAGCTCTTTCTCGATCCTGTCGATCTCGCGCTCGAGCGTGTCGATGAGCGAAACGGCGGCCAAGACGTCCGACGCCCAGGGCTCAGGGACTTCGAGGCGGGCGAGGAGCTCGCGCCCAGCAGTGCCGAAGAGGTCCGAGACCGGGCATAGCTTGCCGAACGCGAGCAGCGTCGCATGTACGCGGTTCTTCAGCGCCGTGCGGTGCCGCACGAGATGGAGCCGCCAGCGCGCTCGCTCGCGTGCGCCGCGGGTCTCCGGGGACGGCAGCCAGATCGAAGGCACGAGGTCGCGGCGAGAGAGCTCCGCGAGGACTCGGGCGCCGATGCGGTCCGTCTTGCACGCGAGGGGAGCGAGGCCCTTCACTTTCTGCGCATCGGCGAGCTCGACCGACCAGCCGGCGAGCTCGAGGGTGTCGTGGACGAAGCGGGCGCCGTTCATCGACTCAATGACGCCGAGCACTTCGCCCTCGCCGAAGCGCTCGGCGAGGTGGCGTGCGACGTGTCGCAGCCCGTCCGCGTCCGGCGGCCAGGGCGCCTCCTCGAGGATCGTGCCGCTGTCGTCCATCACACAGATGTCGAGCCTCGTCCTGCTTAGATCCATTCCAACGTGCAACATGGTGTGGGGTCTCCTTCTTGTGGGTTGGTTCCGTAGAGAACCCAACGTTCCCACCGGGGGGAGGCCCCGCTTCATGGCATTCAGTTGTCGCCAGCCACTCTGTCGAAAGATGATCAACAAACCTCCCCCTCCTCCAGCCACCCCCTCCTCCAACCACCCCTCCTCCAGCCACCCCCTCCTCCAACCACCCCTCCTCCAACCACCCCTCCTCCAACCACCCCTCCTCCAACCACCCCTCCTCCAACCACCCCTCCTCCAACCACCCCTCCTCCAACCACC
>JBEKBT010000055.1:0-19381 GCA_050015255.1 Acidimicrobiales bacterium
GAAGGTGATCCACCGGCTCGCTCAGCTCTCCCTCGCCGTCACCTGCCTGCTCACTGCAAAGCTCGTCGACTGGAGAAACCGCTGGTCACCGGCGATGGCGCCTATCCGCTGAGGCTCTTAGTCAGTCTGGCGGCTCGGACGCCCCAGGGGGCACGCGAACGGGCTGGGATGTGTCCGATGGCGGCTTCGCGGCCGCAACGGCTTGCCCGAGCCGGCGGACGCGACCCGTCACCCGGCCGAGGCCGCGAGCCGCGACCAAAGGAGCGTGGGACTGCCGAGCCTTGGCAACCGCGGTTCCCAGGAGACGGCCCGCGGTGGCGGCGGCTGCCGAAGCGGCGTCGGAGCCGTCGGAAAGGCCCGCGCCGGAGGCCGCCGACGGCAACGCGGCCCCTCGCTCGGGGCGCGGGCGGGGGACGATCTCGGTGGTGAGCGACATTCGCACCAGCACGACCGCCACCGCCTCGCTGATGACGATCGGTATCAGGGGCAGGCTCGGCAGGTACAAGGCAGGCGAGAGGGCGAAGCACGCAGCGAGCAAGAGGTCCAGGAACACGTGCAGCTTCCTCGGAATGATCCTCCAGGCCGCGAGCGGCCCCTTGCTCACGAGGGCCAGCAGTCCCAGTAAAGCGCCCGATACCGACAGGACTACCTCGGTGCGGCCGCTCGCATGCATTCCGACGACGACCAAGGCCGCGGCAAGGGCATACTCCGCGAGCTGGTGCCCACCGAAGGGTACGTGCCGACGCGGCGACGACCCGGCCGAGGCCATCAGCCTAAAGACGAGCCGGGAGTCGGCTCAGTTGGACTGGATCGGGCCCGACGTCTTGTCGTCGCCCGTAGCAGCCGCGTCCTCCTTGGAGCCTTCCTCCATGCCCTTCTTGAACTCGTGGGATGCGCTGCCAAGCCCGCGAGCGAGCTTGGGAAGGCGTGTCCCCCCGAAGAGGAGCACGACGACGACAACTGCGATCACGATCAAGCCGTCGGGACCAAACATGTCGGCAAGCATCCCGGTGATCACCTGCCTTCCTTTCCGAAGATTGCAACCAGGTTAGACGCATCCCGGCGGCTCCGTGCAGGCGGGTCCTCAACTAGTCCTCCGGTCCTGGTCGGCGGACTAGATGAAGAGTCAGCGGGCCGAGCGCACTCTGGCAGGACGACCGGGACATCGAGCTCGACATTCCGGGGCCGCGCCCGCCTCAGTTCCCCTGCGCCTCAGTTCCCGTGCGCCTCAGTTCCCCTGCGCCTCAGTTCCCGTGCGCCTCGGTTCCCCTGCGCCTCGGTTCCCGTGCGCCTCGGTTCCCCTGCGCCTCGGTTCCCGTGCGCCTCAGTTCCCTGTCCAGATCGGCGCACGTTTCTCGGCGAAGGCGACCGCTCCTTCGAGAGCGTCCCTGCTCGTCACGACGGGCACCGTGAGCTCACCGTTCAGCTCCCAGGCCTCTGCCTCGGTGAGACCGAGAGAGCGCTTCATGAGCTCCTTGGAGACTCTCACGGCAAGCGGGGCGTTGGCGCAGATCAGCTCGGCGAGCGCCAGCGCCTCCTCGATCAGCCGTTCGGCGGGGACAACCCGGTTCACGAGCCCGTAGGCGAGCGCCCGCTGCGCGTCGATGCTTTCCCCCGTGAGAGCAAGCTCAAGAGCGATGGCTGGGGGGATTCGCCTGGCGAGCCTGATGAGACCGCCCCCGGCCGCCACGAGGCCGCGCTTGACCTCGGGAATCCCGAAGATGGCGTGGTCCGCCGCCACGACCAGGTCGCAGGCCAGCACGATCTCGAAACCACCGGCAAGGGCGGCACCATTCACCGCCGCGATGAGCGGTTTGGGGAAACTGCGTGAGGCGATGCCCGCGAACCCTCCCCTTGCTGTCAGGATCTCCGCCAGCTCTCCAGAGGCGAAGGCCTTCAAGTCCATCCCCGCGCAAAAAGCCCGGTCACCGCTGCCTGTGAGCACCACGGCCCACACCGCGGGATCTTCGGTCAGCTCGTCGAAGGTCGATTCGAGCGCGCGGGCCGTCGCGCCGTCGATGGCGTTGCGAGCACGTTCGCGGTTGAGGCGAACAAGCTCCACGTTGCCGTGGCGCTCGCGGACGACGGGTTCCCCGGCGGTCTCTGTGGCGGGCGCCGGCGCGGCCCCGGCGGTCTCTGCGGCCGGCGTCGGCACGGTCCCGGTGGTCTCTGCGGCGGGTGCCGGCGCGGCCCCGGGGGTCTCTTTCGGATCGGGCATGGTCAAGTCAGTGTAGGACCGGGCCAGTTGGGTATCCCTGGTGGGCCGCGAACGTCAACACCGCCGCGGGGGCGGCGAAGTCCCCTATCGTGGGATCATCGACCGCTGGGGGGGTGACTCAAGTTGGCAAAGTCGACACGTACGGCTTCCCTTGCTCCTCCCGCTCCCGCTGGGGAGCAGCGGAACGGGGCCGACCGGGTCCGGGCCGCGGCAACCATCGGTTCGCCCAAAGGACCCCCGCTGACGTACCGAGGCTTCGACCGCACCGAGCTCATCGATGATTTCCGGCTCGCCTGCACCTCGCGTGCACTGGACAACCGGGAGATCACCCTTCAGCGACAGAGCCGGGTCTATTTCGAGATAGCCGGGGCCGGACACGAGGCGCTGCTTCTCGCCATGGCTCGTTCGCTGCGCCCCGGTTACGACTGGTTCTTCCCCTACTACAGGGACCAGGCGCTGGTGCTGGCCCTGGGCGTGACACCCCGCGACATTCTCCTGCAGGCGGTCGGCTCATCCGAGGACGTGAGCTCGGGGGGACGCCAGATGCCGGCGCACTGGGGCAGCAAGCCCCTCAACATCGTCTCGCAGTCCAGCTGCACCGGCAGCCAGTGCCTTCCGGCGGTCGGGTGCGCGGAGGCAGCCCTCTACATAGCGCGGCGCACCTTGAAGGGCTGCGTAGCCCACGGCGACGAGCTCACCTATGTCTCGCTCGGTGAGGGGGCCACGTCTGAAGGCGAGTTCTGGGAGAGCCTCAACACGGCCTGCCGCCTGCAGCTCCCGATCGTGTACCTCGTCGAGGACAACGGGTGGGCGATCTCGGTGCGCGCCGTCGACCAGGCGCCGGCTCCCATCTCCGAGCTGGTCCAGGGTTTCCGTGGCCTGACGGTCTACAAGGTCGACGGCATCGACTATTTCGCCTGCCGGGCCCTGGCTGTTGAGTCGACCGCCCGGGTGCGAGCCGGAGAGGGCCCGTGCATGATCCACGCGACGGTGACGCGGCCCTACTCGCACTCGTCGCAGGACGCGCAATCGAAGTACCGCTCGCTGAACGAGCTCACAGAGGAGGCGACTCGCGACCCGATTCTCCGCCTCGAGCGCGAGCTGATCGAGGGGGGCGTGCTCACCAGCGCCGAGGCTGCTGAGATCCGTGAGAGCGTCCGCGCTCTCGTTGCCGAAATCGGCCAGGAGGTTCTCGAAGCTCGTAGACCCGACCCGGCGACCGTGACCGACCACGTGCTTTCACTGCCCGCGCTTCCGGAGCCCAAGCCGCCACCGAGCGCCGTCTCCGGGACGCAAGGCGAAGGGGTCGATGACGCCAAGCCCATCGGCATGGGCGAGGCGATACGCCTCGTGCTCTTCGAGCAGATGGAGGCCGACGAGCGCATCCGGGTCTTCGGCGAGGATGTCGCCGACGCCAGCGAGGACATCATCGCCTTCGTGGAAGGAAAGGGAGGTGTTTTCGGCACCACCCATGGGCTGCAGCGCGAGTTCGGGCTCGCCCGGTGCTACAACACTCCACTCGCTGAGGCGAACATCGTCGGCCGCGGTATCGGCCAGGCGATACGTGGCCTTCGGCCATGTGCCGAGATTCAATTCTTCGACTACATCTGGCCGGCGATGATGCAGATCCATTCCGAGGCGGCCACGACGAGATGGCGCTCTGAGGGGCGCTTCACGGTCCCGCTGGTCATCCGCGTCGCCATCGGCGGCTACCTGACGGGTGGGGGCATCTGGCACTCCCAATGCGGCGAGTCGATTTTCACCCACGTCCCGGGTCTTGTGATCGTCATGCCCTCGCGCTCGAGTGACGCCGCCGGGCTGCTCCGAACCGCCTTCCGGTGCGAAGACCCCGTGTTGTTTCTCGAGCACAAGCACCTGCTTCGCCAGAGGTACGCCAGGGATCCGATCACGCCGTCCGACTATCTGATCCCCCTCGGCAAGGCCTCGACGGTCCGCAAGGGCCAGGACCTGACCATCGTGACCTGGGGTGCCACCGTGCAAAAGTCGCTGGAGGCTGCAGAGCAGCTCGCCAGCGAGGCCATGAACGTGGAAGTCATCGACCTCCGCTCCCTGATCCCCTGGGACAAGGACGCTCTCGCATCCTCGGTCGCCCGCACTTCCCGCCTCCTGGTGGTGCACGAAGACGTGCTCACGGGCGGCTTCGGGGCGGAGATTGCTGCTTGGGCAGGTGAGGCGTGTTTCGCCGATCTCGACGCTCCTGTGTCCAGAGTCGGCGCGACCGACACCTTTGTCGCCTACGAGCCCACTCTGCAACGGGCGATCCTCCCCCAGACCGACGACATCGCAGCCGCCGCGCGGGCGTTGCTCGCCTATTGAGCCCCCGTTGCTCGCCTATTGGGCGTTTCTCGCCTATTGAGCCCCGAGCGCCCAGGGCGACCGGCTCTTTGCCGGCCAGGTCCTCGGCAGCCGGAGCGTGGACGGCCGGCTCGCGGACAGCCAGCTCCTCGGCGGCCGGCGGACGCTCCAAGAGAAGAGGAGGGCTGATCTCTCAGAGACCGTCCGGTCGGCCACCGACACCTTCAAGCCGCGTCCCAGGGAGGTGCGTCCTCTGCTGGCTCGCTCCAGTCGGCCCGGCCGGCATACCGGGCGGCGCCGCACGCATTGGGGTAGGGACGCGCAGCCTGGGGGCGCCGCGCGTCAAGGGCGGTTGCGAGGGCGAGGGGGGTAAGGACGCACGACCCCGGGCCAGGGTCGGTGCGAGCGGAGTCCACGAGTGCCTGGCGACAGTCGCTGAGAGTTGTCACCGCATCTCGCTTTTCCACCGGACCCGACCGTACGGGATCAGGGTTAACTGACAACGAATTACAAGTAACAGAAAGACCGCGTCAGGATGAAAGCTGCGCGCGAATCCGGAATTAGGCAGAAACTGACCGGTCGCGTGCCGCAGAGGGCGGTAGCGTGACGCCATGGCTCAACGCGTGCTAGGTGATGATGAGACGGCGCGCGGCGCTGAGCGGAACGGTTCCGAGCGCACTTCGGCTGCTATTGACGCCGCCCCGCCAGCAGAAGGCGCCGTGGGCTCGCACCCTACAGGGCGTGGCCTCGGTACCGTGCGTCACGATGCTGACAACCCGGTCGACCTCCCTCTCGTCGACCGCCATGTGATCCAGCTCTTCGCCCTCGTGGAGAACGCCGTGGCGGGTGCCACACATGCACTGGTCAGCGCCGATCGTGAGGCCGCCCGCAGTCTCGTCGCCGCAGACGCGGACATCGACGACCTCTACCAGGAGCTCGAAGCCACCGTCCAGGGGCGGCTGCTCGACCGGCCCTCGAACCCCGAAGAGACCGAATACCTGCTCGCCGTGCTCGGAATGCTCCCCGAACTGGAACGAAGCGGTGACCTCGCCGAGCATGTCGCTCGGCGGGCGACACGAAATCTCCCTGCTGAGATGCCCGCCCGGCTACGGGGCTACGTCCAGCGCATGGGGGAGGTCGCCTGCGCGATGTGGCACATCACCGGCGACGCCTACGGCGGCGACTCACCCGGCGCGACCGAGCGGCTGGAGGCCCTCGACGACGAGATGGATGACCTGCACGTGAGCTTCATCGCGGAGCTCGTCGCCGCCGCGATACCCGTAGAGGTGGCCATTGAGCTGGCTCTGGTGGGACGTTTCTACGAGCGTCTTGGCGACCACGCCGTCAATCTCGCGCGGCGTGTCCCGCGCCGGCTGCGCTTGACAGCGCAGTAACCGGGATCGCCCGCCCCACCTTCCGAACTGCTTGCGGCGCGCCCGGCCAGCACCGGATCTTCGAAGAACGGCCGTAGGGCGAGGCGTGCGGGAGGGAAGCTCCCATAGACGAGGACGGCCTCGCCGGGAGGGAGCTGGCGAAGCCAACCCGGAGGCGCGAGCGCCTGCACCGTGACCGCCTCGGTCCGGGTGTGCCGCCCGTCATCACCGACGGTCCAGGAATGCTCTGCCCTCTCCTCATCGCCGAGCAGCCCGCTCACGTGCTGCAAGGTGACGGGATCCGCGATGCCTGAGCACACGAGCTTGGCGCGGTGATTGTTCACGACCGTTGCCCAGCGGCCGCCGTAACGCGACTCGACCTGGGCCAGGTCCTGCCAGACGGTGACGAGCTGGACGCCGTGACCGGCGGCCGTCGCCACGACCCGGTCCAGGTCAGCCAGCGGAGCGACGCTCGCGGCCTCGTCCAGCACGACCAAAAGGGGCGGATCGAGAGGCCTTCCTGTCGTCGCCGCCCTCTCGAATGCCGCGTCCAGGACCTCGCGCACGATGGCCGTGAAGACGGGGGCCAAGCGCTCCTGGTCCCTTGCGGGTGCACAGCAGTACAAGGAGCCGGCAGAACCGGCGACGAGGGCGGCAGGGTCGATCTCGCACCTTTCGGCCGATGCCGCCACCGCGGGATCGGCAAAGGCGGCCACGACGGTCTCGGCCGTCGCGTAGACAGACGCGCGCTGGCGCTCCTCCCGTCCGAGGCTGGCGCGGGCCGCCCGGAGCGCCTCGGGCACGCCGGCGAGCTCGAGGGCCAGGAGAACCTCGGCCGTCTCCTCCTCGTCTAGCCAGCGAACCACGTCCGCCATCGAGGCGCCGGCGGTGGCGGCCGCGAACAGCAACGGGGCGAGGAGCTTCTCCGCGTTCGCGTACCAGAACCCGGCGTCCTCCATCCCCCCGTCCCCAGCCCTCGCCACCGAGCACAGCGCCGAGGCGATGCGCCTCGCGCCGGGCCAGGTCGCCGCCCTTGCGAGCGGCGACCATCCCGACGACCCCGATCGGCCGCCGACGAAGCTCACCGCGCCAGTGGGGTCGTAGCACTGCACCTGGCCAAGCGAGCTGCGCCACTCGAGCGTCTCGTGGAGCAAGTCGGCTTTGACGCTCGTGGCGAGGAGGGGTCCCGACCATTCGAGGATGGCCGGGATCGCGAGCCCGGTCGTCTTGCCCGATTGGGTCGGCCCCACCACCATGACCGAGTGCCTGGGCTCAGCGGCCAGCAGGCGACCGGCGTGGGTACCGAGGACGATGCGATCGCCGGTTGCCCTCGCCACCCGCAGCGGTCGTAGGTCGCGGGGTTGGGCCCACCCCCGTGCCCTGGACAAGGGCCTGGAAGCCGCCCTGTGGGCCCAAAGCCCCGGGTGGCCGCTCCACGGCGCCCTGGCAGGGCCCGACGCCTCGGGTGGCCGCCGGCGCGGGCGCGGCCACGTCAGCGGCCGACCGCCTGGAGCGCTCCGGGACCGCCGACCACGGGAGCGGTTCCACGCCAACCCCAGGGCCCCCACACCTGCAAGCAGGGCAAGGACAACGACGATCCCAAGCCAGGCATCGGTCAGCCCGGAGCTGGGGAAGCTCCTCCGGATGAGCGCGGGCCAGGCTTGAGATGGCACGGCCGGGTGAGCCAGCATCCGCACGAGCAGGACAGGCGCCGCGCCCACGGGCACTTCGTGCCATCTGCCGGTAGTCGCGAACGCCAGCAAGCCGCCCGCGAGCCAGATGAGCCAAGACAGGCCCAGGCAGGCCCCCGCGGCGGCGAGAGCCAACCGGTCCCGGTCGTGGCCGTCGATCGAAGGGCGCGCCGTCTTGCCCCGGCGGCGTAAACCAGCATCACGTGGAGCGGGACCTGGCCTCAATCGCACCTTCGATCCTGTGCGCCCGGTGCCATCGCCATCAGAGCTGGTCCTGGCTGACCAGCCTCGTGTCGGTGTCGACGAGGGCGAGCTCGTCAGGCCCCACGAGATGCTCGACCAGGAAACGACGCCTCCCGACCACCCACAGGGCCACGCCCCGGCGCAGCCGCGGCAGCACCTCCAGCTCCTCGCGTGTGCATCCCAGCAGATCAGCCAGCACCGGCAGCTCGGAGGCAGGCTGCGCGTAGCACACCACAGTCTCGGAGTCCGCGAGCAACCCCTCGGCGAGGCGACTCTGCTCGCTCCCGGCCGAGCCGCTTGCCCCGAGGTCCGATGCCCTGTGACACACGGCAATGTTCGCGAGCCCCTTCGCCCGTGCCAGCTTCCAGGACGAGCGCAGATAGCGGGCCACCGCGAGCTCGGTGAGCACAGCCCAGGCCTCGTCGACCACCAGGATCGTCTGCGCCTCGGTCCGGGCGGTCATTGCCTGCAGCCACGCCGAGGCGCAAACCATCAACGCGCCGAGCGCCTCGGAGTGATAGACGGCCGAGAGGTCGACAACGAGCACGCCTGAGCCCGGATCGATGCCGGGCGTCGTCGGGCCGTCGAACATCCCAGCCAGATCACCCTCGACAAGGCGGCGCAGCTCGAGGCCGAGGTCCCTTCCGTCCTCCTCGAGCCGGGCCTTGGTCGTCCCGACAACCCTTGCCGACTCCGCTAAGGGTCGAAGAAGCGCCCGGACGACCTCGGGCAGGGTGGGCGGGCCGCTGCTGCTCCCCAGATGTGCACGTGTCGCCGCGCCCAGCGCCAGCTCGAGGGCGGTGTGCTCCCGGGGCGAGAGCGACCTTCGAAGGCATGCGGCCGCAAGGGTCCCGAGAAGGACGAGACGGTGCCTTGCCACCGCCGTGTCGGTCGGAGCCGGGGGACCGTCGAGTGGGTTGACGCGGACAGAGCCGCCGGGTGCGAGCGCGATCGGGCTGGAACCGAGCGCCCGCGCAAGCGCGCCGTACTCGCCCTTCGGATCGAGCACCGCAACTTGCCGTCCGAAGGCCGCCTGCCGCAACAGGTAGGTCTTCACCAGGGCGCTCTTCCCCCGCCCGATCTGGCCGAGCACCGTGATATTCGGGTTCGTGACAGTGCCCGACGCGTAGAGCTCGAACGGGTCATGGGCGAAAGGGCCACCAACGAGGTCCTGACCGATGAGCACCCGGCTTGCCCGAAGAGGAGCCGAAGCCGCGAACGGGTAGGCGACACCGAGCTGGGCTGTCGTCGACTCGTGGGCCGGCAGCCTCATGCGCAGCCGCGCCCGGTAGGCAGGATGCAGCTGAAGCCGTCCTGTTGCGCGCCGTACATGCGGTGAAGCTCGAGCTGAGCCTGTGCGGCGATCTGCTCGAGCCGTGCGCAGGCAGCGGCGAGCGCTGCCGCGTCGTCGGCCGTCACCGCCAGATAGCCAGTGAAACGAAAGGCACTGTGCCCATCAGCCAGTTCAGACTCTCGGCGCCTGGTCGCCTCGTGCTCGTGCCGAGTCCGGGCGGTGACGGCGAATCCATGGCGGCGGCGAAGCTCCTCATCGGCCGCGCCCGACGTGCGATCATGCTCGGCTCGCCGGACCGCCCGCAACGGCGGCACGGGCGCCATCGTCACGGCAATGGTCCGTCTCAAGCGGCCCTCCAACATGAGCGGCAACAAGAATCCGCTCCCTACGCCGGTGCGCGGCCAGTCGGCGATCCAGTAGACGGCGTGCCAAGTCGCGTCGGTGCAGATGGCCGACCAGCTCTCCTCGATCGCGAAGGGCCAGGGCCAGCGATCAGCGACACCTCCGGGCGCGCAGGCGGCGGCCGAGGTGCTCTGGACGACCTCAGCGATCTCCAACTGCGAAAGGACGCCGTCGACGTCCAAGCCGGCGGCGAGGCACCGCCGCTCGAGCGCCTCGAGCTCGTCCAGCATCCGTCGGGCCGTGTCATTGCCCCGCCGACGGCCATGTCCTGTGGCCGAGCGGACCGACAAGGCGAGGAGGACCTCGTGTCTCCATAACAAGGGCGCGGCGCGCTCGAGCAACGATCTGTAGCTGCCGGTGGCGATCCCGCGATCGGCGGCCCGGCCGGTCGCGAAACGGTCGTCGCAGCTTCCGGGCAGGCAACGGGCGATCCACTGCAAGCGGTGGAGAGCTCCTCCTTCTCGCGCCGATCCGGCCAGCACGCCGGACCAGGCCGCAATCCGGCGAGATCGCTCCAGTTCGTCCCCAAGCGCGAAACCAGGGCTGCCGATCCTCATGGCCGCTGTCCACGTTCCCGCCGCGCCGTCGACGACGACACCGATCTGCCTGCTCGAGACGGTGGTGGGGATCTCATCCAGCTCGAAAGCGGACAGCGTGTCGCGCCGGCGCCGTTGGCCGCCGATACGACGGGCCAGGTGTGACGCCACGACAGGTGTCCACTGCTCGGCGCTGCGGCCCGCAAAGGGCCAGGTGGTGAAGGCCACGAACGCAGCGACCACCACGAAGCCTAGGAACGCTCCCGCGGCGTGACCGACGGACCGCAACACGAGCACGGCGATCACGAGGCCAGTTCCCACAATGGCGAGTTGTCCTGCTCGCCAACCCGCCACGAGGCCCCGGCGGCTGCGCGGTCCCAGCTGGTAGCGGGGGGTCGCCTCAGTCATGGTCCGGCTGGTCTCGCTCAGGTTGCAACGCCGGGCGGACCACCTGAGCCGCGTCGGGACCGGCAAGGTCGACCGAGGTCGGAGAGCCGGCGAGGCCGGCCGCGGCGAAACCCGGTGCTGAGGAAGGGGGCGACCCGGCTGCGATCGGAGAGCCGGCGAGGCTCGCTGGGGTCGGTGAACTTGCGGGAGCGGCGGGATCCGGGGAACTCGTGGGACCGGCGGGATCCGGCGGCGAGCTGACCGCTCCGCCGCCCGATTCTCCGTACCGCGGCCGGTCGGACGTCCAGTTCCCGTCGATGATGTTGCCTGGCTGCTGGGCCGAGGCGTTGGCGGCCTCGCCGCCCTGGGCCATGAGACCTCCGAGGCCGGCCAGGGCCGCGACGCCGCCGCCTTCCAGGCCGAACTCCCTGCCCAGACGTTCCACGGCCTGGACCGGTCGCCGCCCCAGGCCTTCGAGGTGGGCTACCGCTCCAGCCTCGACGGCCGGCACGAGCTTGAGGAGGGCGAACGGCGCGAACGCCGCGACGCCGAGCAAGGCCACAGCCTCGACGACACCGGCGATCCCGCTCGGGCTTACCAGCAGTCCTGCGGCGAGCGCGAGCACGGCCGCGATCACGAGCTTCGAGAGCACCAGGGCTGCCAGCGTCTCGCCCAACCTGCGCGCCCAGTGCGACGTCGCCGGCCAGGCGAGACCGACAAGCGCAAGAGGCAGGAACAAGGAGGCGGCCGCGATGGCAGCCGACCGGACGGCGAGCTCGAGCCAGAGCACAAAGGCCACGACCGCCGCGCTGAGCACGACCAGAAAGCCCCCGAAAGCCGCCAGCCCGAGGCCCCCTGGCTGCTCGAGGCCGGTCACCAGCCCCGTCAGCATGCGGTGCGTCGGGTCGCCGGCTGCACCGATCAGCAGAGCGCTCGCCTGATCGGTCGCGACCAAGCCGAGGGCGACGAGCTGCACGCTCACGCCCGTGAACAGCAATGCCAAGGGCAGGCGCACGAGCACGCTGCGAAGCAGGCTTCCCGGCTCCTGGCGGATGATGGCCTGAATCGCCGCGACGGCCACCAGAGGTAGGGCGATGGCTGCGCTGAGAGCGGCCATGAGCTCGAACTCCGAGCTGAAGGCGCTTCCTGTGAGCACGGGCTCGGTGGTCGAGGACAACGCATCGGCGAGCACGCCGACAAGCGAAGCGGCGCCACTCGCCACCCAGCTCAGAAGGGAGCTGTAGAGCCCCCCGAGGAGCGCCTTTGTGATCGCCTCGGCAAGGGCGGTAGGGCTGAGGCCGGAGAAGATGCTCGCCGCAGCGTGGGGCTGGACCCGCGCGGTGCGAGCGAAGGAACGGAGGGCTCCCACGACGCCGCCTGTGCCATGGCCTGCGGCTCGGACGATCGGCACTGCGGCAAGGCCATGGACATGGTCAAGCAGTGCCGAAGGTCGAGAAGTGTCAGTGGATCCCATTGCCAGTCTGGAACAGGAAGTTCACGATTGTCGGCGCCGCTCCGATGAGAAGGGCGGCGACCCCCGAGGCGAGCACGGCTTTCCGGCCGGCGTTGGAGTACTGGTAGTTGTTCGTGTGGCTTCCGAGCGCCCAGGCGGCGGCGCCGAGCACAAGACCCACGAGTGAGGCGACGAGCGCCCACCAGCCGAGGCCGTTGGTGAGCTGCTGGATCGTGGACTGGCCCGGTAGTGCCGAGGAGCTCGGGTTCATCGAGACGATCCCGGCGAGGAAGAGAGCAAACGGGGAGACGGTCACAGGCCTACCTTTCCGAACGGCGGACTTGTCGTGGCCGAGCGTTCGGCGAGTTGCACGCGGCACCTTTGCCCAACGGCACTTGGATGCTGGCCACGGCGACTACCGCCTGACCTACCGCGTGCCGAGCCGGAGGAGGGCGAATTCAGCCCTGCTCGCGGGCCGCCAGCCATGCAATGCTGGTGACAGTGGGCACGGTCCTTCACCTGACGGTTCTCGAGCTCGTCATCGCGATCGTCGTCGTGCTCGGCCTCATCGCCGCTACGGCACTCGTCACGGCTCACCGCGGTAGCCGCAGCCTGCGGCAGCGTTTGCAGGCCCTCGCCTCCCGGCTGGGGGCGGACGCGCCACCCAAGGAGGCCCAAGACCTGGAGGACGTCCTTGTCCAGGTGGAGCGCGCGACGGACCGCGCAACCGAAGCCGTGGCTGAGTCGAGCTCTGAGGCCATCCGCCTGCGCCGTGCGCTCGACACCCTTCCCCAGGCAGTGCTCGTCACCGACGAGCGTGGCGACACCGTGTTCCGCAACACCAAGGCTGTCGCTCTTATCGGCAGCCGCCATGGGGACGCCATCGCGGCACAAGCGGTCGAGGAGCTTCTCGCCGCGACTGCGCCCGGCGCCAGCGAGGAACGCGTCCTCGAGCTCTACGGGCCGCCCCGGCGCACGCTGGTGGTGCGTACGGAGAGCATCGACAACGGCCAGCGCGCCCTCGGGATGATCGCTGTCATCGACGATGTGTCCGAACGCCGCCGACTCGAGGACGTGCGGCGCGATTTCGTAGCCAACGTCAGCCACGAGCTGAAGACGCCCATGGGTGCTGTCGGGCTCCTGGCCGAGACGCTGCTCTCGGAGAACGAGCCACAGGTGACCCAGCGCCTCGCGCACCGGATCTACAACGAGGCCTTCCGCATAAGCAGGGTGATCGACGACCTCCTCGACCTCTCCCGCATCGAGAACGAGGAGTCGCCCCCACGCGAGCCGGTGTTGATCAACCTCGTGATGGCCGAAGCCGCCGAGCGCGTCCGGGAGGCGGCGAGCCAGCTGCAGATAAAAGTTGCCCTCGAGGAGCCGGAACCACCTCTCGTCGTGCTCGGCGACCGCCGTCAACTGACCTCGGCCGTCTACAACCTGCTCGAGAACGCCGTGAAATTCTCGCCGGAAGGCAGCGACGTGAGCTGCGTGGGCCGGGCCGAAGACGACGACGTCCTGGTCATCGTCGAAGACCACGGCGTCGGCATCCCTTCGCGCGACCTCGAGCGGATCTTCGAGCGTTTCTATCGCGTCGATGCAGGGCGAAGCCGCTCGACAGGCGGGACTGGACTCGGATTGGCTATCGTTCGCCATGTGGCGGCGAACCACCGAGGCAGCGTGCAGGTTGAGTCTCGTGAGGGAGAAGGGTCGACGTTCACTTTGAGACTTCCCCGCCAACCTAGGATGGACGCGTGAGCACCCAACAGCGGCGCCGAGTCGCGAGGCTCTCCACAAAACGAGCGCGTCTCGACACGCGATGGTCGGCACAGGACATTGCGCCGGCCGCCAAGCAACCTCCTGTCGCCTCCGTGAGCCACTCGGCAGAGATAGGCCCCACAGGAGACGACGACCGCGGAGCTCCGCCGGCGCGTGTGCTCGTCGTCGAGGACGAAGAGTCGTTCGTGGACGCGCTGACGGTGAACCTCGAAAGGGAAGGTTTCTCCGTTACCGCCGCCCGCGACGGGGTTGAGGCCCTCGAGCGCTTCACACTCGACCAGCCCGATCTCGTGCTCCTCGACGTCATGCTCCCGCGCCTCTCCGGCATCGACGTCTGCCGGGCGATCCGCGCCAACTCGACGGTGCCCATCATCATGGTGACCGCCAAGTCGACTGAGCTCGACACCGTCGTCGGCCTCGAGGTGGGTGCCGACGACTATGTCGCCAAGCCTTACCGGCTCCACGAGCTCGTATCGCGGATGCGGGCGGTTCTGCGCCGAGCCCCGGGCGCCCACGGGGGTAACAACCTCGGGCCAGGGTCCTCGTCGCCCTCTGCCACCGATGGGGCCTCCCACCAGGGTGGGGCCGACAGGGACTCGACCGACGGCGCCGACCAGCCTCCGACCCTCAGGCACGCAGCCGGCGACGGTATGGAACGCGACGGCGTGTCGCCGAGCGCGCCTGTCCGGCCGGACGAGATCCTCCAGGTCGGAAATGTCGTCTTGGACCTGGGACGACACGAATGCATCGTGCGCGGCCAGGAGATCAAGCTCCCGCTCAAGGAATTCGAGCTGCTCGAGATGCTGCTCAGCAACCCGGGGCGGGTCGTCACCCGCGACACCCTGATCGATCGCGTCTGGGGGATGGACTACGTGGGTGACACCAAGACCCTTGACGTGCACATCAAGCGGCTGCGGTCGCGGATCGAGCAGGACCCCTCCAAACCGGTTCTCATCACGACCATTCGCGGCCTCGGGTACCGCTTCGAGTCGCCACGGCGCTGATCGCCTGCCGTCGGCCGGCTGCTCCGCACCCGGTTGCCCCGCGCCCGGTTGCCCCGCGCCCGCAGCACAGCTGCGAGGTCGGTCCCCACCGCCGATAGCGTCTCGGCGGTGCAAGCCGTGGAAGTCGATCACCTCGTGGTTCGTTACGGCAACCTGGTCGCGGTCGACGGGATCAGCTTCGACGCCGACGCCGGTGAAGTGGTCGCCCTGCTCGGACCCAACGGTGCGGGCAAGACCACGACCGTCGAGACGCTCGAGGGTTACCGACGCCCCGACGCCGGCACGGTTCGGGTCCTCGGGCTCGACCCGTGCTCCGAGCACACCGAGCTCACGGCTCGAGTCGGCGTCCTGCTCCAACGCGGCGGCATCTACCCGGTCATGAGCCCTTGGCGGGCCGTCCACCTCTTCGCCGCCTATTACCGGGATCCGCGTGATCCCGAAGAGCTCCTCGATCTCGCCGGTCTTCGCGCGGTCGCACGAACGCCCTACAAGCGCCTGTCGGGAGGAGAGCAACAAAGGCTCGCGCTGGCGCTGGCACTTGTCGGCAAGCCCCGCGTGGTCCTTCTCGACGAGCCGACGGCCGGAGTAGACCCGGCTGGCCGCATCACGGTTCGCGACGTCATCGCCGGACTGCGGGCCGACGGTGTGTGCGTCATCATCACGAGCCACGAGCTCGACGAGGTGCAGCGCCTCGCCGACCGGATCGTGATCGTCGACCACGGCAAGGTCGTCGCCGCGGGGCGTCAGGGGGAGATCCGGGGCCGGTCGGAAGAGCTCCGTTTCGCTGCCGAGCCCGGCCTCGCCGTGGGCGAGCTTGCTGCTCGGCTCGGCGCCGCCGTCACTGAGGGGCCGCCCGGCGAGTACCTCGTGTCGGCCCCGCCCGTCCCGGCCCTGGTGGCGGCCCTCACCGCCTGGCTCGCAGAGCGCGATCTCCCCCTCGGCGATCTCCGGGCAGGCCGCCAGCGGCTCGAAGACGTCTTCCTCCGGCTGACGGGATCGGCCGGCGGACCGCCGAGTCCTGGTGCCGAGCCTTCGCCGTCAAGGCGTCAGAGCCGGCGGGGACAAGCCGAGCGATGAACATTCGGGCGCTTCGCGCACAGATCGCCGCCGAGACCCGGATGACACTGGAGCGCGGGGAGACGCTCCTCGTGACACTCGGGATCCCCGTCATTCTCCTCGTCTTCTTCACCTTGGTGCCCGTGCTGCCGACGGGAACGAGCCACCGGGTCGACTTCCTCGCCCCAGGGGTGCTCGCCCTCGCCGTCATGTCGACGGCGATGGTCAGCCTTGGGATAGCGACCGCCTTCGAGCGCAGTTACGGGGTCTTGAAACGGCTCGGTGCCACCCCCCTCGGCCGGCCTGTGCTGATGACGGCGAAGATCGCCTCGGTCCTCGTCGTCGAGATCATCCAAGTCGTCGTGCTCGTCGCCGTCGCTCTGGCACTCGGCTGGCGGCCGCACCCCGCTGCCGGGCTCGCCGTCATCGCCGTGCTCCTGGCGACGATCGCGTTCGCGGGAATCGGCCTCGCAATGGCGGGCGCGCTCCGGGCCGAGGTGACACTGGCGGTCGCCAACGGCGTCTATGTGATCTTGCTGCTGATCGGCGGAGTCCTTTTCCCGCTGCACGAGCTGGGGGCTCTGGCCTCGTTTGCTCGCCTGCTCCCGACTGCCGCCCTCTCGGACGCGTTGCACCTCACGCTCGGGACCGGTGCGGGCGCCCCGCCGGAAGCCTGGGTGGCGCTTGGCGTCTGGGCGGTGGCGGCGCCTGTGGTGGCCGCCTGCACATTCAAGTGGGAATGACCGGCCAGGTGGCAAGGACCGGCGGGAGAACCTCGGGCGCGCCGGACCCTCAGTGGTAGCGGACGATCACGTCGACCGCCATCGCCACGAATACCACGGTGATGTAAGTGATCGAGTAGGTGAACAGGCGCATGGCGCTCTTCGGGGTTCCCTTCTCACGACGTAGGCGCAAGGCGTCTGCCAGGTAGAGGCCGCCTGCCGCGGCGGCTGCCGCCCAGTAGACCCACCCGGCGCGGTCGACGACGCCGAACACGAACGATGCCGCGACCAGTGCCAGCGAGTACAAGATGATCTGACGCGACACCTTCTCGAAGGGGACCACGACCGGCAGCATGGGAATGTTCGCCGCCTTGTAGTCGTCCTGGTACCGCACCGCCAGCGCCCAGAAGTGCGATGGCGTCCAGATCACGATCATCGCGAACAGGGCGACGGCGGGCCAGGCCAGGTGGTCGGTGACAGCCGTCCAGCCGACGAGCACCGGGACTGCCCCTGCCGCGCCGCCGATGACGATGTTCTGCGTCGAGCGCCGCTTCAGGCCGACGGAGTACACAAAGACATAGAAAAGCGCCGCTCCGAGCGCGAGCAGAGCCGAGAAGAGGTTGACCGCCCGCCATAGCAGGGCGAAGGCGGCGACCTCGAGGGCGATCGAGAAGACGACAGCGGCGGCCGGGGTCACGGCGCCGGTGACAAGGGGCCGGTGGCGGGTGCGGTGCATGACGGCGTCGATGTCGCGGTCCACGAACATGTTCGCCGCATTGGCACCGGCGGCCGAGAGCGCGCCTCCAACGAGCGTCGCAACGATCAACCACCACTTGGGGATGCCCTTCGCGGCCACGACCATTGTCGGCACAGTCGTGACAAGCAAGAGCTCTATGATCCGGGGCTTCGTGAGCGCCAGATAGGCCCTGAGCTTGATGCTGGCAGACCGGCGCGGCATCAGAACGGTCGTGAGCTGCGCCATCTCGCAAGTATATGAAGCAGCATTCCTCAGACAAGCCGCGGCAAACAAGCCGCGGCGGCGGCAGGTCCTGTAAGTACAGAATGGTGGCTTGAGCCCTGCCCGCATACGATCCCAAGGGAGTGCGCCTGCCCCATTTCTCACCCGCCGCCGTGCGCAAGGTGGCCTTGGCCTCAGTGATCTGCTTCGCGCTGCTGGTCCTGAGCGGCGGTGCAGTGCGCTTGACGGGCTCGGGCCTCGGTTGCCCGGACTGGCCCTCGTGCTACCAGCATCACCTGACAGCGGTCTACTCATTCCATCCGGTCGTCGAGTTCATCAACCGGCTCGTGAGCGCGGCAGTGACGGTGCTTTCGGTCGCCACGCTCGCCGTGACGGCGCTGCGAACGCCACCTCGGCGAGACCTGACCCTTCTCGGGGCGGGGCTCGTCGCCGGCATCGTGGCTCAGATCGTGCTCGGCGGCCTCGTCGTGCTCTTCAAGCTCAATCCCTACCTCGTCGCTGTTCACTTCTTGCTGACGATCGTGATCCTGGCCGACGCGCTCGTGCTCTACCACCTGTCCGGCAGTCGCCCAACTCGTGCCGAGCCCGTAGTTGGGCGCGACCTGGTTCGTCTGGCGCGGCTGCAGCTGTGCACCCTCGCACTGGTCACCGTCGTCGGCACGATGGTCACAGGTGCGGGCCCCCATGCGGGTGGTCCCGGCGCCAAGCGGGTACCGATCGCGTTCCGGGACATCGCCGAAGCCCACTCCACCGTGGCTCTGTTCCTCATCGGACTGACGCTCGCATCACAATTCGCGTTCCACCAGGCGAGAGCACCCGAGGTCGTGTTGCGAGGCGGGCGTCTCCTCCTGGAGGTGATGGTCTTGCAGGGAGCGCTCGGCTATCTGCAGTACTTTCTGCACGACGCCGCCTGGGTGGTGGAATTCCACCTGGCAGGGGTGAGCATGCTTTGGATCACGGGGATCGGTTTCTATCTGTCGTTGCACCGGCATCCGGTCGAAGGGACGGGTGTCACCGCTGCGACCCAGGCCGCTGGTGCGGTCGCGACCGGAACCTGAGCGGGCCATGACTGCCATCTCGTCCGGTTCGACGGCCCCGACGGAAGTCGAGCGCCCCGAAACACACGAAACTGCCGTGCCGGAGCTGCCCTGGCTCGTGATCGTGTGGAACGACCCGATCAACCTCATGAGCTATGTGACCTACGTCTTCCAGAAGCTGTTCGGTTACTCCCGTCCCAAGGCCCACAAGCTCATGCTCGACGTCCACTACAAAGGTCGCGCTGTCGTTTCCAGCGGGCCCAAAGAGCGCGCCGAGCTCGATGTCGCCCGGCTGCACCAGCACGGGCTCTGGGCGACGATGGAGCACAGCGAGTGAGCTTCCGCCGGCGGATCCACCCCGCCCGCGACGGAGGTTACGAAGTGCGACTCGGAGCCGAGGAACGTGCGCTGCTCGAGGTGCTGCCCCTCAGGCTCGTCTCTTTGCTCGAAGACGTCGGCGACAAGGCCCCGGGCGACCTGCCCGATGCCCTGCGTCGCCTGCTACCGCCCGCCTATACGACCGACCCTGACGCCGAGCGTTCCTTTGTCGCGATGACCCGTGAAGATCTCCTCGAGCACCACCGTGAGTCCCTCGAGACGATGTCGGCCACAGCGAAGGAGACCCGGCTCGACGACGATCAGATCGCCGCCTGGCTCGCCGCCCTGAACGACCTTCGGCTGTCCCTCGGATCGATGCTCGGGGCCAGCGAGGACGAGACCGAGCCACCGTCCGCCCGTTCACATCCGGCCGAGTGGATCGCCTACCTGTACCTCGGCGGTCTGCAAAGCGAGCTCATCGACGTCCTCGAGGGAACGCTGCCCGACCCCGTGCCGGGCGCCGACGACCTCGTCCCGGAGGACCATTGGGGCGAACCGCCGGGCGGACTGCGA